>NVWG01000009.1 GCA_002746185.1 Candidatus Hydrogenedentota bacterium
ATACGGGCGATGTGGTGCGGGAGCTGGGCGGCGATTATACGGGGGCGGACTTCGTGGTGAGTCGAAAGGGGTTTCGATTGGCGCGCGCGGATGCYCAGGCGCTGCCATTTCCCGATGGATCTTTCGACGGCGTGTTTTGTCTTGATGCGTTTGAGCATATTCCCGATCCGGAGCAGGCGGCGCGGGAGTTTCGTCGTGTGTTGAAGCCGGGGGGGTATTTTTATTTGTCCGCACCGAATTACGGGAATGTGGCGGGCGTGGTGAAGAAGGTTTGGGAAGGTCTGGGGTGGTATGAGAAGGATACGTGGGCGCCGTTTGGTCGGTGGCAGCCCCAGGAATTGGAGACCCCGTTGACGGCGCGGAAGCTGCGTCGATGGTTCGGTGCGGCAGGTTTTAAGCGGATTACGGCGGTGGGTCACGGGCCGGAAGTGGGGCTGGGTTTGTTTCCCTGGACGGATCACCCTAGAATGCCTGAAGCGATACAGTTTCGATTGCAGAAGTTATTTGGTGCAGTGGGTCCGGCGGCGGTGCGCGTATGGCCGGGGTCGAGTCTGCACCTGTTTTGGAAGATGGAGATTTAATGGGTCTGAATATCCGACATTATTGGCGGAAGTTGAAGCTGCGGCTGGGCTCCGAGGAGACGGTGAACGCTACCCTCCGCGCTATGGGTGTGCGGCTGGGGAAGAACTGCCGAGTATATACCGTACATTTTCCGCCGGAGCCGTGGCTGATTCGTATTGGCGATAATTGCGCGATTGGGCCGGACGTGACATTCGTGACCSACAACGCGAATACGATTTTTCAGCATAAATACGATTCGCTCACGGGCTTCGGTCCCATCGATATCAAAGAGAACAGCTACATCGGCGTAAACGTGACGATTATGCCCCACATCACCATCGGACCGAATTCCGTGGTGGGTGCCGGGAGYGTGGTGACGAAAGAYGTGCCGCCGAATGTRGTGGCGGCAGGGAATCCCGCCCGGGTGATTTGTACGCTGGACGAATACGAGGTCAAGTGTCGGGAACAGCATATCGACGTGCCGAMGGATCGGGAAGCCATGCGGAAGGTGCTGGAAGAGCGATTCTGGGGGGACGGCGCGTGAAGCTGGCCCTGCTGAAAGGGAACCGCTTCAACCCGTGGCACTTGCAGGCCTTTGATGGGCTGGGCGACGACGTGGATGTTACGGCGTTTCGCGCGGACTCGCAAGTGCAGGCGTATTTTAAAGATCGTGATGACGGGGAGTTGGGATTTACCTACGAGACTATTGCATTTGATACGCAAGCGGGACCTGCCCTGCAACGCGTGTCCAATAAGATTAAAGAACGCTACACCGGATATGAGCCGCGCATTGTCCCTTTTGCAGATCGATTGGCGGGATTCGATGTGATTCAGTCATGGGAATTGTTCACGGACTGGACGGAGCAGGCGTTGGATGCGCGACGGGATAACGGTACCCCGGTGAGTCTCATGGTGTGGGATACGATCCCTTTTAATAATGAAGATACCGAGCGTCGCGTTAAAATGAAACGCCGGGCGGTGAATGAAGCCGATGCGTTTCTGGTGCATACGGAATGGTCGCGGCGGGTACTTGAACTGGAAGGTGTATCAGCGGAGAAAGTGACGCTGGTACCGCCGGGGGTTGATGAGACGCATTTTTGTCCCGGGTCGGGGGAGCGCGCAGCTTTCGGGCTTGATGAAGATGAGTTTGTGATCCTCTTTGTAGGCTGGCTGCTGCCTCGTAAGGGATTGGATTATCTAATACTGGCGTTACGAGAACTGGTGAGCGATTCGGATATGAAGGATGTACGATTCAGGCTGGCGGTGGTGGGGGAAGGGCCGGGAAAAGATCGAATAGACGCTCTGCTTCGTCGCACGGAGTTGGAAGATCGCTGTACGTTCCTGGACACGTTTCCCTATAGTAAGATGCCGGAGGTATACAACTGCGCGGATGTATTTGTGCTGCCCAGTATTACCGTGCCGGGGTGGCAGGAGCAGTTCGGTATGTCACTATTGGAGGCCATGTCGTGCGGCGTGCCCGTAGTGACGACGCAATCCGGGGCGATTCCCGAGATAGCAGGGGATGCGACAGACTTGTGTCCCCCCAATGATTTTATAGGCCTGGCTAAATGTCTGAAATCCCTTGTGCTGGATACTGATCGTCGGCAGGAACGAGGGTCGGCAGGTCGGAAACGTGTAGAGACGAATTTTTCTCTGGATGGATATGTGACCAGCCTTAAACGTCATTTTCGAAAGCTGGTGTCGTGATGCCCGAGTCAGGAGAACCCACATACTACGAGCGCATGGGCCCGGTGAAGGGACGCTTGATGAAGGCGTACCATGTCATGCGGCTGGTGTATAAGGCCATGTTCAATAAAGGGCCGTTGGTGGTTCTGCTGGAAATCAAGTGGCGACTGGGCGACGAAATTATGGCGTTGCCGGTATACGACGCGTTGTGGAAAAGTCATTTAGATGGGGAGCGAGGCGATCGGGTGGCGGTGTGGTGTAATTATCCCGAACTGCTTGAGAATAACCCCCATGTGGATTCTGTGAATGATAAAAAAATAGATCCTGATGTGTATGTGCTGTTGCGGGGTACAGATCGATTTACGAATCGACAAGACTATTATGAAGATCACATGAAGTTGGAGTTCATGTCGGGGCGTCCCGCGCTGTATTTTGAGAATTGGGATAGTCCGCTGCTGGAGGAAATCTCCACGGGAGATACGCCGCTTATCGCACTCAATCGCGGGGCTACGTGGGACACGAAACAATGGCCCAAGGAAAACTGGAATGCTCTGGGACAGGCATTGGAGCTGCGCGGCTATCGGGTGATCGTTTTGGGACAGGACGGAGAAACGATTGATGCGGGTACGTCGTTTGTAGCGCGGACCGATGTGCGGGACGCGGCAGTGCTGCTGCATGAGGCTGCGTTGACGGTGGCCCATGATTCTGGGCTGATGCATCTGAGTTTGGCGGCGGGGACTCCGGTAGTGGCGTTGTTTGGCCCTACGGAACCTCGAATAGTGGTAAAAAATGATCCGCGTTTGCACTCCATACGAAACGGCCGGGAATGCCAAGGGTGTTGGAATCGTGAGGGGGCGATGGAACGTCCCGGGGTGTGTCCGCTGAAAATTTCCGACTGCATGTCGACCATATCGCTGGAATCCATTGTAGAAACAGTTGAGAAACTGGCACCCATAAACAGGTAAAACCCATTTGATATGCGCGTTCTTTTTTTAACACTGTACCCCGAGGCGGCAGCCAGTCCGCGATACCGTGTACTCCAGTTYRTCYCGCATCTGGARGCRCRMGGGATRGACTGYACMGTYAAAAGTGCGTTGTCATCRCGGGAATTTGAARCACTGAAATCRAAMWMMRKYWMYSCSYMYCWCGGTCGGGAATTGCGGAACCGGATCGGGCAGATACTGGAAGCCGGGGAGTATGACGTGGTGTTTTTGCAGAAAGCCATCGCCACTATATATGTCCGGGGGCTGGATCGGCTGCTGCGTGGGCGAGCAGGGCGGCTGGTGTATGACATTGATGATGCGGTACATGTTTCTCCGCCCGTTTCGTTGCGAGCACCGTGGTCTATGCTGGAGAGTCGGCCACAAGTAAAGCGAATCATGGCTCAGGCGGATCTGGTGCTGGCAGGGAACGCGTGGCTGCGGGACGAAGCCGCGTTGGTGGCCGGCAAAAAGGCCGTGCTGTTTCCTACGGTGGTGGATACGAAACGATTTTGCCCAGGTGATAAAAGGGATGACGTTTATCGGGTAGGATGGATGGGAAATCCCAGTACGGCGGCGCATCTTAAAGTGGCGGTAAATGCTTTGAGGCAATTAGAGAATTCAGAGACGGTACTGATTGGTGCGGGCAATCCCGTGCAGGGTTTGGAAAGCGCAATCCGGCGCGAGTGGAGCCTGGAAAATGAAGTGGATGCACTGCAACAGATGAGTGTGGGGATTATGCCGCTTAAAAAGGATGAGTGGACGCGAGGCAAGTGCGCGTTAAAGGCATTGCAGTATATGGCGTGTGGTGTGCCGTGCGTGGCTACACCTTATGGGGCGGCCCTGGATATTATCGAGCATGGGAAAAACGGTTTGTTTGCAGACTCCGATGCGGAATGGCGCGAGGCGCTGGATGCATTGCGTGATGATAGTTATCGAAATGCGTTGGGTGATGCGGGTCGTCGCACCGTAGAAGAACATTATTCATTGGATACAGGGGCTCCCAAACTTGCTGCGTTACTGGAAGGGTTGGTATGAGTAGGCGACGAATCTGCTATGTAGTGCCGTCGTTGGGCGCGGGAGGGACAGAGCGGCAACTCCTGACGCTCATTCGTGAACTGTCGTCGGACTGCGAAATTATGGTGGTCTGTACCAACAGCGACGGGGCGTGGGCGGGAGATGCGCGTCGTTTGGGGAAGGTATTTGTACTGAACTTGCGTGGTGGCTGGGATCCGCGCATGGGATCAAAATTACGAAAATTATTCCGAATATACAAACCGGATATCGTGCATAGTTTTATGTTCGGGTTTGATTATACGGTTAATAAGGCTGCACGATCAGAAAGTGTATCGGTGGTAATTTCCAGTCGGCGACAATTGGCCGATTGGAAAAAAACTCGCCATATAAAATTACAGCAGAAAGCCAATAGGATGGTGGATGCCATTGTTGCGAACAGTCAGGCCGTAGCCGATTTTGCTGCCGATCAGGAAAAAGAAACCGTGGATCGATATACCGTGATTTATAACGGGATAGATTCGGAAAACTTCGTTTCAAACGCTGATAAGGGCATTGTGGGAAAGCGTTTGGGTGTTCCTGATGGAAAACAGGTGGTGGGCATGGTGGCGAACTATGCTCCAGTAAAAGATCACGCATTATTCGTTAAGATGGCTTCAATATTATGTCAGCGGCGAAATGATATTCACTTTTTGCTGGTTGGGTCAGGGCCGTTGCAGGACAACGTGAATAGACTCATTCACTCTGAAGGGTTGACCGATCAATTCACTCAATTGACCACTATTTCCGAATTGCCGGATGTGTATCATCTGCTATCGGTGAAGGTTCTCACATCACAAAATGAGGGATGTCCCAACGTGGTGATGGAGGCCATGGCATCGGGCACGCCTGTGGTGGCGTCGGCAGTGGGTGGGATTCCTGAATTGATTGATGACGGGGTGACGGGGTCGCTGGTGGCATCTCGCGATCCGGAAGCCTTCGCGGATGCGGTAGAAGCGTATTTGAATGATGTAGATAAAGCGCAATCCGTAGGAGAAGCCGCTGCCCGTAGTATTCGAGAACGATTCAGCGTGGAGAAAATGATTGATGACTATCGTGGGTTATACGCCGAGTTGCTGACCAGTAAAGGAGGCGGCTGACCTATGTGCGGTATCTGCGGCATAGCGGGTGCGCCTTCTGAAACGTCGGTGGACCGCTCTGTACTGGGTGCAATGAACGACGCTCTGATCCATCGCGGCCCGGATGATGCCGGGGACTGGGTACACGGTTCGGTAGGGATTGCGGCGCGGCGGCTCAGCATTATGGACGTGGCTCATGGTCATCAGCCCATGGTCAGTGCCGACGGACGGTGGGTGCTGGCTTTCAACGGCGAGCTATATAACGCCCGTGATATGCGCCACGATCTGGAGCGGCAGGGCATAGTTTTTCGCACCCAATGTGACACGGAAGTAGTCGCGGAGGCGTTCGCGGCATTCGGTAAAGATGTCATATTGAAGTTTAACGGGATGTACGCGCTTTCTGCTTATGATGTGAAAGAAGAAACTCTTTATCTTCTGCGAGACCGTCTTGGCGTAAAGCCTTTGTTTTATTTAAAGCATGCGGATGGGCTGTATTTTTCCTCGGAACTGGACGGTTTGTTGCAGTCAGGAAAATGTTCGGGCCAAATTGATCCTGCCTCTGTGGACGATTATTTTCGGTATTTGTATGTGCCTGCGCCGCATACAATTTTCCGTGACGTGAAGAAATTGTGTCCCGGCGAGATGCTTACCTATCGCCGGGGGCGTGTGACACGGGAAACCTACTGGGAACCGGACTATGCTATAGATGAATCGTGGACCATGGAATCGGCGGCGGAGCGATTCCGGGAACTGTTGTGCGAAGCGGTGAAAAGTCAGATGGCCAGCGACGTGCCGTTGGGTGCGTTCCTCAGCGGCGGGATGGATTCGTCGGCGGTAGTGTGGGCCATGACGCAGACAGGCGGAGGTCCCATCAAGACATTTACCGTGGGTTTTGATGATGCCCATGCGGATGAACTGGGTTTCGCGCGGCAGGTAGCTGATGCGTTTGGTACAGATCACACCGAGGCACTATTGAAGCCGGATGCGGTGGAGATGGCTACGACGGTGGCTCAACATTTCGGCGAACCCTTCGCTGATTCGTCGGCGCTGCCTACGTGGCTGGTATCGCAGACGGCTCGCAAGCAGGTGACCGTGGCGTTGTCTGGAGACGGGGGCGACGAATTATTCGCCGGATATACCTGGGCGCATCGTACGTTGGATGCGGCACGGTATCGACGTATACCCGCTGCGGCGCGGGGGTTGGTGGGGGCGGGATTGGCGATGTTGCCACATACACCGGGTCTGGACAAGGTGCGCCGCTTTCATGGGGATGCAAAACTATCCTTTGAGGAAAGTTTTCGACGGCGACAAACCTGTTTTACGGATGAGCAACGAGTTGCGCTGTTGGGAACCCGGGTTGATGACCGAAAAGACTATTTATTCGCTCGCGACACCATGTCTCCTGAAAACTGGATGCTGTATCAGGATACGCGTCGTTATTTACCGGATGATATTTTAACGAAAGTGGACCGTATGAGCATGGCGGTTTCGCTGGAGGCCCGGGTGCCGTTGCTGGATCATCGCATGGTGGAATTTGCGGCCACGGTTCCGTTTCATTTGAAATACGACGGGCGCGAATCGAAACGTCTGGTGAAGCATGCATTGCGTGGTGTTCTTCCTGAAAATGTTTTGCAGCAACGGAAACGGGGTTTTTCGATTCCCATACAACGATGGTTTCGCGAGGATTYGGGGGAAGCGTACCGGGATACGGTATTGGGATCGGACAGTCGATGCGGCGCGTGGCTGGATAAGGACGAACTGCGCTCCATGTTGGATGCCCATGCCGTGGGGCGTGTGGAGGTAGGGCATCATTTATGGGCGGTGTACATGTTTGAGCAGTGGCTGGGTTATATCGATTCCATACCGGGGTTTACTCTGCGAAAGTGAGTGCGAAGCGCAGGGAACCGTTTTACTGTACAATGGATTAAGATATTTTACGGGAGAAAATGTATGCGATGGTTGTTTCGGATAGGTGTGGTGGTCGTGTTGGGTGTCGCCTCTGCGGCTTCGGCTCTGGATCTGAAAGATATGGAAGGCGAGCATTGGCACGGGTTGTATATGACCGGGAAAAAGGTGGGGTACTCCATGAGCCGTGTGGAGGTGGATGCTGATGGCAGTGTTATTATCATCGAAGATGCCTCATTCAAATTGAATATGGCTGGTATGAAACAAGACATGCGAATTTACAGTAAGCGGAGTTACGGCACAGACGGTTTGCTAGTCTCCATCGAATCGAAGGTAGATGATATTGCCGGGACAAGTGAATTCCGTACCGTTGTCCAGGGAGACAAGATGGTACTGGAGTCCCGCGTGGGTGGGCAGCGATCTGTTCGTGAGTTTCCCCGGCCCAGTGAAACGGTAGGGGATATATTGAAATTTATGGAGCTGCTGCAAGGCGATCCGAAGGTGGGTGCCAGCATTTCATTCAGCATGTTTGAACCCATGTACCAGGCGGAGATTACGGGTACCAGCACGCTATTAGGAATGGAAGAGCGCGTATTAGACGGCGTTGCCACTCCGGTCTTTAAGATAAAAACGACGATGACGACGATGAATCTGGAGTCGATAGCCTTTGTACTGGCAGATGGTACGACATTGGAAGACAAGGTGGCGGGCGGCATTATTACTATGCGGCTGGAGCCCAAGGAAGTGGCTCAGGATGTTCACTATACGAACGATACCATCATCTCCAACGCGGCCATGTTGGACAAGGCCATTGCCAATCCTCGGAACCGAGCAGAGTTGAAATTGCGTATTGAGGGGCCGTTGAAAGCTGAAGATTTATTTAATGATGACCGTCAGTTTCTGGAAAGGCGCGTTGATTCGTTCACGTTTATTGGACGAAAGGAATCGCTGGATGGCTTTACGCCTGCTRAATTGCCTATCACCGAGGCCTCTGTGCAGCAATGGCTGGAACCGTCTCTGTTCGTGCAGAGTGATCATCCACGTATGGTAGCCACTGCGAAGTCCATTGTGGGAGACGAAACCGATGCCAAGGCAATTTCCGATAAGCTCGTGCATTGGGTGTATAAGAACGTACACGCTACATTTTCCGCTCGGCTCACCAATTCACTGGAAGTGCTGGATAATCGGGAGGGCGACTGTACGGAACACAGTATGCTGTACATCGGTTTGGCCAGAGCAGCAGGATTGCCCACGCGTGAAGTGGCTGGGCTAATTTATGTGGACAACCCGAGACCGGGTTTTTATTTCCATCAGTGGGCGAAGGTGTGGGTGGGTAAATGGATAGAAGTGGATCCTACATTTGATCAGCCTGTGGCCGATGCCACGCATATTAAGTTGGCCGAAGGGGATTTATTCGAGCAGACAAAAATCCTTCCTATGATTGGACAACTGAAGATAGTCGTGATGGAGTGACGCTGCTTTCGGGGGAAAGGATATCGTGCTGACACGTAAACGTCTGGCAGGTTTCATTGTGCTGACGGGAGCCGTGTGTGCGTTGCTATGGATATCACATTGGCCGCAAGCCCTGGCGGTGCAATGGGGAGTCCGCTCTTTAACGGGTGCGGAAATCGAACTGGAGCTTACGGGGACCTACAAGCGAATCACCATCTCGAAACTTTCCGTATATCCCGATGAGCCATCGCGGAAGGCGAATGATCCCCTGTTTACCGCAAAGGGAATTACCCTGTCCTATCAACTCTGGGGAAATGATGGGCGTTTTCTACCGGAATTGAAGATCGAACAGCTAGATTTGTATCCAGATGCTTCCGACCCGGACTCGCCGAACTACCAATTTATTGTGGATTATCTTGCTCAGGATAGCGATGAAGCCCCCAGCGTGGCGTTTCTGCCGGAGGAAATTCATATCGGTCAGCTCCGGGTGCAAGGTCGATGGGGAGACTATGAAGGGATCACCGAAACTGTTTCGTTGGATATCCGCTGTGTCGGGTTGGAGGATATTGGAGTAATCGCCAAAGGGCGGGATGTGAAGCTGAAAGTGACGCGGGATGATCAGACAATCTTCATGACTGGGGACATGGATTGGACGGCACGTTATAACGGTACCCATGTGGAAACATCATACGCGATGGCGTTTCCCGGTTGGGTTGTGGGCCGGGGATTCGTGAATGTCCTGCTGCGAGATGGCGTACTTTCGGACTGGGCGTGGGTAAGTGACCAGACTGTTCTGCATGCGGGTGTGCTGGAAGGAGCTGTGCTGACTGGAAGGCCTTTACCGGGAAGTTTCGATTCGCTCACCTTTTCTCAGGCTAAGCTGCACGGAAGTCTTACGGAGTATGCCCGAATAGATGGCGGGGTGGATGTTCAATGCAGCGGATTGAATATTATGCGTGGTGAGGCCGCGTTGTTCGATGGCGACATACAGGTGAAGGCACGATTTAACGAAGGAGATACGCTGGATGCGACGGTGGAATTGGATTTCGGCGAAGACCGTATTCTGAATGCACGCATGACGGGAGACGTGGATTCCTTTGAAGGTAAATTGAATTGGTCTGACTGGACGAAGGACGGTGTTATAGATTTGACCCCGGAAGATTTCCAGTCGACTTTACGTACGCTTCAATTTGATACGTTGGGCGGCAATGCGGAAGTGGCGTGGGCGGACACCGGATATGAGGCGGTGGTACACATACATTCTAAATCCAGTGATGGGCAGCAGCCGGTGTTTCTGGATATGGATCTGAAAGGAGATCCGCAGGGTGGACGCTGGCCGGAAGGCCATGTGGATGCCCGCCTGGGTAAAGGAGTATTTCAAGGGGCAGGATTTTACCAAGATAGTGGAGATTATGGCGCGGACGTGTTGCTGGAGAATATTCGTCTGAAACTGTGGGCCTATGTGTTGGCTGGGGTGGATTTGCCGGATGAATTTGAGGGAAAGATGAAGGGGAGCGTACATGCTGTGATGGCGAAGGAAGACGAATCCCTGCGTATAACCCCCGATTTAGCCTTATATGAATTAAAGTATGAAGATTATTTCATGCAGGAAGTGTCTATTTTAGGAGAAGTAGCTGTTGCGGCGGATAGATATTCCTGGTCTATTCCCACACTGTCTGTCATTGATCGGGGAGGAGAATTTGCCGCAGAACTTGTGGATTGGTCAGGCAGCACAGATGAGAGTACCTACGAGGGATCGTTTACTGTCGAATTGGACACGGCTCTGTTGGTCGAACCCATGCGGTGGTACGATCTCTTCGGTACATTGTCCATTGCCGGAGAGGTTCGGGGCGCAGATCATCATGTAGAAATACCGCTGACGGTGTCGTCGGATGATATGGGGTATGGCGACTGGCTTTTACCCTACGGATCGGAAATGGTAGTTAAAGGCATCATGGTATCGAATTTGGAAACGGGAGAAATTTCGTCGGATGAAGTTACGGTGGCTATCGGCGATGGTACGCGTTTCACGATGACGGGTATAGAAATTGATCCGGAGTCCTCGAATGTGACAGCCATGTATGTTGCGGAAAGTGATATGGCGTTAGGGGTGGAGATGGGGTATGCGGCACAGGCCTTGGGCACGGTAGCGGTCAGTGGAGAAWTGGCCTACACGARCGAATCGATTCAGGTGACGTATAAAGCAAACATTACCGCCGAAGAGATCATCTTGCCAGAAAATGCAGCGACGGTTTCCGGGTTGAATTTGCAATTGGATGGTATCTACAAAGATGATTCATTGGACGGTAAGGGGAAACTGAATATTCGTGAGGTATCTGCAGCTGGAGCTGGCATGCACGAAATTTTCGGTGACGTACGTTTATTGGACACCAAGATGATTCTTCCAAAGGTRCAGGGRAAGATATTTGAYGGAAAATTTGTTGGTCATACRGAAGTGGGGRTACTGGAAGAGACGATGCCCATCAGATTGAACGGGTCGTATGAAGATATCGATCTGGCCAACCTCACGGAAGAAGTACAACCCCCTGGCACAGAGCTGACAGGTCTGGCATCGGGAACGCTTACGGCAGCATATTCTACTGAAGGGTTGCTGGACTTTGTACTGAACGCTGAATCAAATGAAGGATTCAGCATGAATCGGAGTATGGTAGAAGAGATCATGCAGACACAGACACTCCTACGGGGCATTGGCGCAAAGAAGGCTGAGAAAGCCGTGGCAAAATTCCTTGGAGAAGCGCCCCAGCGTCCTTTTGATTCAGCCACCTTATATGTGTACTTAGTGGATAGCGTGATTAAAGGGGTTTCCGAATTGCGCAGTATTAAAACACGGGATTACAACGGGTTGAATCTGACCATCAACCTGGATATCGATAAACCGGCCTTGATTCAATCCTTGAAGCTGTTGGAGGAGTCCAATATTAACGATGTGGACTTCTAAAGGTAAATTGTGCAGAATAGAGGTATAYGCCATCGTTGCGAATGCGGCGRGGTGAATTTTTCCGGGGGAACTGCGTCTACAATAAGCAGGAGGAACACCTGATGCGAAAGCTTACGAACAGTCTAACTATATTGGCGGTATTATTGGTAGTGGGATGTGTGGTAATTCCAGATACCTTTGATGCGAATATCACTGTGACGATTCGACATATCCAGGAAGAKGCYGACGATTTTCTGGATTACGTWGARGGGAAATCAGATACGCTTCCGGGGYTAGGTGCRCCGGAAAGTCAAAACACCTCTATGCTTGATACTGTGCGAGGTCTCTTTTCGCCCATCCAGGTGGCGTATGCTCAGGAAATGAAAGACTCCTCGCCGCGAATTCAGCAGATCGCCAACAAAATGAAGGCGAGATATGGCGAGTTGCAGCAGGTTAAAGCGGAAGGCGCCGTGGGAGAAAGCAATCGAGGGATGCTTGAGTTGGTAAAGCCGGAGAAAATTGGAGATGCTGACAAAACAAACGCGGTACAACGCCTCATCGCGGCGGAAAATGGAGACCGTAAAGCGTTATACAAAGAAGTAGCTCGACTGAATAAAGATCAGAACCTGACCGTTACCGCTGTAGAACGGGTCTACGCGCAGAAGCGTCTTGAACGTGCCCGGTCTGGTGAACTTCATCAGATGCCGCCAGCCGGAGAAGATTTCAACGCATTCAAGTCTTCCTCCAAGGGACGCGCCCTGGGCGCACAGTGTACTCCCAACGCATGGGTAACCATTCCCTAGTCCGATATATCGCCATTTAAACTTTATACCGGGCCGCTGAGAATCATGGCGGATCGATTTTTTTTCACATTGTACATCCGTCTCTGGATTGGACTACTGTGTTTTGGTATGRTGGAAATCCGTTATGCGGAGAGGTGGCCGAGTGGTTGAAGGCGGCGGCCTCGAAAGCCGTTGTGCGGTTCTCCGTACCGCGGGTTCGAATCCCGCCCTCTCCGCCATCATTTTTCCATTCTTGCCCGTGCGATTCGTTGCATGCGTGATTCGGTGTAATGCTTGCTTAAAAATGGACAGTTGATCAGAGAATTTATGTTGAGAATTTGTTCGTAGCGCCTTTTAACACCGCCAGTGTTCATTTGTAGTTACATACTGCACTCAATCACTTCGGTACCTTATCGATACTCTTCAACTCAGCCACAAAACTTGGATCATCCGGATCCACCACCAACCTCGCGATCGGTGCCTCCTCTGCTATCCACAAAGTCCGCACTTCATCTTCGCCCGGTTCCTGAACCGTAATCTCAATGCAAACGACCTCGCCATAAGGTAGCTGTAACGTCATTTCCTTACCCGCTCGAAACTCCGTATTCACTGCCTGCTTGGCATAACTATACCGATCACTCGGATAGACTAGCGCCTTCCACTTCTTCCCCGACTTCATCGGAAAGGGAATATACACCTGCGGATGCGCGTCATCCGGACTCAAAAATTGATAAAATCCATCTTTCCGAACGGACCAATAGTATGTATCCATCGCACCGGGAGCGATCAGTTCGACACGAAAAATCGAATGCTCACCACGGACAATCTCTTCTTCAACCACGAGGTACGAGTCAAGCAAGAATTCCCCATCCTGACTCACCGCATAGGTATAGCGATCCCCCACCGCGAAAGAATAATGTTCCGCGCGCACAATAAACGTATTCGCATCAATATAAGCACGAATCGATTTGATTCCAAAAAATCCAACGCCCAACACGACCACCGCCGCGACAAGCCCCCCACCAATAAAACCAGCGGCACGAATCCGCTGCTCACGAAGCTGCACCGAAATATCCGTCTCATTCAGCACCGTTTCCACGTGAATCTTGTTCACGATCTCATCACGCAGCTCCGCATCAAAAAGACCAGAGCTATCCCCCAAGGGACTATCAAAATCATGATCTGACATCCCCCACTCTAGAATAAAGTGATTGCATAGATCAACAGAAGCAAGGAGAGTTCTCAGGCAGGGAAAATGCCCTTTATCCAGGTGAGAATCAGTTCGTAGCGTTTCTTAACACCGCCAGTATTTTCCTGCAGAATTCAGTAAAACGTCCTATTGCGAAAAGAGTCGATTATTCGTATCCGTGTCCATCCCAAATTCTATTGGGTACCGCGTAACCGTCGCTCAAGTTGGGCGCGATGAATATTTCCGGGACTAATCGTTTCTGTTGTTGATGACGTGAATTCGTACCACTGCCCATCGGGATCGGTTCTGGAAGGGGCGTTCATCTGCACGCCAACGAAATTCATGGACCAAGGGCCAAAGTTTGATCCAGGTGCTGCGAAGGCTTTCGCTGCTCGAATATTCCAGAAGGTGCCATGTCCGGCACAATGCGCCCCCAAATCCTTGCCACCGCCGGATTTCCATACCCGTGAACCTGCCCCCACGTCGATATTGGTGAAGAGGTTTTCGTATGGCGCGTGGCAATGGTGGTCCATGGCGAGGTCGATGCCGCGCCCGTTTGAAAAAACATTTCGAGTGGACTGGCTCACGGTCATGTCGTGGATGAATTTGGTCTGAAAGTCGAAGCGCGTGAAGAGATTGTCGCTTCCGCCCAGTGTTATGCCGTGGTGTCCCGTGGCGCGTCGATTTTTGTTCTCTCGGCGTTCCGAAGTATAGGTCACGCCTGTGATGGTGTTGAATGTTCCCGACACGAATCCGCCGCTGTCCGCATTGTGAATATGGATGTTCCGCACCCAGCAATGGGCAGTGCCCTGGAGCGCAAAAGCATTGTTGCCCAATTCGCTGAAGTGTCCACCGTAGGGCGTGTTAGGAAATACGATGCGTAGTTCCTCGATTCCCGAATCTGTCACTTTCGGGGCGAAACGATTTACAGTAGGATTCCATTCACCACGTATGTCGAAGTGCAGTGAACGATCCAGCGAAACGACGTTCCAATCGATTGCGGTAATACGCGCAACCAACGATGTCTTGACGCGCCCTTTCAACTTTTCCAGACTGTTTCGGGGATCGTCGGAGTACAAATATCTGGCTAGACTGTTGTCCGGTGTGTCTTGCATCCGAATTTCGATTTCTTGTCCCACTTCCAGCTTAGACGTATTGTCCACGATGATCGTATTCTTGCCTCGTTGAACCGGTTCGGAAATACGTGCCAGTACAGCACTCTGGTATGTTCCGCGRATGCCGAGAAAACCGCCAGACCATGAATAATTGGAGGTGCGTTTTCCGCCAGTAGTGGCGCCCCAATTGGGTTTGATCTCATTGAGAGGAATGGGGAAATACAATTCAGTTTTTTTCGGTCCGGCCCCGCGCATTACGATATTGGGCTTGCTAATTACCAGCATGTCCGTAATGACATAACGGCCTTCCGGAATGAAGATCACGCCGGAGGAAACCTCGGCGAGTGCGCGTTGAAACGCGGCGGTATCATCGTGTTTTCCATCACCCACTGCGCCGAAATCACGCACGTTGTGTGTCACGGACGGCGTTGGCAGGAGGGCTTCTCCGCGTCGATACCCAGCATAGGAAAAATCCGGTAATCGACTTTGAGCCGACCATTTTTCACCGTCCTTGCCCCACAGAGCGGAGTAAACCTGTGCGGACACATTATTGGCTATAACCATGATCAGTACAATTAAAATTGAATACCGATATCGCATAGTTACCCACTCCTTCATGTAGTCACCCTTGCTTTTTTGACCATTGACAAATTATATCGCAATGGTTAAAAAACTATCGTCCGCTGAGGAATGCCGCATTGATGGTAGAACGCGCATCATCGACGAGTTCTACGTTGATGTCTTTCCTGGCTTGGGAGCGATCCAGGATGAGGATGCATTCAGTTTGTCCGCTTTGAAGGTCCAGGATGTTCACTTCGCTGAGTTCAACCTGTTCTCCGGCTACCCACAGGCGCGCACCATCCAACGGGGTTACCGTTATGGCCGCCTTTCCGGTTGTGGACGTTTCGAGTGTGAATTTTAGGAAGCTGTGCCCTTTGCGCCAGTATCGATGGCGGAGGCTGGGGACGTGTTTAAGGGGCATGGTGCCGTTGATGTTGCTGTAGGCTTGTACCCATTCCAAGCTCTCGTGGGATTGGATAGCTTTTTCGGGTTGGGTCTCATAGAGATAGTCTTTGGCCGCATCGGTATCGGAGAGGACGCGCCAGGTGCGGGCGAATCGTTTGGTGCCGGCGGAGAATTCAGGGGTGCGCCCCAGTTCAGATAAGTAGCGCACCAGATCGAGAAATTCGTTTTCGAGTAGAGAGTCAGCCAGTCCGGTGGGCATGAGCGAACCGCCGTCTTCCTGTGTATCGATGGTGTCCAGAGGAATTCGGAATTCATCTTCTGTCGCGTCACGAAGAATCAGCTCTGTATTCGTCTCGGCGATTTTAATACCGCTGTAGAAGTCGCCATTCTTTGTTTCTATCAGCAAGGAATTGTAGCCTTCCTTGATGGCCTTGTTGGGAAAATAATTCGAATCAATGAGGTAGTCAATCTGAGCACTCCCGCCGATACTGGTCAGGTCGGGACCCAGCTTACCGCCGCTGCCCGCGATGGCATGGCATTGGAAACAATCCAGTTTTCTGAATTGCTCCCGACCCCGTTTCGCATCGCCCCGAGTCTGAACTGCGGACACCATCTCAGCCATCTGTTTCGGTGTCAGCTCCTCCGGGCCATCGTCCAGATTACCCGCTCTGCTCAATGCCATCACCAGATCGGGATGTTCGCGGCCGGAAGATGTAATGGCGCGCACCCCAACTTTCGCGACTTCCTGGGGCAGCGACTTGCCTTTCAATACCGCCGTTAACGCTGCGACCCCGCCTTCCGCCCGGAGGAAATTACGATACAATGGTGCGGAATCTTGATTGCCAATATTCGATAAGATTGCAAGGGTTTGAGTAGCTGCTTTCTCTGGTGACAAGGATAACAACGCGCTGGCAGCTGCAATACGGACTTCCATGTCCTCTTTGGGAGCGGTCAACCCTACGAGTAATTCTGTGGCGGACTCCCCACCCAACGCAGCCACAGCATTCATGGCACTCTTCCGGAGTTCCAGCGAAGATTTTCCATGTGTGGCTAAGTCTTCCAATGTGGATCGTTGATCCTCCAGTTTCCACTGTCCTGCGGCGTCGATTGCGGTTATTCTCAGCGAACCCGAGGCCTTTTGTATCAACGTGTTAATATCGCTCAGATCGCCTCGGGGCTTGACGTTTCGGCGTTTAGAAGCAGCTACGACAATATTAATTTGTTTGGCACGATCTATCTCATTTTGATTGTTGGAGCTCAAGAGATACTCGACGACAGTGCCCAGTTCCTGCGCGTTCGCATGAGTTGTGATCGCTTTAAGCGCTTCCCGTTCCTGCTTCGGCGAGAGTTTTGCGTTAAGATAGGTGTTCAGCAATGCGGGGACGGCCTCGCGTGAATCCACGGCTTTCAACGCATACAGCATTTTTTCATTATCAGCAGCAAATTTCAGATCATCTACGTCTGACAACCAGCTATCCTTCAGATCGCGCATGGTCGCCCAGAGCGCGTACTCAATAAAACGATCCATACCGGGCTGCATGACCTGCATGGCTGCATCAGCGGCTTCCGGAAGCTGGACTCGGGCCAACGCGCGCACCGCTTCCAGGCGGACACGGGGATGGTCGTCTTTCGTCTTTTTCGCCAAAACGTTTATGTAGGCAGGCTCATCATTGATGCGGCTTTTCCACTGAGAGAGTACACGGACGGCGGCAGCCCGAACGCGATGGTCGGAGGAATTCAACAGGGTGTTCAGTAATTTTTCGTTGACGATATCCAGTGTTTGATAGGTCCAGAGAATTTCCAGCCGTGCATTTTCGTACCCAGTATCGTTGGGCTTTAGATTTCGCAGCGTTTTTTCCAACGCCGTAACAACGTCAGCACGATCCCGTGTGCGGAGTTCTCGTTTCGCGTGTATACGATTCCACTGCTCCGGTTCGTCCAGAAGCCCGACCAAGTCGTTGATGGAGGCTTTTGCGATGGGGGGATGCTTAATAAGCGGGCTGTCTTTTTTCGTGACGCGCCAGATGCGGCCATGTTCGCGATCCCGTCTGGGATCTCGGAAGTCCACTTCACCGTGTTGAATGATGGGATTATACCAGTCGGCAATATACAGCGCGCCGTCCGGTCCCATCTTCACATCCACGGGGCGGAAGGCTACGTGATTGGAYGTGAGGATTTCGGGTTGTTCGACGGAGCTGTAGCCGCTGTTGTCTTCTTCGACTTTGAACCGTACAACACGATGGCCTCGAAAGTCATTGGTGACCATCGTGCCGCGCCACTCTTCGGGGAAGTGGCGACCGCTGATAATCTCCAAGCCGGAATGTTTCGGGGAGCCGGGGTTGAGTCCCCGAAGCACACGGGGTCGGTCTTTAGCGGAGGTAAATGCCGCACCGGGGAATACATAGTTGATGCCTTGACCACCCGCGCCGTCTGTTTGAAAGGATTGCCCCCAGAGGTCGAAGTGATGCCCCCATGAATTCACCAGACCTCGTGTAAAGACTTCGAGCTCCATGGTATCCGTTCGATACTGCCAGACACCTCCGGCATTCAGATGACGCGGACCGTGGGGTGTTTCGATGTGGGTGTGAATGTAAATGGACTGGTTAAAATAGAGCAGGCCCTCGTATCCCCAGCGAAGGGAGTGAACGATGTGGTGGGTGTCTTCTGTGCCGAATCCGGAGAGAACAACACGGGTCTTGTCTGCCCGTAGGTCGCCGTCGGTATCAGTTAGGTGGAGGATTTCGGTGCTGTTCGCCACGTAGACACCGCCATCGCCGTATGCGACGCCTGTGGGAATGAATAGATTATCTGCAAAAACCGATGATGTGTCCGCTACGCCATCGCCGTTCGTATCTTGTATGACGGTAATCGTATCACTGGCGGCCTGTCCCGGCGCGATATGAGGGTACACTGCGCTGCCCACGATCCATAATCGCCCCTGATCGTCCCAATCCATGTTTATGGGATTGGCGATCATGGGGTCGGATGCGAAGAGGTTTACTTCGAATCCATCGGCAACGGTAAATCCTTCCAATTCTTTCGTAACGTCTGGTTTAGGGATGGTAAGCAGGGTGTCTTGGGCCGTGGCGGAGAATGAAACTGCGGCGGCCACAAGCGTGAATGCGATAAGGGGGCGAAGAAAAAGTGACGATGTGAAATTCATTGGATCAGCGTTCCTCATTGAGATATTTCGTGGCGAAGTTTTGCGATTTTAGCTTCCTGCTCGGCAACAAGCGGATCGAACTGAGGAAATTCGGCAACGTGTCTGCCTTGCTCGTGTTTCCTGAATCCGGTGATATACGTTGCGTTTTGTGGACGCCATTTAAGGAAAAAGAGTCTATTTTTTTCATTGATGACTTCGCGAATATTCGCCAGTTTCTTCCAGTCGGGTGTGCCGGTTTTGAAACCGAGCTCTTCCATGATTCCGGTAGCAACTTGCCAATACCCATCCTCCGTGAAGTGCAGCCCATTGTCCGTGCGGGGGGATTTTGCGATCTCCTTCGAAACCGGAAGCACTTTTGTCATGTCTACGAAGAGAAGKTCTCKCTCGCTGGCAAGTTTCGCGATAGCCTTCGTGTACAGGCGGATATCCTCATTGTGCACAGCAGGGTCGGGCAGGGGGGCTCCCATGTTTTCCTGCAACGTGGGGGATAGGATCACGAAACGCGCCTTCGTTGGTACTAAATCATCCAGCAACTTGGTGTAGCCCGCAATGAATTCGTCCAGGCCAGCCGCACCTTTGAAGGATTCATTTTGACCATAGCTCATGAACACGATGGTGGGTTTGGCCTCGTTCACCTGATTGATCAGGCGTTCGTAGCCTTTCAACACAGAATCAAAACTCGCACGAGCAATACCGAATACGTTGTCGCCACTCCATCCGAGATTGCGGAATGTTAGATCGTATTCATGAAAGTACGCTGTCATCACGGTCTCAATGCACCCGTAGCGCAGGTCGCGTTCAATAAATGTGGGACCCACCAGAACGATTCGATCCCCGCTTTTAATAGATAGCGGTTCTACCGCCCAGGCTTCTCCAGAGGTCGTCCGCAGGAAAAGGATCATTGCGATAACCAGAGCGTACCGAACTATGCTCTTCTTTTGTATCCATCTACTCATATTCTAATCCTTGAAAGTAAAACGTTGGATGTGTGATAAAANATACTARRCGACGTTCCAGGGGTCACGGTAGTGACGTGTCAGCCAATCGGGGTTGCCGCTGTTCTTGGCAAAACGCATTTTTTTCGGTTTCCATTTAATAGATTCGCGGTTGTAATAAACCTGATTTAGCAAGTGACAGCAAATGGCACTGCGTCCGCCCACTTCTTCGTTGGTAATGGGGCGTTTGCGACTGTGGATGCAGTCAATGAAATCGTTGGTATGGCTCCGGCTTTCATAAAGTTTAATCCGGGCATTGTGCAAATATTCTTTTTCTACCAGGAGCAGCTCCGTCGTCAGCGACGTACCGTCTTCCCTGCTGGTGAAGCCGGCTATTTTTTTCCCGTGAAGATAGAACTCGAATCGTCCCCGATTGACTTTCACTTCGCCATCACTGCCATAGAAATGAATACCGTACCCGCTCTTGTGGATTACGTCTACACCATTTTTATAGCGCAGGACGGCTCCCATGGTTGCATTCGAATCTTCGGGTGGATGGGCTTCTATTGGGCCGCTTTTATCCATCCCCAAACCCCATTGAGCAATGTCCAGGTGGTGAGCACCAAAGTCGCATACCATGCCGCCACCGTATTCTTTGTACAGACGCCAATTGGGGAAATGATCATGTATGCCACGCGGGCTTAATATGGAATTGTACGGGCGCATGGGGCCGGGACCGATCCACTTGTCCCAATCCAGTCCGGGCTCCATTTTTTCTTCGGGAAGATCGCAGGGGATTCCTGGAGTGCCGAAACTGCATTCCACATGACTTATTTTACCGATAATATTGTTCCGAACCAATTCACATGCTATGCGAAATACTTTGGAGGATCGCTGCATGGAACCGGTCTGTAGAACACGTTTATTTCTTTTTACGGCAGCCATTACCGCAACAGATTCATGAATATTGTGTGTCAGTGGTTTTTCGCAATACACATCTTTTCCCGCATCAAGAGCCGCGATAGTCATAATGGCATGCCAATGATCCGGCGTCGCGATGCAGATGGCATCGATATCATCCCGTGCCACCAGTTCCCGGAAATCGTTATACGCTTTGCAGTCGGCAGAACCTTTCTGCGGTCTGGCGGTATAATATTCATTCACCGTTTGTTGGGAAGCTGTTCTGCGCGTGGTATCCACATCGCATACAGCCACTACCTGGCAATTTCTCTGATAGAGAAAATTATTCATGAGGCTTATGTTCTGTCTCCCCATACCGATGAACCCCATGACGATGCGGTCGTTGGGATTCGTCTCAGCACCCCACACGGTGGAGGGAAGTATGAAGGGAGCAGCGGAAACAACAGCGGCTTGTTTGATAAATGATCGGCGTGTAGTTTTCATGTAATCCTCTTTCTGTTTAGATGGTCCATTTTGATTACTACGAAGGGAACGGTAAATATGGCAGCTGGTTCCCGTTTAAGTAATAGTAGGCGATGTCGATTTAACCAGAATCGAGATTGAAAAGCAAACCCAATTATAGAATACGGACGGATAYTTTACGGCTGTATTTCGTAATGTATGAAATTGATGCGTATGCTACCATCTTGATATCTAATTTACAGACCTTTTTTGCTCTGAAAACCAAAGAAAGTACACTATGAACATTTTACGACGGATAGCTATAGGAATACTGATCGCCGGTGGGTTTATGTTCCCCGCAAGTGCTGCCACGGTTGATGCGCCTTATACATGGGTGGATCTGTTTAACGGTAAGAATTTGGATGGCTGGGTGGATGTGAACACCAGCGAAGAAACCTGGACTGTGAAGGATGGTCTCCTGATATGCAGCGGGCTTCCTATCGGAGTGATGCGCAGCGAAAAGCAATACGAGAATTTTATCTTACATGTGGAGTGGCGGCACATGGAATACGGCGGCAATTCGGGCATCTTCGCGTGGAGTGAGGGCACCGTTCCAGAAGGACGTCGTCTCCCCAAAGGCATGGAAATACAGATGCTTGAGCTGGAGTGGGTGAACATCAATAAAAAGAAAAATGGTGACCCCCAACCCATTGCTTATGTTCACGGCGAACTCTTCGGCGCAAACGGACTCACTACAATCCCGGATACACCCAGGGGCGAGCGGAGTAAATCACGGGAGAACCGATGTTTGGGCAAGGGGCAATGGAACACCTATGTCGTGGTCTGCGTGGATGGCGTGGTGAAATTGTCGGTCAACGGGAAATTTGTTAACGGCGTTCGTAATGCATCTGTGAAAAAAGGGTATCTGAATCTTGAGTCAGAAGGGGCAGAAATCCATTTCCGAAAAATACAGATTATGGAACTGCCGCCCGGCATTACAACACCTGAGCAGACCGCGCCTGTAGTGAACAAGTGAAGCCAAAACTTTGAAGAATGTTCCAAGCGTAAGCAACACGCACTATAACGTCTTGAGGTATTCCAATACGGCTATTTTCTCGTCCTCATCCAATTCATCATCAGGAAAAGTATGACCCTGATTACTGCTGCCCACCACGGAGGTGTCGTAGTAAAGTCGACGCTCACGGTCGGTATTTGTTTCCGGGACGCTATCAAACGATTCCGCTTCAAGGCCGACGCGTACGTTGTCGTACCCGTTATCTGACCGTTTCCAAACTGCCGGACGTTCATCAATATTAAACAAGTGATACAGCGTCGGCACGGATCCGTTGTGGAAATAGGGAGCAGTAGCCCATATCCCGTCCAGAGGCTGAGCCAAATAGCCTTTCGATTCCAGCAAAACCGGATATTCACCGAAATATTGGAGCCATCCGGCGTTGGTGGCTTCGCGATCTTTAAGATATATTGATTCCAAGCGACGGGAATCGGTGCCGATTTTGTCAATCTTGATGACTTTATTGGGGAAAGTCGGATTCTTCCCGTAGGTGCCATGACATTCCGAACAAACACGATCAAATGCGATCTGACCCTTCTTCGCTAGTGCAGAATCTATTTCAAATGGATATTTGGGCGGCTCCAGTTTGTTGATGTATTCTTGGATGTGTACAAAGTTTTCTTCAAACGAGTAGAATTTTTCCAATGAATTGAACGGTGAAAAAGCGAACGGCATCAATTGTCGAGGTGTCTTGGGTGCGAAGGCGTCTGCATAAATCATTTCCTTCTTCTTATAATTCCACCAGGCAGGGGGATTCATATCGTGATGAAGCAGTTCTTCGGGATGTTCGGTGTACAGTTTTCCTCGTTCCGGATCGCGAAGTCCTGCAAACACCGAAGCGAAAACTACAGCATTGGTCGTGCCGCGATGTATGCTTAATGGAGTCTTGAATGGTGCCATGGCATCGGGCACCTTGTCAGGATCTCTCCCCATGTCGAGGACCGCTAATTTTCGAATATCCGTTGCCAATGTTGTTAAATCGATATAGGCATTTCCCGCTCCGGGAATCGTTACTCCGCCCACTTCTCCCCCGTGGCAGGAGAAACAATTGGTGACCAGATTTCCTTTCCCATCGGGTAAGTATCCCAAAGGCAGTCCCGTCGTATCATTGACCCGTTCTGCCCATCCGTATCGATCAAATATCATGTCGTGTCGTTGTTCAGGAGTGGCGTCAGCCGCCATCAATTTAGAAGGGGCATCCCATACCATCCACAACCGCTCCAGATCTTTCTCTTTCATGACCGGAGTCGCCATGGGTACATTCATCAGGATGTCCAACCCTTTTTCGGCATCGGGTGTGAGACCCATGTTGAGGGGATCTACGGTTGTATCGTTGTTGCCCTCCGCCGATGAGTTCATGAAAGAGAAAATACAAATGGCAGCCACCATACCTAGTTGGAGAGTGTATCTGACACGAATATTTTTTTGCATGACTGTGTATCCCCTTGGGTTGCGGAACATATATCGTTGTAATTATAGAAATGAGTGTATCAGTGGAATCCTAAATTTTCAATGCTATTTGGTGATTCCCTCGTGAAGTATATTGTTTTTGAGAAAATTCTACCCTGACTCCCCGATTCTCCATTTCAGGTAATGATATTTATCGAATATGGTACCCTCTTTTTTATTGTGATGAACAATGTTAATAAAATATACGATGCGATAATTCTGGGGGGCGGTGCCGCCGGGTTGATGTGTGCTGTTGCTGCGGGGGAGCGCGGACGGCGGGTGCTGTTGATCGAGCATAATGAAACGGTGGGGAAGAAGATTCGAATCTCGGGTGGGGGACGGTGCAATTTCACGAATCTGCATGTAGAGCCGTCGTGCTATCGTTCGCAAAACCATCGGTTTTGTTATTCGGCATTGGCAGGGTATACGCCAGCGGATTTTATCGCGTTTGTAGAGAAGCATGGCATTGCCTACAGTGAGAGAAAACATGGGCAGCTTTTTTGCAACGGGTCAGCGCAGCAAATTATCGATGCTTTACTGGATGATTGCGCGGCGGCGCAGGTAGATATTCGCGTCGGATGTACGGTGAGAGGGGTTAGGAAAACCGATGGATATATCGTCGAAACCTCGCAAGGAGAATTTACGTCTGCAACGCTGGTCGTAGCCACAGGCGGCCTGTCCATTCCCAAGCTGGGCGCGACGGATCTGGGGTATCGTATTGCAAAGCAGTTTCATCTTCCCATTATTCCGTGTACGCCCGGGCTGGTACCCTTTACGCTCGGTGATTCGGAACAAATACATTTACCGGGCATATCTTTTAATGCCCGGGTAACGGCGGGTGACATAACATTTRAAGAGAGTGTCCTCTTTACACATCGGGGATTGAGCGGTCCCGCTATATTGCAGGCATCTTCGTATTGGGAACCCGGCGATGCGATTACTATAGACTTGTTTCCGGGTATGCGGCTGGAGGAAGAACTGTTCCAGGTAAAACAGAACGACACGAAATCAACAGCGAAATCTTTTCTGAAAGCTCAGGTATCCGAGCGGTTTGCCCAATGGCTTTGCGACTATCATAAATGGGATCGGCCTTTGGGAGAAATGTCCGACGCTAAGATACGGGAGATGGCTAGTGCTTTACAGCAATGGAATCTTGATCCGGCAGGTACCGAAGGCTATGCCAAGGCGGAAGTGACCTGCGGCGGTGTAGATACAAAAGCACTCTCKCCAAANACCATGGNAAGCNCRGRAWSWRCCCRGYCTKTWCTTYATTGGMGARGTGMTGGAYGTRACCGGMTGGYTGGGAGGMTWCAACTTTCAGTGGGCCTGGGCATCAGCCGTGGCGGCAGGTCGGGCAATCTAGCACTTGGAATTTATTTCACTACACTAGCGGAAGGTAATCCGTAAAAATGTTTATGCTTGATTAGCGATAGATCAGTCGCTTCCATCCTGAGCGGTCGAAGGGACTCCATTGGTCTTCCGGGAGAGCCAGCCTATCGGRAATGGCATAGAGCACGACGGGATTGAAGCCCAGTCCGCAATGACTGCCCAGCACTTCTATGTTGTCGGTCCAGTCCGATTCCAGTTCTATGCATGTTTTCCAGGCGGCAATACCGTCGGATCGGGTAAAGATTGCTGTTGAGGGAACCGGGGGCGGTTCTTTGATGGACTGAAAGAATTCTTCGCCGCGCATGCGGATACGTTCACCGCTGATCTTGTCGTATACCCAGATGACGTTACAGCCATACGCCGATCCGCCGAAGGGGCTGCCCAGCGTAATCACTTGCCGTACCAGGTCGGGATGCGCTCGGGCCACTTCGCGTGCGAGGATGCCGCCCAGACTCCAGCCGACGATGCTTACTTTCTCGCCGTATTCTTCAGCCAGGTCGATAAGGCGGTCATGGATTTTCGGAAGGATGTCGTCAATGTGACCAAAATTACGACCGAGTCTCCAGGGATGCACGGCAAAATTCTTGCGCTGCAGGAACTGCCGCAGCGGGGCAGTGGATAAGTCGCTGGCAGTAAATCCGGGAATAACTAAAACAGGATGTCCGTCGCCGCGAGGGGCACGGGCTAGCATCCCGGCGCTCAAGGGTAGGAGCGAAGCTTCCGCAATAGCCCGTGAAGGCTCGAACATGGTCAGGAGCAGATTCGGAGCGCGAAGGTCGCTGGGATCGTCTATGATTGCATCTTGGTCGTCTACCATGACTAATTTCCTTCTTCGTTGGCTGTCACTTCTTCGACAGCTGATTCTGAAGCCGGCTTATTCATGGCCGCTTCCAATTCTTCGAGTTTTTTTCGGAGCGCCAGGAGTTCCGAAGCGGTATCGGATGGCGCGGCTTCCTTCTCTTGTGTATTACGGTTCGCGGATGGCCATAAGGACTCCAGTGTGCCAGGGGGAACAAAACGCTGAAATGCTTCTACTGGATTCATCGGACTGGATTCACCGTCTTCGTCTGGGTTTTGAAAACGGTCCCGGATTTCAGTTTGAGCGCGCTGATAGAGTCCTGATACAAAGGTGGTGTATCGGGCCATGAGTTCCTGGCGAGCTCGTCCAGACGTGGAAATCATTTGCCGGAGAAACTCGATGGGCATTTCCTGCTCATTATCCCTGGCTCCTTCCATGATGACCTGGGTCAGCACGATTCGGGTGATGTCGTCACCGGTAGTYACATCRCGWACTTCGAATTCTTCYTCRTTRCGGACYAAATCRGCCACATCCTCGAGATTGATGTAACGGCTCTCAGAAGTGTTGTATAAACGACGATTTCGGTATTTTTTGATAATAATCACGATATCCACCAAGTTGTACTGCATCGCACACCAGCTTTATGCTGTATTGCACATCGGGAGTATATCATGTAAAATAGTGCTTGACAAGGTATTTCGCAATAGGTTATGCTGCGTTGCAATATAGCACTGCAACATTAAACCTTCACCATATAAACGAGGATACTATCATGTCAGAAGAAACCAGCACTATCGACGCAGAAGAGACGGAAGTCATTGAAAACGAAGAAGTTACCACTGAAGCTGGTGACCTTCAAAAAGGGCTTCGGAATGTAGTAAAGGCCCAGAAAATCGCCATTGATGCGGTTGTTGAGCAGACGGATCGCACAGCGAATTACGTAAAAAATCGCTATGATATGGAAGAAAATCACACTGGCGCGGCTGTAATCAATGCTACCAAGGACGGTGTGGAGCGCATTGCCAGCATCCAAAAGGGTATGTTGGATGCTGCAGAAGAACGTGTTGAGCGTCGCATCGAAGCGCGCATCCAGAAGAAAGAAGAAGCCGTGGAGAAATCAGCTTCACGTAAACAGCTTCGTGGACTGGCAAAGAACAGTGTTGTTCGGTTTCTTGACGGTCAGGAAGAAATGATTAACCTGGGTCAAAAGCAGAGCAAGCTGATGCTGGAAGGTCTTGAACGGGTTTATGGACTGCGTCCTGCTGGTCTCATGCGCGGTGCTACTCGCTATACGGGCAAGGCTATCCGTAACGTGATTGAAACTCAGGAGCGTTTCCTGGAAATCAACGCGTCGTATGTTAAAGCTAATCGTGATCTTATTACGGACGATGCTGAGACTGAGAATACGCTTTCCGACTTCGCGTATGACGGTGTTGAAAATGTTATCGAAGCGTCCAAGCAGATTCTGGATGTTGCCAAGGAACAAACCGATGTAACAGTTGAGAAATTTGCTTCGGAGAACACCGATACCGAAGAAGATACGCAGAAGAATAATGAGTGGGCTAATCTGGCAGAAGACGGTGTTGAGCGTGTAGTAAAAGGACAACGCGCGGCGTTGGATTTTTCTCGCGAAGTAGTTAAGCAGATTTTCTCGAACTAGAGCGCCTATACTTATTTCGACGGAAGGAATTGACCATGGATACTTCACGACGCACTGCATTGATTACCGGCGCATCTGCTGGAATCGGCCGCGCCTTTGCGCAGGTCTTTGCAGAAAACGACTACGACCTTGTTGTAGTTGCACGTCGCGCTGTTAAGCTGGATGAACTAAAAAGCGAACTTGAGGAGGACTTCGGGATATCGGTGAGGGTACTTGCGAAGGACTTGAGTAAGATTGATTCACCGCAGGAAATCTTCGATGAGTTAGAGGGGCAGGGCATCGACGTTGACGTGTTGGTGAACAATGCAGGTCTTGCCACGCTTGATCCGTTCCAYCAGCARAGTCGCGAAGATGTGATGAATCTGGTGATGGTTAATGTAGTGGCATTGACGGATCTCACCAAGCTTTTCATAGATGCCATGGTGGAAAGAGGAAGCGGTCGAGTCATCAATGTCGCTTCCATTGTCAGTTTTTTCCCTACACCGAGTTTCGCTACCTACGGCGCGAGCAAAGCATTTGTACTTTCCTTTTCAGAGGCGTTGTCCCAGGAACTTCGCGGTACAGGGGTTACGGTTACGGCAGTATGCCCGGGCTACACGAAGACGGACATGATAAATGATGCCGTGGATTCGACGAAACTGGAAACGATGAATAATATGCTGCCCGATGCATTTCAGATGGATGCCCTCACGGTCGCCCGTGAAGGTTATAAGAAATGCATGCAGGGTCGTGCAGTTCATATTAACGGGCTACACAATCGCATCGCCACAGAGTGGGTACGCTTGCAGCCGAAATGGCTTGTCCGCAATGCGGGCGGCCTGATGAGCCGGGTTCTGAAATAGATCCATTTTCAACAACATTTGAATGGCGCCCCTGGGAATCTGGAACCGTCGGGCGTCGTTCTCATTTAGAGATATATGACAACAACGACACAAAAAAATACTAAAGCAGATGATCCCATTGCCAGTATGATCGAGTTGGGGGTAAGCTCGTTTATTCCAGATAAATATCGTGATTACAAACCGATCATTTCGGATTCATTATGCTTCTTTCTGGATCAGGTAACAARMAWYYYKCRAWSRRMRAWKGMYKAAWYRCWTAKRYAKSKMRWYYYRGATRYSSYRSMGWTWCAGRRTYTKRTKGCRWKAYWRYATSRTYRKCMARMSCYYMACAAGATTGGGCAGCTCCTGGCGCGTGATGACAGGCTGGACGAATCCGTTCGCACACAGCTTCAATATCTGGAATCGTTTCCCGCTTCATTCGATGTGGAGCAGATAAATGATACGGTTCGCCAGGAGCTGGGCGATGCCATAAAGACTTACGAGATTGAGTGGTCAACAGAAGATGCGATGGAAGCCAGTGTGGCGTATGTTATCCCGGCAACATGGAAACGTCCTGGGTCTCCCCGGCGTGATCGCGCCATGCTCAAGATTCTGAAACCGGACATGGAGACGCGGCTCAGAGCGGAACTCAATTCTCTGGCATCGATAGCCGATCTGTTGGACGTACGTTGCGACGATCTGGAGCTCCCAAGAATTCAATATCGCCGAACCTTCGATGCGTTGGAGACGCTGCTGCGTCAGGAAACGGATCTGGGAACCGAACTGCAGCATTTGCATGAAGCCTGGAATAATTTTCGCACGAATACCCATGTACAGATCCCGCGACCATTGGAATTTTCTACGAATCGCTGCTTGGCTATGCGGTTTATGCCTGGTGAAAAGATTACGGATGCGGCTCAAAAACTGAAGCCGTCTGCACGGCGCACACTTGCGGCGAATGTTGCCAAGATACTGATATTTGATGTACTCCTCACCAAGGCGGACTCGACTATCATTCATGGGGATCCCCATGCGGGAAATCTGCAATTTACGACTGATGAGCGGGTGGGTATTCTCGATTGGAGCCTGGTCGACCGGATAAGGAACACCGACCGGATTGCCTTTGCAGCGATTCTGCTAGGTGGGCTGCAACGCAACGGTAAAAGAATTGATCACGGTATACGTGGGCTTGATGCGGAAATTCCTGACGACGCCGCTTTGCAATTGGTCATCAAGGATGCGGTAACCCGTGTGCGAAATGGGCAGCTTGCGGGATTTAACTGGTTCACAGAACTTCTGGATGAGCTGCTTGCCATTGGAGTGACGTTCCCGGCGCGACTGCTTATGCTGCGAAAGAATGTGTTCACATTGGAAGGCGTGCTTAGAGACATTGATCCGAATTTTTCCATTGAGCGCGCATTTGCAAAACAAGCCGCCTATCGATTCGCGCTGGATTTGCCTCACAGATTTGCCACACATCCCTTTTCCCGAGACTATCGATTGCCCCTGGCGACAACTGATATTCTGGGACTGTCCCCGAGATTGCCTGGAGCAGTAGGCAAATTGGTTAAGAAGACGTATAAATCCTTACGGAAAAATTCGGAAGGCTAGTCTATTCTTCGATGCTCCGGGACATGATAATCAGATCGTGAACTTTTCCGCTGTGATCCTTGAGCCAATCTGTCAGCAGCGCTTCCGGCTCGAAACCAAGCGATTCGAACATGGTGCGCACCCGAGGCTGGGTCGCGGCGATGTGGGCCACAACCCGGGAAAGACCTTTCTCGGCGGCGATATCGATCATATCCTGGGCCAGCACTTTCCCCACGCCGAGACGGCGGTGTTTGCTGGCGACAAGAATTCGGATTTCGCCGATGTGGCGTGTCCACTGAAGCGTACTGAGGTGTAGGTTTCCGTAACCGACGATTTCTCCATCTAACTCGGCAAGGACGGTAATCGTTCGGCCTTTACGGACGTTGTTCATCCATTCTTCCACCGCTTCGGGCTGGGTAATGTCCATACGCAGGAAAACGAGATCAGAACTGGGCAGATTACTGGTAAAACTTTTGATGGCGTCCTGGAGGTTCGATTCGTCCGCAGCATCCATGAGATGAAAAATGACTTTATCGGAACCAAGTGTGCGATTCCAATTCCGTGATTCGGTTTTAGATTTTACAGGACTCATGATGTGCTCCTTTTAGCAGGCTTACGCGCTCAATAGCGCGGAATGTATAATCGAAACCGTGGATTATAGCATAAATGGGTGTACTGCACCATACCTATTGCTAAAGGAGAGTAGGGCTTGAGGTATACAGTCCAACGACTTGGGGCGTTTTTAGGGTCTCCGAGGAGGAAATCACTGCGGCAAGGCGACGCGAAATGATCGAATACACTTCCGGATTGAAAGCGAGTCCGCAATGGGTGCTGGAGACTTCAATATCGATGTCCGGATCGCCGGTGATACATACGCTCCATTCAACTACGCCGTCTGTTTTGGTGTAAACGGCTGTTTGCGGCATGGAATCGGGCAATCCTTCGCGCAATGCTTCTGCAAATTCGCAACTGCAAGTTCCAGAAAAACAACTGTCTTTCATGGGTTTATGGGCGGGACGTTCGTGCTTCTTGAGTTCGATTCTACGACGAACATAGTTGCCCGTTTTGATTACCTGGGGGTGACTGCGTAGTCCACGAAATGGGGAGCCCAGGGTAATAACGGAGCCAAYTAAATCRGGGGCAAATCGTGTTACAGCACGGCTGAGCATACCGCCCAGGCTGTGACCAATGAGGTGTACAGGTTTTTCGGTTTCCTCATAAGCACGCTCTACCGTAGCCAGGAGTTTATCGGCGAGAATATCCGGGCAGTCCATGTTTCGACCAATGCCGGAAGGATAGGACGTATAACCTATGCGGCGTAACCACCGATTCATTTCTCGCAGGTACAGATCGGACCCCATGAATCCGGGCACTGTAATGACCGCCTCGCCGTGTCCTCTTTCTACGCCMAAGCCGTAGAACACACGATTGCCTCGCAGGCGCATCCAGTCTACCCCGGTAAACACTTCACGCCAAAGGGGTAATAATACCGGCTCTTCTTCATCTACAAAGACAAATTTCTTTCCTGACACGGCAACCTCGTCAACATTTTCTGTGACCAACACTCTGCAATAAGTCTACCATATCTTACTTCTGAATTAAATTCCGCGCCACGCTGTGTTGACCATGAATATTGACCCGAAATACCATATAAGCCTTTACTTGCTAGCCCTTTAACGAGTATACTATTGAGCTTCATCCTCGGTATAAAAGGAAACCCGAAAACATGTCCAAACCGGAATTGCCACAACGCATGACTTCAGTTGATGCTATGTTTTTGTACACGGAGCATCCCACTGCGCCGATGCACATTGGCGGACTGAGCATCATCGAGGGCGATCTCGATCAATCGACGCTGGCAGCTTTTCTTAATTCTAAAATGCACCTCATGCCTCGCTATCGTCAACGTATTGTCACGGCTCCGCTCAATGTGGGGCATCCGACCTGGCAGGATGATCCCAATTTCGATATTAACAATCATGTGGAATCGGTAACCCTTCCTGAACCGGGCAGTACGATTCAATTGCAGCGTGTTGCCAGCGCACATTTCGCTGGCATGCTTGATCGCGATAAACCGCTCTGGAAAGTGATTGTAATTCGCGGCATCGAAGGAAATCGTTCGGCCCTGCTTTGGTTAGTACATCACTGTATGGTCGATGGCGTATCCGGCGCGGAGTTGTTGAGCATTGCCTTTGACACTGCGCCAAATTCGGAAATTGCTGAACCCAAACCCTACGAGCCGGATGTCCCCAGTGATACCGAGGCGAGCCGTTGGCAAAATGTTTGGGAAGGTGTGGGCGATCAGGTGGAAGCGTGGTCGGAATTTCAACGCAGCTGGGTAGGATGGGCGCGAAACATGCGCTTGGGTAAAGGACTTCCTGCTCTTCGAGAACTGCCCTCGCTGCTGCAGCAGACCAGTCGGCCAACCAAAAGACTTCCTTTCAATAAATATGACTTCTCCGGTAAGCGACGCCTTGCCTGGACGACATGTTCTTTTGCCGAAGCCCGCGCGATTCGTAGTGCGCTTGGGGGGACGGTAAATGACGTCATCCTGGCGACGCTCGGCAGTGCAGTTCGGCGATATGCTATCCATCATGGCATTAAAGTCAAGAATACGAGCTTGCGTGTCATGGTTCCTGTTAGCCTTCGCCAGGAAAGTGAACGCGGCACCTTGGGCAACAAAGTCTCTCTTTTACCCGTTGATATTCCGCTGGGCACAGAAGATCCAGTGGAACGACTTCAGGCCATTACGTCGCGAACAACCTTACTGAAGCAGTCCAAGGTGGCCGATTTGTTGAATCTGGTTACGCAGGGCTGGCAAGGCGCTACGCCACCGGCAATTCAGGCACTGCTTGGCTCCATCGTGTTCGCGCAGCAATCCCAAAACGTGATGAATTTTGCACTACGCTCACCGGGCATGCACATGGTATGTACGAATGTACCGGGACCGCAGATACCTTTGTATGTTCTTGGGAATCGGGTGCTGCACCACTTCCCCTTACTCCCTGTTGCACCTGGAATGGGATTGAATGTGGGTGTATTCAGCTATAATCAGTGTGTTCATTTCGGCTTCATTGCTGATTCAAATGCCATGCGCGATATAAGCCGATTCCGCGACTATTTTGCGGATGCATTTAAGGAAATTCGTACGGCTGCCGGAGTCCCGGAAACAGAACCCATTCAAATCAAGCTGCCTAAAAAAGAACACATCGCTCCTAAGAAAAAAGCGGCCGTGCCCAAGAAAAAGTCGGCTGCCAAGAAGAAGGCGGCTAAAAAGAAAGTCACTGCAAAAGGGGCAGCGAAGAATGGTGTAGCGAAAAAGCCTGCGACGAAACGTAAAGTTAAAGCAAAGGCAAAACCTTTGGCATCAGTCGAAAGCAGCGAATAACATTGTTACATGGTATCTAGGCACCGAAAGGGCGCAGGTACTTTGATAGWATCATCAGGTCGTGGAGCTTCCCGTCCGGTGTTTGTATCCACGAGTTAAGAATCGCTTCCGGCTGAAATCCCTGACCCTCAAGCATCTGCCGCACACGAGCCTGATCCGCTGGTACTTGGAAAATGAGACGCTCAAGACGCATCTGATGTGCAATGTGAAATTGCTCGCCTATCAATATTTCTCCAATGCCCTTAGCGCGAAAATCCCGGTCTACGTACACACGAATCTCGCCCATGTGGCTGGTCCACAACACTTCATTATGATGCAGACTGCTATATCCGATGATGCCGTTTTCCGTTTCAGCGAGAACGGTAACGGTGCGGCCATGCTCAATATTATCGATCCACTCATCCACAATATCTGGATCCGCGATATTGACTCGTAGAAACGCCCGGTCGGTTTCAGATTGCCGATTTGCGAAAGCGATGATGGTGTCGCGATCTTCACGGGTCATGAGACGTAGCGTTATTTTGACACCGGATATCATATCGGTCCAGGGATACGTGCGCTTTACAATTTGAGTCGTATTAGCCATGTTCACGGTGCTCGATTCTTGTAAGGGTTGAGAGTTTTTCAGAGGCTGTGATTTTACCTTTGTTCGTATGGAAATTCAAACAAGATCGTAAAGAGGTTTCTCCTTTTTTTGTTATTTAAATTTAGGTACAGCTATAACCGAGTTCGTTATAAAGTAATACCGGAGCAATCAAGAAGCCTCACGGCTTGAAGTGGAGGTAGGCTTGTTTTCATAGGGAAAAGACGATGATTTGCATGAGTCCAGTTATCGTGGAATGAACACGGTCGCTTACTAAAATGATATGGCTGGCAGTACCGTTACACGCCTCTTTTTTTACGAGTAAGCAGCACCATCGTTATTGCGCCCATGCTTTTAATGAATAGAGCGAGCGATAATATCTGTCCCAAAACAGGTGTAAAAAACGCAGCTTCTGCGATCAGCCCACCATACAGTGTAATCTTAACTTCCTTGTTTGAGGCGAATTCTTCGAAAAGATTCGACCCGATCTCTCGATAAACAACGGTGTAACATACCAACGCTAACCATAAGTACAAAAGAAGCAGCAATATTCCGGGCAGTGCCAATACTTCGGTGCTGATGAGCAATACTGCAATGAAAGGAATCGCAATGCTGTTTATGAGACCCAACAGCAGCATCAATCGATTTGGTTTTGTGCGATACCGTTCGCTTACACGCTTGATGAAACCGGGCATCCTATGTTGAATAAGCAGWGCTGTGCCTATGAACCCCAACTTGATTGCGAAGAACAGCCACAACCACAGCATAATGGTTAATAATCCGGTCGGTTCCATAAATATCTAACCCTATTTTATTTACTTACGAGTATTATCGGCTTGAGTGGCGCAGCTGAACGACACAAATTCCATTTAAGATCACAGCCAATATCACTGTTGCGGCGAGTGTACTCCACATTGTTGAAGCGGATAACCACTCGATTCTTTCGATGTATCCAAATCCGTTACTCCAGACCATCTCAAACTGTTCGCGATAGGATCTTCCTGAACCTAACCATGGAGTTTCGGGAATCCAAGTTTGTATATAACCCAAAAATCTATCTTCTATTTGTCGTAACGGCAGCACGAGGTTCAATGCAATCGCAGTGGTTAATGCACAGATTGTGAATACCGAAAGTGCGACCTCTCTCTTCCGATGCCCATGTTCCTGCATGAGCGCGGTCATAACACGATCTTCAATACCCCTTGGGGCTTCGAAGGGCATGGCATACAACACTTGCCCGATGGACTTAATTTCATCGGCTTTTACACGGCATTCAGCGCACTCGGCAAGATGCGTGTTCAGTGTGGGTGAGTTTTCCTCGCCCTCGTCAAAACACTGTTCCATCAATTCTATTGCTTCTCGACATTCCATCATGGCCTGTCCTTTTCCAGCATAATGCGTAATGATTTCCGAGCACGGTGCAACGCAGCTTTGGCTGCGCTTTCGCTCATATCCAGCACCTGGGCTGCTTCCCGGATGGTGAATCCCTCTTGATAATACAATTGAATCAACATGGGTAAAGGGGGCGGCAGCCGGTCGACTTTTGCAGCAAGCCTATCTTTGAGTTCGTGGCTTTCAGGAAGATCGATGTCACGGTTTTCCAAGACGGATACTTCCGACCCCTGATCCTTCTGGATGGAAGGGATACGTCGCCCTCGTGTTCGATGAGAATTTTTTCCCACATTGGTAGCTATCGTATAAAGCCAATTTCGGAATGGGCGTGTACGGTCGTATTTTTTAATCTTTCGAAAAGCAAGAATAAATGTTTCCTGCGTTAAATCCTCCGCCTCTTCCCGATTACGTACCATTCGATATAAATGGGTGTAGATGCGTGCTGAATAATAATCAACCAGCTGACTGAAAGCATCGGGATTTCCACGTTCCATCTGAACTATGCAAGCGCGCTCCCAATTCGGGGTRKCCGAATGGATATCATSGGRCGCGTGCGTCTCWGAATGGTCGGGGGACATGAAAGTCGTKARGCTCCAATCTCCAGCATGTACAYTACTCGATTGAAGGAACATATTGGTATGACTATTCCATGTCGTTATATTTTGTCGTATGCCCATTTTAGCTGCAATCTGGTTCTATGCTATCCATACAATGACAATGGTGTTGTTTGGAATTCCGGAAATACCACATCCATCGATTCGATACCGCCGTGACGTTGCAATACCGGTGCCAACACATCTCGGTAATTATACACTACGGCAAGATCGCCCGGCCCTTCAAGGTTCTCCGTCTCCAAACCATTCCACTTATGTAAGACTCGCCCGCCTTGTATATCGTTTCCCAACATGAACATCACACTGCCGCGACCGTGATCGGTGCCAAACGAAACATTCTGATAGACTCGTCGCCCGAACTCTGTCATCACAGCCACGGTTACATTATCCATATCCGACCCTAAATCTTTTTGAAAGGCTGCCAGACCATCACCCAACTGTTTCATTAAAGGATTCATCAGGGCCGATGCCGCAAAGTGGGAATCCCACCCATCCAAATCAATGGACACCGCTTCCAGACCCACACGCGCCTTGACCAGTTGAGCTACTTGGCGAAACCGGTCTCCAAAATTTCCGGATGGATATGTGGCACCATGGGCAGGGCGATAATCCTGTTCACGTAGTCCACTTATTTTTTCCATAGCGATAATGGCATCTGCCCCTGCAATGCCCAGATCGTTTTTCTCCATGGAGTATAATTTCGCCAACTCAGGTAAAAACGTGGGGGGGGGATTGCCAATATCAAAGGTATCCAGGGACTCCATTGTTATGCTCGAAGGCGCTCCCCAAAGGCAGGTGGGACGTGTTTTGCCCAAGGCGATGGCAGAAAGCGGGCCGGTCTTTAATTTCGGAGCGTATCGAAGATACCGACCCAGCCACCCGCTCGCCGCTGTTCCTCCTTGCTCCATAGTATCTTGCGCTTTAAAATGGGAGCGCGAGTCGTCTTCACAACCTGCTTGATGCACGATGGCCAGCGACCCTTCTTTGTATAGTCGATGCAGCGAGCCTAACTGAGGGTTCAGGCCAAAGACATCGTCCAGGGGTATCGCTTTATTCTTGGAAATACCCAAGGTTGGACGAGCTCTGTAGTAGGCATCGTCTTCTACAGGTACCACCATATTCAAACCGTCTGCGCCGCCCCGTAAAAAAACGACGATCAAAGTATGGTCTTGTGAATCTGCTTGTGTTACATACGCCGTTGCCGTTTCCATATCAGCACCTCTGAAATCCCGGCGATGAAAGTATGAATGCGGGACCCATTCCTGAACGATGAAATCCGCTTTCCTCTTCTGCCGAAGGTTGTCTACCCAAGATATTTGTCATCAAGTTACGATCACTTTTGTATAATTCCTCCAGTTTTGGCCAATCAATTTTTGTACCGGGAATGGCGTTCTGTTTCATCGCTACGCTAAAATGCCAACGCCACATCAGCGTTCCCATCCACGGTTCCGCCTCGTCTGGATACCCATCAGGAGTAGGGTAGCTGAACGGAGCCTGACCCATTCTTAAAATATATTCCAGCAGATCCGGGCCTGCTTTTGTGGAAGCGCCAGTCGCCCTCAATGCCGAAGCTACAAAACGTATAGGCCGTTTAAATTTCTGATCACTGGATGTCCAGAAGGCGTCCGTCGTAAAAAGCGCACGCAGCATGGTGGGTATATCGCCATTGGATGCCGTATAGGCAGAAGCTACTTCATCTATGGCTTTGCTATCGGGCTCATCGGAAATAAACCGTGTGCATAGTTTCGTTGCCAGGTATCGAGCCGTGGAAGGATGGCCCGACACAATGGCCAGTACCCGGTCCAGGTCTTCTTCGCCAAATCCAGCAGGAATAATTTGGCCTAAAACGATTTTCTCACCGTAATCATGATTTTTCGCCCGGAATTCTACCCTTCCCTTCCAAAACTTCTCTTCAGAACGAACGGTCCACCCTGTCATGCATCGTGCTACTTCCATCACATCTTGCTGCGTATATCCGCCATTAACACCCATCGTATGCAGTTCTAATAATTCCCGTGCATAATTTTCATTAGGCTGTTCACCCGGCTTGGTTTTTCTGTTCTCGCGGCCATCCAGGTACCACAGCATGGCAGGGCTCAGGGCGGATGCTCGCAGCAATTCAGGAAACGTCCCCAGCGCATGTTTTCGAATAACATCCCGGTCATCAGCAGTTTTCAGCCACTGACAATCCCCTTTGGAGTGATCGATGTTGAAATGGTCCGACCAAAAACCAGTCATCACTTCATAGAGTTGTCTTTTACTGTGAACCGCACGTAATAGTGTGGCAGAAGCTAAATCATTCCATATCAATTCCTCACGATACTCGAATAATTCACCTGCTGGATAAGCAATAGTCTGATACCGACGGATAGWCTTATCGCAATAACTGTCGTCTATATTTTCCGATGATAATTGCTGATCAATGAATTCAGTAACGCCCATTTTCGTTACACGACTGTAATCACCAGGGCACGCTCCAAATGTCAAACGATCAAGTACATGGCTCACAGCATCCTTGGTCGTTTGAGCAGGTGCTGCTGCACCACTTTGCTCCGGTAACGATACCCCTGGGACTATAAGCCCCAAGTCATACGGAATTTGACTGCACCCCAAACAGGCGGCTGCCGATGAGGTGCCCATCATTTGTAAAAATGTACGCCGAGTCGGGTTCATGCTTCTACCGGACCCAGTGTGGAGTTTGAAGAAACGGCAGCGTATTTATTTCTGGTCGCAAAGGAAATAAGGACCGCCCCGAGCCCACTGAGAAAGGTAAAAGGCAATACCAGAAACCATCCAACCAGGGGAAACAGGAAGGTAATTGCCAATACAATGGAACCCCGATAAACGCGTTTCCAGGGCTGCTGTGCATCCTGCGGTGAATTTAAACGCTGCCCAATCAGTCTAGCCAAACCGGCCGCACCCAGTATCGCTAATGTTGTCAATAGGAATAAGAAAGAAAAGCCGATGAATTGCCCTACGGGGCTGCCTGATTGAAGGACCAGCAGCCCGAATGCGGTTCCGGGAACTCCAACACCAACACCCAGAATAATAGACCAGATGGGGCGAGTTCGATAGGTTTGCATACATCGATCTACAGCGTTTGGGAAGGTGCCTTCAAACAGCAGGCAATAACAAACGAAACTCATCAAGGTACCTATAATAGGAAATAAAATTTTGAAAATATCTGCCATTATCATATCGGTTCTCCAGTGCTCCGAGATTTTTTAATCCCGCGATTTCGTGCTCTACCCTCCTATACACCGAAATAAGAGGATTGGTTACACCAGATCAAAATCTGTATTCAAGGCCAATACTTTAGGTTGCTCCTTGAGCAGATATGTCCGATACAGTAGTGTACTTATTTGTAATTGAAATAGATTAAAAATTAAATGGAATCATGTGTTTGCTTAATAATCCGCGTTTATGGCCGTTGTCACGATTTTTGCTACCTCCAAGTCACGATTCAATTTTTATAGTAAACATTATGTTGGTTCGGGAAGTGGCACGGTCTGTTTTTACACTTTGAAATACCAAATCGAACGAGGCATGTTGTTTTATGTCAAAAATAGTCATCAATATAGTTGTTTGTATCTTAATAGTTGTCATCTGCGGTGCTGTGACTGTGGGGATAGTCATGATAAGGCGCAGCCCGGTTGTTGAACAATCTCGTATAGAAAAAGTTACGAATATTGAGATATTGAAACTTTCAGAGACGACCATTCACGACTCCTTTACTGTAACGGGAAGCCTTGATCCCTGGAAAGATGTGCTTCTCAGCTCCGAGGCAAAGGGAAAAATTGAATGGCTGGGTGCCGAAGAGGGTGATAAGGTAAATGTGGGTAGTGAGCTGCTCAAAGTGGATCGTTCTTCTGCGGAAATTCGTTATAAGCAGGCCCAGATAGAATTCGCTATGGCTTCACTGGAGTTGGAGCGGGTTCAGAAACTCCTGGAGAAAGGTATTGGATCCACCCAATCGCTGGACAAGACGAAAGTCGAGCGGGACATGGCTCAATCCGATCTGAATACAAAAAAAATGGAATTGGATTACACCACTGTAGTGGCTCCTTTTAGCGGGTTCATCGATAAGATTGAGAAGGATAAAGACGAGTTTGTTAACGTAGGGACTCCCCTGATTACCCTGATACAAATTAACAAACTAAAAATGATGGTGGGGATAGCCGATCAGGATATTCCGTTTTTTTCTATCGGGGATCCCGTAACTATTGTGGTGGATGCGTATAAGGATCAGAAGTTTTCCGGCACTATATATCGTATTGGACAACGTGCTGATTCCACTACCCACACCTTCCAGACGGAAATAGAGCTGGACAACTGGACAGGAATTCTCAAGCCCGGTATGATCGCTCGGGCGGTGTTGATTCGTCAAAGTTACCCTGAATCCATCGCCATACCCATCTTTTCGATTTTGACGGATGGTATTAAAAAATTTGTCTTTATTGAACGCGATGGCAAAGCAATCAAAACGCCCATATCTGTTCTGCTGCATCAGGGTAATTTAGCGGTGATTGAGGAAGGGCTTGAATGCAATGATCGGTTGATTGTTGCTGGTCACCGGAATCTACGCGATCAGAATCTGGTTAATGTGAAGAGCGCTCAGCCATGATTATCTCGGATATGGCTGTCAACCGAAGCACGACCGTTTTTGCATTGCTGGTGCTAATCACTATCGGCGGCATATTCTCCTACTCCTATCTTCCCCGTGAAGCCGATCCTGAAATCATCATACCCATTATCACTATCTCCACCAGTTACCCCGGCGTTGCACCTGCTGATGTGGAAACTTTGGTGACCATCCCCATCGAACGAAAATTGACGGGTTTGGAAGGGGTAAAAGAGATAACGTCGTCTAGTCTGGAAGGTCTTTCCAGCATTACCATAGAATTTGAACCGGACATCAACATCGATGACGCGCTGCAGCGTGTCGGGGATAAAGTAAACTTGGCCACCAGCGATCTTCCCCCAGATGCCATGAAGCCTATTATTCGCGAAGTCAATATGGCGGAATTACCCATCATGTACCTGGCGCTATCCGGGGGGAATAACCTGGCTGAACTCACGGAAATTGCCAAGTCCCTGGAAGATCGTATCGAAGGGATTCCCGGTGTGCTCGATGTGGGTATCATCGGTGATGTGGAACGGGAAATCCAGGTTGAAGTGGATCCGGTACGCCTCGCTCAATACGGGATATCGCTGCCCAGTCTGACAAATCTGCTTCTCAAGGAAAACGTGAATACTCCAGCGGGTGCCATGGATCTGGGGTCAGCAAAATACATAACCCGGGTTCCCGGTGAATTTCGGTCCCCAGAAGAGCTGGAAGGCCTTATTGCCAAGCCCGGAGTGGGGAAAGCGGTGTATCTGCGAGATGTTGCTCATGTTCGGGATGGGTTTAAGGATATTCAATCCATCTCGCGAGTGAATGATATCCCCTCCATCACCCTCACCATCTCCAAACGATCCGGTGAAAATATTATCGCCATATCCGAACGAGTCAATCTACTCGTGGAACAGGCTCAGTTCGATCTTCCCGACGGCGTGAACATTATGGTCACCATGGATAAATCAATAGAAATTCGTGACATGGTGCTGCAACTGGAGAGCGGTATCCTTACGGGACTCGTGTTGGTTCTCATTGTGATATTTCTGTTCATGGGGATCTCCAATGCCATCTTCGTATCACTGGCTATACCTGTATCGCTCATGATCACCTTTATTGCCATTGCCATTATGGGGATTACCCTAAATATGGTCGTACTCTTCAGTCTGACTCTATGCTTGGGGATGCTGGTGGATAACGCTATTGTCGTGGTGGAAAATATTTATCGTTATCGACAGAAAGGCTCCCCGCCTATCGAAGCCGCTAAACTAGGGGCAGGGGAGGTGGCCATTCCTATTATCGCTTCCACTATCACTACGCTGGCGGCTTTWGCACCGCTCTTCTTTTGGCCCGGAGTCATGGGAAGCTACATGGAATTCTTGCCGAAAACGGTAACGATCACACTGCTGTCATCCTTATTCGTCGGGCTGATTATCAATCCTGCCGTGGTATCCGTATTCATGAAGCGACACAAAAATACACCCGTGTCGCAATCGCGACGCCACTCCGTCGTACTCGACGGCTATACCCGAGTGCTCACGTTTGCGCTGCGCTGGCGTATGGCCTCCATTGTGCTCGCCATGACTTCGCTGGTTATGGTTATGGTAATTTTCTTTTCCAATGCGGAAATCGAATTTATGCCTGAAACCGAACCTTTCCGAGCCGACATCAATATCGATGCACCGGAAGGGACAAACTTAAACGCATCCGACGCGCTGGTTCGCCAAGTGGAAGATGTTACCCGTAACTACATGGGGGATATTGAATTTGTTGTGGCGAAAGTCGGTTCCAGCGGGGAGCGTCGTGGCGGGAGCACTACAGCTACTCACGCGAGCCAAGTTACCCTTCGCTTTCCAGAAGGATTGGACGGTACCCTCATGCCCACAGAAATTTTGAATCGCCTCCGCGAAGAGCTGCAGGGGATTGTAGGGGCTGAGATTCGGTTTTCCCAGGAAAGCTACGGCCCGCCTAAATCCAGCGCCGTGAGCATCGAACTAAGCGGTGATGATTTCGATGTGCTGGCCATGCTATCCAAAGAAGTACGGGCTACCATCCGCGATATAGACGGTCTTACCGATCTGGATGATGATCTGGATCGTGGCCGCCCCGAGATTCGCGTCATCGTTAATCGGGAAGAGGCTTGGCTGGCGGGAATGGATACGCAAACCATTGGCCTCAGCGTAAAAGCTGCCGTAGAGGGAATTCGAGCGGGACAATATCGTGAAGGCGATGAGGAATACGATGTGGTTATTCAATTCCCGCCCCAGTTTAAAGAAGACCTGGCGTACATTGAATCCATGACGCTGGTGAATTCGAAAGGGGATGCTATTCCCTTTTCCTCCGTTGCGACCATCGAGCAAGGGGTGGGCATGGGGAGTATACGGCACATTGATCGAAAACGTACGGTCACCGTACTCGGGCGTGCCGAAGGACGATCCAGCACGGAAGTGGTGGCCGATGCCAAAACATTACTGGCAGGATTTAATTTGCCCAATGGCTACACATTGACGTTTACGGGGGAAAATGAAGACCGAAACGATACGCAGGGATTCCTCATCATTGCTTTTTTCATCGGACTTCTTCTCATCACGCTCGTTCTAATCGCCCAATTCAACTCAATAATTCAGCCTTTGATTATCATGTCATCCGTCATCCTGTCGTTGGCTGGAGTTTTTCTGGGACTACTGCTCTTCGATCTGCCGTTTGGCATTTTCATGACAGGGCTGGGGTGCATTAGTCTGGCAGGAGTAGTGGTGAACAATGCCATCGTGCTTATCGATTTCATCAATCGGGAACGAAAACGTGGTGCCTCCGTTGAAGAAGCGGTGATACATGCAGGAAAAACGCGGTTCCGGCCTGTGACACTCACCGCCGTCACCACTGTACTCGGCCTTATTCCCATGGCGGTAGGAATCAGTTTTGATTTTCGGAGTTTCTCTTGGCTCATCGGCGGTACTTCCAGCCAATTTTGGGGCTCCATGGCCATTGCTATTATATTCGGTCTTTCCTTTGCTACTATCCTGACCCTTATCGTGATCCCCGTGCTTTATTGTATGAGTTATGACCTGACTACCCAGATAAAGCGGAGCCTGTCAAAAATTTCCTGAATATCCCAAATTTTCAAATGATACGAGTATTTCAGCCACATATTCAGTGCCAGAAAAATATACAAAACCCATTTTTGAGCATATATGTACTGAGCAATTCTGTTAGCTGAACTGAAGTGTACTCGGCTATCTGGGTGTAGCTACCTATTTTAGAACCAAAAACAAGGCTATCTAAGGTGTTATTGCTTTTTCCTCCACGGCACGGTTTATGCATCACCTTGGCAATTGAAGCATATAAGAGGATGTTTACTAATTTTTGTAAGCCCTTCAAATATTCAGTTATCCAAATGTGCAGGGAATATATGAGTTTATCTGTTGACATACCCGATATTCAGTATTGGAAAGACCAGATTAAATGTCAGGTTGCCTGCCCTGTGCATACCGATGCACGGGGGTATGTTCGTGCCATTGCGGAAGGGGAAGATGAGCTGGCGTATCTGATAGCCCGTGGCCCCAATCCCCTGGCCTCTATCTGTGGACGGGTATGCGGTGCGCCTTGCGAAACCGCCTGTCGTCGAGGTGACTACGACAAACCCATCGGCATTCGCGCCCTCAAACGATACGTGTCCGACCAGTTTGGTCCACAAGCCCGTGAGGATGGCGGAAAGACACTTATCTCGTATCTGAAAGATGCGGCCCAGCGATTCGCCCCAAGGCAATGCCAGGACAAGGAAGAATTACTACCCATGCTTCAGGCATTGATGGACGKCGATATCAAAAAAGTGGAAGACAAAAGCGTAGGGATTATTGGCAGCGGCCCGGCTGGATTGGCCGCGGCCCACGATTTGGCCTTGCTTGGATTTGCTGTCACTATTTACGAAATGGAATCTGTGCTGGCGGGTATGCTTACACTGGGAATCCCGGAATACCGACTGCCTCGTGACTTAATCCGTGCCGAAGTAGAGGTCATTACCTCTATGGGTGTTGAAGCTGTTACGAATTGCACGGTAGGTAAAGACATCTCTTTCGCTGAGCTTCGCGACAAACACGATGCCGTCATCGTTGCGGTAGGTGCGAAGAAATCGCGGTTCATTCCGCTCCCCGGTATCGACGGCCCCGGAGTGATGGGCGGTGTAGAATTCCTGCGCGATGTTTCGCTAGGCAATGATACAAAGCTGGGGAAAAAYGTRGTKGTMATTGGCGGCGGAAACGTGGCCTACGAYGTGGGNCGTACTGTTGTTCGCCAGATTTCCATTGATGCCGCACGSRYMGCCAAACGYAGTMTYCAWGGSGGCGATGTCCAYYTGGTYTCRCTGGAATCATTGGACGAGATGCCCGCAGACGATATCGAAATTAWTGAAGGTGACGAAGAAGGCGTACAGCGCCACAACAGCCTGGGCCCCAGAGAAATCGTGCGCGATGCGGATGGAAAAATAACCTCCATCATCTTCAACAAATGCACCCAGGTGTTCGACGAAGAACACCGGTTCAGCCCCAAGTTTGACGAAACTGATTTGACAGAAATCCCTTGCGACACCGTCCTTGTCACCATCGGGCAGACCTTCGACCTTTCGTTTATCGATGGGGATAAGGACAACATCAAATTACTGCCCAATGGTGCCATCAAATGCGATGCCGACACGGGCGTAACGGATCAATCCGACGTATACGTGGCAGGCGATTTGGCATACGGACCGAAACTCCTTATACACGGTGTGGCTTCAGGGAAAGCTGTGGCGCGTTCTATCTATAAACAGGTGACGGGTGTCAGTATTGCCACGGAAGCGACGGAACTGCACTTTGCTGATGCATTTTATATTCGCGAAAAAGATTATGAAAAACAAGGACGTATTACCCCGCCTTCCATTGACCCCTCCCAGCGGCTTGTGGGTCAGGATGTTGTCGTCGAAACGGGGTACACCGAAGCACAGGCACGGGCCGAAGCAAGCCGATGCCTCAATTGCGGTGTCAACACGATCTTCGATGGAGAACGGTGTATTTTGTGTGGCGGTTGTGTGGATGTTTGTCCCGAAAATTGTCTGCTCATCACGCCTCTGGATGTCATCGTACCGAACAATGCACCCGACACACTGGTGAATGATTATCTGGGTGGATATCCCATGGAAGAAGCATCCGCCATCGTGAAGGACGAACTTATCTGTATCCGATGCGCCTTGTGCGCCGAGCGGTGTCCCGTAGGAGCCATTACCATGGAAGAATTTCATTTTCAGGAGAAGCCCGTATGTCAAACAGGTTAGAACCAGAACCCATACCCAGACGAGATTTCTTGGGAATGGCCAGTATGTGGAGTGCAGGTATAGCCGTGCTGGGCTCTGCAATAGGTATGGCTCGTCTCGCCAAGCCCAGTGTGCTGCCCGAAGCATCCAAGCGATTTCGCGTGGGAAAAGTATCTGAATTCAAGCCCGGTATTGTCAAAGTGATTGCCGAACAAAATGTGCGCGTCGTATGCAGCAGTCAAGGCGTGGCGGCCATGTCGTTAATTTGCACGCATCTCGGCTGCGTTGTGGATAAAACAGAGGCTGGATTCAAATGCCCTTGCCATGGGTCTATATTCGATGAAACCGGAAAGGTATTGGGTGGCCCTGCGCCACGCGGACTCTTGTGGTTATCTGTGTCCCTGGCTGCCGATGGCAGTTTGGTCGTCGACAAAGGAAAAGAAGTGCCGGAAGGCCAGTTCTTCGAAATCACATAGGAAGATTGAACATGTCTACAGGTATCGGAACATTTCTGAATAATGTGAAAGAATTGCCTCGGAACGTATTCAACTCCGTGGTGCGCCACGGTGCTCCTACGTCCGACCGGGCGAAGTCGCAAGCGGTCTCGACCAATTTTTTCCTGCATGTTCATTCTGCCCGTGTCCACCCCCACAGTCTCAAGATTTCCACCACCTATGMTTTGGGCATATCCTTACTGTCGCAATTTATTATTCTTACCGCCACCGGGGTACTGCTGATGGTGTACTACGTTCCGTCTCTGGAGGGAGCCTACGATTCCATCAAAGACATCATGTACGTAGTGCCCACCGGACGTTATATCCGCAATATTCATCGATGGGTGGCGCACATGATGGTCTTTTGCGTTATCCTCCACATGGCCCGCGTGTTCTATACCGCCGCCTACAAAGCACCCCGCGAAATGRACTGGGTATTGGGCATGGTTCTTTTCGTGCTGACCCTATTTTTCTCGTTTACTGGATATCTACTTCCTTGGGATCAGCTGGCATTCTGGGCCATCACCATCGGTGCCAATATTGCCGCATCCCCCAATGAACTGGCGGGTGCGCTGGGATTACCCCAACAATTCTATATCGGCGACATCCAGAAAGAACTGCTGCTGGGCGCGTCGAATGTAGGTCAAGGCGCATTGGTGCGATTCTATCTGCTCCATGTAATGGTGCTGCCCATCATCTTCCTCGCCGTATTGGGACTGCATATCTGGCGTATTCGTAAAGACGGCGGTTTAGCACGGCCCGATGGCACACCCACTCCAGCAGGTAAAGGAGTAGGGACTGCCGCTAAAATCGGGATGATGCCCGATGACAAACCCAGCCGCTCCTACGGTTTGATGGCCATTGTAAAAGGGCGCACGCCGGAAACAGGAAAAAACGTGGACGAAACGATTTCCACCTGGCCATTTCTGCTGCGTGCAGAAATACTTGTTTTCATGGGCACCATGCTCATCGCGCTTATCCTCGGTATCGCGTTTGATGCACCCCTGAAAGAAATAGCCAATCCGCAAGTGCCGGAGAATCCTGCCAAGGCGCCGTGGTATTTCCTGGGCCTTCAGGAAATCGTGTCCTACTCCGCGTTTGTCGGTGGTATCGTTATTCCGTTGGTGGTCGTTGGTGGACTGGCCCTYATACCGTATCTCGACCGTGAACCTGAACCGTCCGGCGTTTGGTTCAGTGGAAAACGCGGAAAGAAAACGGCACTGTGGTCCGTAGTATATGGCAGCATCACCGCTATTCTCAGTGTGGCCATACCCGTAAAATTCGGCTGGCTGCGAAACTGGTATCCCGATATTGATCAACTCTACATCATCATCTTTAACCCGGGCAGTTTGTTAACGGCCGCATACGCCATCTGGTCCATTATGGTTGTTCGCAAGACGCAATCGACGCGCCTCGGTGCCATAGCTTTATTCACCTGTTTCCTGGCGGGGTTCGTCATTCTGACGTATGTCGCTGTGTACCTGCGCGGACCGAACTGGGATTTCTACTGGAGTCAAGATCAATGGCCCAAACATTAACTATTACAACAAACCTCGGTTTGTTCAGCACTTTTGCTCACATGGAGGAGATGTAGATGAAGCTGCCATTCGATCCCGCTGCATACGATCGACGGACCAAGCTGTGGCTGCTGGTCGTCAGCGTAGCCACATTATTCCTCCTCATCGGTGCGGCACTGTTGGAAAATGTCTTTCCGGAATGGCGTAAGTTCCGTAGCGAATATGCCTCGATTCTCGAAGAAAAAGCGATAGACGAGAGCGGTGTAGCCATCGCCGGGCTCTTCGAGGTGAACAGTATTCAGCAGAATGTACTTCCCGAGCTGGGGCTGACGGATAGATGCATTACCTGTCACACCGGGACCACCGATCCGCGTATGTGGGATGTTAGACAGCCGTTCAAAACCCATCCTGGAAACTTCTTGAACGATCATCCGCTGGAGCGATTCGGCTGCACGATCTGTCACCAAGGTCAGGGACTCGCCACAAATTCAACGGAAGCCCACGGGCATACCGAAGACTGGTTATACCCGATTTATGAACGCAACTATATGTATTCGTCCTGCATGACGTGCCACGAAGATCCAACAGTATGGCAGAGCGCGGCTGCGGATATGTTTGCCGAAGATGATCCGGTCGAAACCGTCCAGATCAACCTCGTTGCTAAAGGAGAAATACTTGTCAATACCAAAGGGTGCATCGGTTGTCACGTCATTGACGGCCTTGGCGGTTCATTGGGGCCGGATATTTCCTTTGTAGGCGATAAAACTCGACACGATTTCGATTTCACTCACTTCGAAGGAGAAGAGCATTCTGTCTCGGCATGGCTGCACAAACACTTCGTTGACCCGGGAGAATTATCCCCCGGAACGTCCATGCCGGATATGGCACTGACGGATAACGATGCCGTGGCACTGACGGCGTATGTACTTTCCCTAAAAAGCAGAGACGTTCCTTTTTCTTATAGCGTTGCCCGGGCTATCGACGTGGAAGAACCCCCACCGCTGACAGGGCGGGAATTGTACGACATGTTGTGTTCCGCGTGCCACGGTATAGACGGCCGGGAAAGTGAAGTGCCGGGAATACGCACACCTGCCCTGAACAACCCCGATCTGTTGGCTGTTGCCAGCGACAACTACCTGCGCTTCAACATCGATGAGGGACGCAGCAATACCAGTATGCCGGGCTGGGGGCCTGAATCCGGCGGAATTACCTATGCCGAAATCGACAAAATCGTCGACTATATTAGAAGCTGGGAGGCGGAAGCAGCCGATCCCGACGATGTGGCTCAACATTTGGGCGATCCTCTAGTTGGGCGTGATATTTATTTAGGGCTCTGCTCCAATTGTCATGGTGAACAGGGAGAAGGCGGTATCGGAATTGCATTGAATTCGCCTACCTTCCTAGGCGTCGCCACGGATCGATTCCTGGCAGAAAGCATCATACATGGCAGACCCGGTACGGCCATGGCATCATGGAAAGACATGGATGCCCAAAGTGTGGCGGATCTGGTTTCCCATATACGCAGTTGGCAGCCTGAGCCTCCTTCCTTTGAAGAGGTGCAGGAAAGCC
>NVWG01000010.1 GCA_002746185.1 Candidatus Hydrogenedentota bacterium
TGCCTCCTTGTATATCTACATAAAAAAAAGCCGGACGAATTTCTTCGCCCGGCTACACTACGTTAATTGTACTGAATAATTCTATTTCTCTTCCATACTGACCGTAAATGGAACCCTTACTTTTTCCCAACGTAAGTAGACAGTGGCTGAATATTTTGCAGGATCGTCAAAACCGTATACCAACCATTCTTGATGCGCCGCTTCTTCCACGTTAACCTTTACACGCAGTACATCTTTCTCAGCTTCATACTTAAAAATTCCCCAGCCGATTCCTTCGTTGAAAATAACGGTCCACTCGCCATCCGTGGGCACCATTAACAAACTATATTTTCCAGCAGGAAGCTTTTCTCCGTTGATCATCACATCTTCCTGTGTTTCAAACGTAGTAGCTTCATTTGCTCCGGCGCGCCACGGACGCGGCTTGCCATCACGAGGCACCAACGGACCAATCCGTACATTATCACTCTTCTCCGTCCACACATTACGGCCTTTAACACCTGGGCGATGATAGGTAATTGTCACGAGATTATTGAATCCAATGACCTGCGACACCACCGCACCCTGACTAGCATCCGGTTTATTCTTTTTCCGTTTCCATTGAGCATCCGCATCCAGGCTCCAACTCATGACCAGCACAACAAGCGCCAGACCCGCAACTTTCTTAACCATATTCATCATATAGTTCTCCTCTGATTTTCGATACACCTGAAACACCATTCCATCAATTTTTATTCTAAATTATTTATCGAGAGAGAGTAACCTCCTCAGATCACACCCGCTTCCCTAAGGGTAGCCACTTCCGCATCTTCAAACCCCCACGCGGCGAGCACCTCTTCCGTGTGTTCACCCGCTTTCGGCGGTCCTGCTGGCACATCGGGGGACGTCCGGCTGAAACGCGGGGCGGGGGCGGGCTGAGTAACACCGTCAATTTCTACAAAAGTCTCGCGTGCTTTATTATGGGGATGCTCCGGYGCTTCGTCCAGATCCAGAACGGGTGCAAAACACACATCAGACCCTTCCATRATWTCGCACCATTCATCCCGGGACTTGGTCTTGAGCACGGCGGTGAGCTTCTCTTTCAGTTCAGGCCACGCATTCTTATCCATCTGATTCTGGAATGCTGGATCCTCAATACCTGTCTTCTCCATTAGTAAAGCGTAAAATTGAGGCTCAATGGATCCGATGGATATATATTTGCCATCGGAACATTCATAGGTGTCATAGAAGTGCGCGCCACCATCCAGGAGGTTCGTTCCTTTTTCATTCGTCCATAACCCCGACGCCTTCAGACCGTAAATAATGCCCATAAGCACCGCCGAGCCGTCTGTCATGGCCGCATCCACTACCTGCCCTTTACCCGAATGCTGCGTTTCCAGCAGGGCAGCMGTAATTCCCAAGGCAAGCATCATACCGCCGCCGCCAAAATCACCAACCAGGTTCAACGGCGGTACCGGAGTCTCTCCCTGTCTSCCGATGGCATGGAGYGCACCGCTGAGGGAAATATAGTTGATGTCATGYCCCGCCGCGTGGGCCARYGGYCCATCTTGCCCCCAACCAGTCATACGTCCGAATACCAATTTSGGRTTTCGYTCCAGRCACACATCGGGGCCCAGGCCCAATCGCTCCATTACGCCCGGTCGAAAGCCCTCGATAAGCGCGTCCGCCTGTTCTATTAATTTCAACACTGTTTCGATGGCTTGGGGATTTTTCAGATCCAAGGCAATGGACTTGCGGCCTCGACTCAGTATGTCGAATTTTGTTCCGCCACCTGCCCCGCTCTTCCGATCTACCCGGATAACTTCGGCACCTAAATCGGACAGCATCATGGCGCAAAATGGACCGGGGCCAATTCCGGCGATTTCGATTATTTTAATTCCTTGCAACGGTCCCACAGCAGCCTCCTTGCACGATAGATGAAAGAATACATTCTACCCTGTGGCAAAGGGCAATTCCATTCCGATTGATCCGCAATTGTGCTATACCGTAGCCCATGCCATCGGATACGGAAAATATCCTCGTAGTGGTAAATAAATTTACATTGTGATTCCAACGGGATAATGGCATAGTGAGAGACTTGTGTACATTTTCGTTCTAATTTATAACTCACATTGACCAAACAGGAGTCACCCCATGGAAAATCAAGGACACACTCGTAAGGAATTCATTCAGGTCGCTGCCGTAACGGGTGCTGCAGCCGTGTTAGCCGGCGCTGGATTTAATCGCATGGCCAACGCTGCGCCTTCTGAATCCATAACTCAGTTGGCCATTTTCGGATACCATCCTGAAAAAGCTGAAGAAGCCGCTGAGAATCTGGCTAAATTAGCGAAGGCGGTGGAAGATGCCGAGCCCGATGTACTGGCATACATTCCGCATCTGGATGAAAAAGCCAATGAAGTMGTATTYTTTGARGTGTATCGGAATCAAGAAGCACTGATCAATCACAGTAAACAGCCTCACATGAAAAATCTGGGACCGCTGTTTGCCAGTGTATTCAAGCCCCCACTGAAAATCGTTAAACTCAAAAATGTTGGYGGTTTCAGTCGCTAAAATTTTTCGCGTATTGATATCTTGAACGCGGCGGCNCCACRGGTCGTCGCGTTTTTTATTTCAACCGATTGAATCGTTCCCGCACGTCCTGCGCCAATTTATCCACATAGTCCAGCGTGAACACTTCCACGTCCAGTGAATCATCCTGAATCAGCGGAGTTAAATCCACGGCATACACGGCCCCTGTCGTGTTGTCCACTTCATGGGGTTCCAGGTATGTCGCGTTCGCCCGACGCCGCCCCATGGCCGCCAAGTCGTATCGCTTTCCCTCAATYTGGGATTCAAAGGCYTGTAGTAATTCCAACTGCAACGCCTCTTTCTCCGAGCAGTCAAATATATGTTTTCCATCACCAACGACCCAATCCAGATCGCGCCATACTTCGCAACCGTACACGTTCTTCGGACGTTCTTTTTTTGGCATCTGGCGGATAGCTTCAATGGTTTTCAGCATCACCCCTACGTGGGCATCATGTTTGTCTAACGGGTTATGCGTATACACGACTTCCGGTTTTGAGGCCGTTAATAATCGTACTATATCCTCGGTCACTCGACTATCATCGCCCTGCGTCACGGCCTTGGTGGGATATCCCATCAAGGCCTGACTTCCGAATTTTCCGATATCCGCCGCCCGGTTTTGCTCGACAATACGCACACGCGCCATTTCGTCATTGGAAATGTCGGCAAAACGACCTGTGCGCGGCGCTCCTGATCCATCCGTCACCACAACTCCGGCAAACCAGGCATCCTCCCGGTCATAGCACGCCAGAATGCCGTCTATAGCCATAATCTCCAGGTCATCCTGGTGTGCCCCAATGCCCATGTGCGTCGTACGCCGTAGCGCATCCGCCTCCCCCAGGCCATCGGGCACATGCCATGCGCTATACTCGGTTTGAAAATCCATGGGTGTAACCTCAATAATGTGGTCTCTTCGATGGGGACACCATACCACAGGATGTCTCGACGAACCCAAAGCAAGGAGAGAACTACGTGAGCGACAAACGTGAATCCCAGCACGGACTCTGGTCCAGCCGCTGGACATTTATATTGGCTGCCACCGGGTCCGCTGTGGGCTTGGGCAACATCTGGAAATTTCCCTATATCGCTGGTGARAAYGGCGGCGGCGCCTTTGTACTCATCTACCTTTTATGTATCGCATTTATTGGCATCCCTGTACTCATGGCCGAGATCCTTATTGGGAGGCGCGGCAGACAGAGTCCCGATAACGCCGTAGCTGCATTGGCGAAAGAAGCGGGAGTTACCAAACACTGGCGCATCATCGGGTACTTGGGCATCGTTACTGCCTACCTCATTCTCACTTTCTACGTTGTCATCGCTGGATGGGGTATGAACTATGTCTACCACGCACTGTTTGGTCATTTCCAAAATGCAACTCCAGATGAAATCGGAGCGTTACGCGATACACTTTTTGGCAGCCCGACGATCCTGATTTTTTGGACTACCATCGTATTAGCAATTACCGTTTTAACTGTGGGGCGGGGGGTACAAAAGGGCTTGGAGATGGCTGCCAGTTATCTTATGCCCGGCATGTTTCTGATTCTACTCATTCTGTTGGGGTACTCGCTAAACACAGGGCATTTTATGGAAGGAGCTTCATTCCTGTTCCGGCCTGACTTCAGTAAAATTACACCTAGCGGTGTCCTGCAAGCCCTTGGTCATGCTTTTTTTACTCTTAGCCTAGCCTCCGGCGCCATGATGGCCTATGGTGCCTATTTGCCGGAAAAAGTTTCCATCGCTCAAACAAGTATCATCGTTGCCCTGGCTGATACCATGATAGCCTTGATAGCCGGATTGGTCATTTTCCCAATTTGCTTTACCTACGGGTTAGAGCCGGATGAAGGACCTGCCCTCATTTTTATTAGCCTTCCTATTGCATTTGGGCAAATGCCTTTTGGTCTCTTCTTCGGTACTCTATTTTTTATTATGCTTGTATTTGCCGCTATTACGTCCGCCATTGCCTTATTGGAACCATCGGTCGTATGGCTTATGGAAAACAGAAAATTTACGCGAGGCCGCGCTGCCTCTCTCTTGGGAGGAGGGCTCTGGATTTTGTCTTTGGGTACCGTATTCTCTTTAAACTACGGTTCAGATATAACTTTGTTTGGAAAAACCTATTTTGACAATGTGGACTATCTCACCGCGAATATTCTCATGCCGCTGGGCGGGCTGCTCGTTGCTCTGTTCACGGGATGGGCCATGAAAGAAGCGGTTACACGGGAAGAACTGGACTTGCACGATCACCCCTTTTTCGCTTTTTGGCTCTTTACCATGCGATTTGTGGCTCCCGTGCTCATTCTCATTGTGTTTCTGAACGCTATCGGAATCTTGAATCTAAGCTGATTTTGGCGCAATATGCCTATCTCCCCTGTTGACCCCTTGCCAACAGCCCGATATAATCGTCGGCAGTAAACACACGGGGGACTGCTGGTCATTACACCAATCCCCTGTTTAATTTGTAACGTAATATAAGGGATGATTCATGATCGGTACCCACCGCGCCACACGTATCCTCAGAGTTTTCACTGTCCTGCTGCTTGGCTTGACCCTCTTGGCTCCAAGTGTGCATGCGCAAGAAGAAACGCCGATACCCGTAGAAGAATCCCCTGATTTCCAGCAACGCTTCAATGACTGGTTCGAAACAAATATAAACAAACACCTTGAAAACATTCTATTTTTCCCCATTTATGAAACCAGTGTAACCAGCGATGCCGGCGATGTCATTGTCAGTAAACTTCCTCTTATCGTTGTGATCCTGTTTTTGGGCGGAATTTTCTTCACATTCCGTTACGGTTTTATCAATGTTCGATTATTCCGACATTCTATAGATGTTATCCGGGGGCGATACGACAAGCCGGAAGATGAGGGTGAAGTTTCTCACTTCCAGGCCCTCACTTCTGCTTTATCCGCTACAGTCGGCCTGGGAAATATATCAGGGGTAGCTATAGCCATTACCATGGGCGGTCCTGGCGCAGTGTTCTGGATGTGGYTCACGGCCTTCTTCGGCATGAGTATGAAATTCACGTCATGTACCCTGGCTCACTTGTATCGTCGTGTAAACGATGATGGTCGTGTACTCGGCGGCCCTATGGTGTATCTGGAAGAAGGTATAAAAGAGCGGTTTCCTGCTCTGGCCCCGTTGGGCAAAGTTTTTTCCATCATGTTCGCTGTATTTATTATTTTTGCCGCCTTTGGCGCGGGAAATATGTACCAGGCAAACCAGACCGCCAGCATTATCACCATGCAATTTTTTGACGGCAACCAATCTCTGGGAATCCAACTGGGCCTGGGTATCGTCATGTCGGTCCTGGCTGGCATCGTACTCATCGGCGGTATACGCCGCATCGGCGAACTTACCTCCCGCCTGGTACCTGCCATGTGCGGCTTTTACATTACCGTCTGCCTTATCATCGTATTGATGAACGCTACCCAGGTACCTGCATTACTGGGAAGTATCTTCACCGGCGCATTCCGGCCTGATGCCTTGCTGGGCGGCTTTGTGGGCGTTCTTGTTCAGGGCATGCGCCGTGCTGCCTTCTCCAATGAAGCAGGTCTCGGATCTGCCGCCATCGCTCATGCTGCCGCCCGTACAGATGAACCTGTCCGCGAAGGTGTGGTGGCCATGATAGGGCCTTTCATCGATACCATTGTCATCTGCACCATGACGGCGTTGACCATCCTTATTACCGGTGCCCATGTGGCAGGACGCGAGCAGGGACTGGAGGGTGTTCAAATTACCGCGCTGGCCTTTGGTCAGCTGGGCGGTGTTGTTCCATATATTTTATGCCTGGCGGTTTTCATTTTTGCCTATTCCACCATGGTGTCCTGGGGATATTACGGCGAACGATGCGTGGAGTTTCTCTTTGGCGTGCGGGGCATTACACCTTATCGATGGATCTACATCAGCGTCATTGTCATAGCACCTTTGCTCAGTCTAAGCGCGGTGCTCAATTTCGCCGATTATCTGTTGTTAAGTTTGGCCTTCCCCAACATCATCGGTATGGCCATCATATCCGGGAAGGTTAAACCACTGGCACAAGATTACATTCGACGGCTGAAATCAGGTGAAATAAAACGGGTGTCATAACGCGGCAGGCACTCCGTCGTTACGGTTGAAGGCAGTAGAGCACTCTAGCGATTAGCGACCTGTAAGTTCCTGTTCCAATGATCGAACAGCACCCAGATATTCTGATTGCAGCAGAGAGCGTAATGCGTTCTCTTCCACACCACTCTGTACGCCTGCCATACTTCGTACATCACGAGAAAAACCTGAACCGCTAAGCGTCTGAGCGTTCTCAATCAGTCCTTTTTTCATTTCCCTTAACATAACGCGAACATTTCTCAGGCTTAATTCTGCCCGGTTGAACTCAGCCGGAAATTCATTGGTAACACCTGAATAATTTTTTTCTGCTTCCCGTAACAATCCCATAGCCTGAGCATAATTTCGCCCTAATGCAGCACTTTCTGCCTGTGTCGTCATTTGACGCGCATTGGCAATACGTAACTGTTGATCCCCTTTTCGTTTATCGCGTTTCGTAATAAGTCTTTGTGTCTGGATGAATTTACGCTGTGCTTCGGGGTGGAGCGGATCCTTATTTGCTGCTAATTCATACGCATCTCTGGCTTGTTCCAAGTGACCTTGCTGTTTTGCTTCATCACCCACTTTGGCATGATAATCTGCGATACGAGTCAGCACATCGCGCCGACTCGGGTCTGCAGCCAGCACCACGTTATACTGCGCAATCGCCCGGTCATAATGCTCACCAGCAAAAAACAAGTCCCCTAATTTTTTGTGTGCATCCGGGTCGAAAAGTCCTTTCTGGAGTGACCGTGTGTACAGATCATCCACTTCATTCAACATACCTTGCTCAAGATAAAACCGGAACGCATCCAGCACATATCCGCGAATATCTGACCGCGACACATCTGCCAATGCCACCTTGGACCGAAATACGGTAAACCACACATCCGAAACCACATCCACCGCCAACGTCGCTACGCCTGATAGACTTGACTGGGCTACACCATTAAACCCCATACCGCTTTGGTAATCTACAAGGATAGTCGGATCGTGTCTCCATGATTCCCGGGTCACCACGGCAAAGTAAGCGCGCGGATCGACAATATTACGCGATGTATTTCTCAAATCAACACCCTGGATACTGTTTTCTACATCGGTATAATATCGCGCACGGATAGMTCGATTCCCGGAAGAAAGCGGTGCTACATATTTARCAATAATTTTACCCAGCGCCCCCATGCGATAAGCAAAATATGGATCAATACGGTCGGTTCGCACTCCCTGCAAGAGATACATTTCCCGCTGAATCGCGCTCAATGGATCTATATCCGACTGAGGGAAAATTGCGATCTCCAATTCATCTGAAATAGATGCTCCCTGGCGTACATACGATTGCAAACGCACAACAGGAATTGTACCGTCTTGCGATACAACGTGTGCCGCTGCAGATGTAATGGATACTTGCGTCAAGGGACCCCATGCATAAACAGGGAGCGCGCATAGACTCACAATTCCCGTTGTAAACATTTTGCCGAAATTCATTCTATTCATCATACTACTCCCGCCCGGTCCCGGCTTGTGTTTGATGCAATTGCCGGACCAGTTCCCGTATATCGGCTGCCCGTGTACCGCGCACATCGTCTCCAATCAATCGTAGATACTGCTCCAGATCCAATAACCCTTGTCCAAGAGCCTCCACCTTCACGTAAAACAAACCGCGTTCCAGATACAATGGTGCATAGTCTTTGTCGGCTTTCGCCGCTTGTTCAAACGATTGCCGGGCGCTGTTCATGTTATTCATACTCGAAAAAACTCTACCTCGAACCGTGTGAAATGCAGCCGATTGCGCACCTATTCGGCTCGCTGCTGTAATGGCACGATCGGCATTATCCACATCCCCCATACCCAGATATAATGCGGCAACCTGTACACCCGACTCCGCTGCAAAGGCACCTTGCTGATCCATTAACGTGTCATACTCGCTCAGCGCTTCACTCACCAAACCTTGAGCATGAAGACTCATGGCGTGTAAGTACCGCACTGACGCGTTCCCTGATTCCAGCAGCAATGCTTCATTCAAATACCGTTCCGCATCACGAAAGCGACCATCCTGCAGCATCAATTGCCCCAGTTTGGTTAAGGCCTGCCACCGAATACCGAAGTTCTCACCTGAATCCGCCGCTTCTTGTAACGAGGATATAGCCAGCCCGATATTACCCTGCATAGACGCCAGTATACCGCGCACTGCCAAATCACTCTCATCGGCGCTTTCCAACTGATCCAGTTCAAACTGTGCGTTCCGGTAATCTCGTTGAAGAGCATACCCTGCTGCTATACCACGACGCAGCGTATCTTCCGGCTCTTCCAAATTCGCTACTTTCTGCAATGCATTAACCTGCGCTGTATAATCTCCGGGTTGTCCGCGTACCCCTTTTGCCATAGCCAGAAGATACCAAACAACGGGATCGTTGGATTCCACTCTGCTCGACTGTTCCAGCAGATCAATTTGGCGATTTAATGTACTCGTTCTTCCTGCGGCATGAAGCGATATCACCGCCCATAACGCGGCATCAATGTTGCCTGGATTTATGTCTACCGCCCGTTCAAACGAAGTGGCGGCATTTTCAAATTGGCTTGCTTCCCACTGGACTTTCCCAAGGAGCTCAAAGGCACCCTCGTTATCCGGGTCACGCTCCACATAATTAGATAAAATATCTTGCGCCTCAGAATATTCAAAATCTTCATACAGTTTCTGTGCACGGGCAACAGGATCGTTGGTTGCCATGTAATAAAACAACGCAGCCAGGGTTATACAAACAACCACAAGCACCGTCCCCCCTACCAACCACGGGAGCATATCATTATTTTTCGGTGAGCCCACTGGCTGAGTTTCTTCTGTAATTTTTTGTCCCGTCAGCAAATTCGTACCACAGGCAACACAGATGATATCGCCTTCTTGTACCATAGCGGTGCAATTGGGGCAGGTCTGACTTTTTTTCGAGCGTGGCGGTTTTGCCGCTGCAGGTTTTTTCTTGAGATACGCCCCGCAATGCGGGCACCCGTCCAGCTTCGGATCCGTTAATTTCCCGCAATAGGGGCAATTAATCATTCCAGCCAAAATACCACCGTCCTTTCTAAATACATTAATACAGTTCGCGCCCTAATTTTCAGGCAACGCTTTACCGCATCGCTTGCATACCGCTGCATCCAACAAGTTGCGGCATCCGCACTCCTGACACTTCACCCATAATAACGCAGGAATAATCGTAGCCACAAAAAAGCCTACGATTCCCAAAGCAATGACCAGGAAAATTCCATCACTCAAAACATCCATCCCGTCTAGTGCTTTTTAAACCTGCTTTGATTCTACGGATTACGGGACAATCCGTCAATAGATATCCTCAATTTAAATCATTGACAGAACAAAGAATAACACGGCACGCCTCGCACATATCATCCACCACATGCTCAGGCTCGCATGATTCCAGTTCCAATCGTGTGGCATACCCCGTTGCGACACCAATACAGGTGACCCCTGCCCGGCGCGCGGCCTGGGTATCAAAGTGGGTGTCGCCCACATACATCGCTTCGTCTGCCTGGGTATCCAACTGCGTTAAACTCACCAGCAGCGCCTCCGGATGCGGTTTGGTGTGGGTCACATCATCCGCCCCGATAAGGGAATCGAAATAATCGCGTACCTTCAGATGAGCCAGCAGGATCTCCGAACCTTTTCGACTTTTCGATGTTGCGATACCCAACTGCAGCCCTGCCTCTTTCAATTGGTCCAGTGTATCGACCACCCCCGGCAATAGAAACGTGCTTTCAGAACAGGTAGCGTAATAGTGTTCCCGGTAAATGAGAGCCATTTCCACCGGATCGCGATCCATCAGTGCTGCCAATTGCACTTCCAGTGGCGCGCTGATCGTTTCCTCGATGGATTCCCTGTCCGGACGCGGATCGCCCACTGCATCGAAGGTGTGATAAAAAGACTGAACAATCGCTTCCGTAGAATCGATAAGAGTACCATCCAGATCAAAAAGAATTGTTTTCAGCATCTTGCCCCCGTGCAGGAATTACTCCGGCAGAATCCGTACTTGTCGTCCTACCAACTTCAGCCGCCCCTGGGCATATAATTGGATGGCTTTAGGATACAATTCACGTTCTTCCGCTTGTACCCGCTCCGCCAGCGTATCCGCCGTGTCCCCTTCTTTAACGGGTACCGAACTCTGCATAATTATGGGGCCGTTATCGTATTCSKCRTYMACRAAATGCACCGWTACNCCCGKYNAGTTTSGCGCCGTAATCYAGCACCGCYTGATGYACMYGSKRYCCRTACATMCCTTTSCCGCTGAATGCCGGAATCAGCGCTGGATGCACATTCATAATCCGGCCTTCATACTTGGGAATCATGGGCAGCAGACTCATGAACCCAGCCAATACAATCAAATCCGGCTCGTACTCATTCACGAATCCCCAGATAGCCTCGCCAAAGGTTTCCTTGGAATCGTAATTCGTCCGAGGAAAAGCCTGATTCGGTATACCCGCTTTCTCTGCCCGCACCAATCCAAACGCATCCGCCCGTGATGAAGCCACACACACCACCTGCGCGTCCAGTGTGCCGGATACGCTCAAATCGATCATATTCTGCAATGTGGTTCCGCTGCCGGATAACAACACTGCTACGTTAATGGACAAATTCTTCCCCTGACATTGTCTAGTCTTGCTTGGACATACGTTTCTTGATTATGTAGTAATAGAGAGATATGGCACAAAACCCAAGACCGAAAATATACATAGCCATCGATAGCATGCCTTCACTTCGGAATCCCAGTCCGAAAAAAAACACGCCAAAGACGAAAGACCCTATGATGGCCGGATTCCATTGGCTCCCTGCATGCTTAACCATATTCTTGCTTCGATTGACAATATAGTTCAGCGTTTCAACTTCTTCGACGCACGAGACCTTACAAGCCAGAGACCCGTCAACCTCTTCGATGCACTCCTTACACAACCCTTTCTGGCAATGCTTGCAAATCCCAACGGCATCTACATCGTCATGGTTGTAGCATTTCATATCTGTGCCTCTCGGTTGTTTACTAACTCGGCCATTGCCCGGTATACACTTCCGTTGCGGGGCCTTCCTGATAGACGAACCCGTCTTCGGCCCATTCGATAGTCAACTCTCCGTACACCAGATGCACCTGGATTTTTCGATCTACCCGGTCGGTTATCATGGCTGCTAACGCCGCACCGCACGACCCGCTTCCGCTGGCCATGGTGATGCCGCTGCCCCGTTCCCAGATCCGCATGGCGATGTTCTGCCTGTCAATTATATTTACAAATTCTACATTCGTCCGCTGAGGAAACGCGTGATGGGTTTCCACTTTCGGACCCAGTACGCGCATATTCACTGCCGCCGCATCGTCTACAAAAACTACCGCGTGGGGATTGCCGATATTCGCGCAGGTCACTTTCAGCACCTGATCGCCCAGATCCAGGTCTTCTTCTATCACCTGACCCGCCGGGCCTTCCATGGGAATGTCCGCCCGGTCGAACTTGGGCTGCCCCATGTTGGATCGTACGGAAACCACCGTATTGCCGTCCAGAGTTAGTTCCACCGCATTGGGACCACCACCTGTACCAATGACGAATTCCGTCTTGTTGATCAACCCTCGCTCATAACAATACTTAGCAAAGCACCGAATACCATTACCGCAGGTTTCCGCCTCGCTGCCGTCGGCATTGAAAATTCGCATGGCGAATTCGTGTTCATCGGACGGCATGATCAAGATGATTCCGTCGGATCCTGCGCCCAAGTGCCGATGACTCATGGCCTTGGACAACGCAGCCGGATCATCAATAGGCGAGTTTTTATCCGTTTCGATAAACAGGTAGTCGTTACCCAACCCGTGCATTTTGGTGAATGTAATGGACATACGGCCTCTTTCTTTACAACAACCAAGCAGTATTAAATCAACGCAGCTTCTACCATCTGGGACACAAGATGAGAAAARGATAWTCCWGCCGCYTGMGCYGCCTGRGGCAGCAACGAAGTTTGTGTYAAYCCGGGAATCGTATTGATTTCCAGCCAAACCACGTCGTTACCGGACAAAATCATATCACTCCGRCTAAAGCCCCTACAACCCATGATCTCATGCGCACGAATGGCGATCTCCTGCACCCGATCCCGCACGGCATCATCGATTTCCGCCGGGGTGATTTCATCCGTCGCTTCAGGAGTATACTTGGCCGTGTAGTCAAAGTAGGCCGCTTTCACGGGTCGGATTTCCGTTACGGGTAACGCCACAGGACGTACATCGTCCACGAAATCCAGTACCCCGCAAGTTACTTCCGTTCCCTGGGCAAATCGTTCCACCATCAGTATAGAGCCGTAGTTCAGAATTTCCTTCACGGCCTCCTCAAATGCCTCGGGGGTTTGTGGTATGGCCATGCCCAGACTGGAGCCCTGCCATGGATTTTTCACCACGCACGGATACCCGATGGACTCTCCCACCTGCTGTATCAAGCCATCCCGATTTTCAATCCATTTTTCATGCGTAATCAGCACTTCATCGGGTACAACAAACCCTGCGTGTTTCATGAGGGCCTTAGACCGGATCTTATCCATGGACAGCGCACTGGCTGCACACCCGGATCCGGTATACGAAATTCCGAGAAAATCCAGCAGCCCCTGTATGCGTCCGTCTTCTCCAAAGGGACCGTGCAACGCAATGAACACACAATCGGGCTGCATATTTCGCAATTTTTGAAGGGCCTCGATTATATCMAGAAACTCATCCGGCGAATCGGAGAAAACCCATTCCCCTTCCTGCGTAATTTTAATGGAAGACACACTGAACAGTGTGGAATTAAGGTGTTCCAGAACCATTTCACCGGACATCATAGATACATCATGCTCGGCACTCACACCGCCCTGCAGAACCACAACATGTTTTTTCGCGTGCATATAGCCCCCAATCAACAGGAATTCAGAACTTTCCTATGAACATCCCGATACCGCATACCATACCACACCCCCCGATAGAGTTCCTCCTGAAGCACGGGGAAATTACTCCGCAGTAAGCCCCAGGTGCGTCAGATGTGACCGCATGGCATGTTCCGCAAACGGCAGCGACTCTTTGGGCACATCGTCATACGACTTCGCCAACAGTTCGGCAATCGTACGCGCCCCGGAATCCCAGGCAGCCTTAATTTTCGCTTCCCGCCAGAGACGGTGGTCCCGTTGTTTTTTAATGTAGTCGCGGGGATTTGGCGGGGCCATACCGTGTGCCGGAATGACCAGCCGCGCTTCCTCCAAATCTATAATCCGCTGAAGACTATCGAGAAAATCCCCCATGTGTCCGCCATACGCTTCTGCCACCACAATAGTACCCGGATTGGCAATCAGATCACCGCACAACAGCGTACGTGTCGTCTCCTCGTAAAAGCATAGGTGCCCCGGATCGTGACCCGGGGTGTGCATCACCTGAATCCGCCATCCCGGATTGCCAGGTAGCTCCAGCACATCGCCTTCGTTCAAATGCCGATCCACTGTATGTGCGATCTGGTCGTCCGTCTTAGGATGGGCCCACAAAGGTACGCCATAGGTCTCTTTCACAAAATCCACGCCGCCTGTGTGATCCGGGTGACTATGCGTTAACACCACCGCCTGTACCTTTGACCCCAATGCGATGAGGTGATCAAGCTGATCTTTTAAATGCGCCAGTTCCTCCGGGTCGTCTGCCCCGGGATCAAATACCAGCACATCCTTATCTCCAATAACAATACAGTTTGTCTGGGTAGCGGGGAGGATGGTAGCGGTATCCAATGGAATAGCGATAATCCCACGCCGAATTTCGTGACGTTTATGCACTCCCACAGCCCGATCAATGGGGCGCTTCAACAGTTCCAAAAATTCTGGATAGTCCACCGACGCAATATGGTGCAGGGTGTACGCTACGGGTGAAGACAACCAGATGTCCTCTCGATGCCAACGGTCCCGCGCATCCATGGGATGCAGCCAATCCAATCCCAGAAATTCCCCTTCGATCAGCTCTTCCTGCTGACCACCGGGGAAATGATACAGAAAATAATTCGTGTCAAAACGAATGGGCGACGGTTCGGGGGTAACCCAATGCCCCGCGCCCTCAAAATGTGCATTGTTGATAGTAAGATCATACCGATCCAGAATTTCAGTCAGCGTCACATTCTCGTCGAGTAACGCCARRCGATGYTCCCGYAACTCTTCCGRCTTCGGCAGCGTCCCTTCGGTAAGCAGCAGTCCCGTTTCCTCGAAAACTTCCCGTACCACCGTGAAYAYRAGCGAAGCCAMTGCCTCATCCGAYGCGCCCAGYACCCGRTGRCCCGTATCCGACTCGTCGACYCKGCCYCCAGGAAACACATGATGYCCCGCCATAAACCGCAGCGAATCGTTGCGGCGRCCCATGAGAATTTCGCCYCGTTCATTRCGGATAATRCAGGCAGCCGCTCTCTTTGGTTCAACCATAAAGCCTCAATACCTCATTGAAGTGAAAAAGAAAGGGTACCGCCAGAAATACATCGATAGCAAATTGAAGGAAAATCGAAAGGATACAGAAAATAAAAAAAGCTAAGGTACTTTACCCGCCCAACAGCACCCGGGCAGTCTCGTTCTGCAGCCGCCCACCTTGAAGCAGGGACGAGATACCGGTCTGGAGCAAAATCTCATTTCGGGCTTGCTCAATTACCGCGCGGCCCACATCCAAATCCCGAATAGCCGATTCTGCTGCCTGAGCATTTTCCGACGAAATTTCGCGCTGTGCGATGGCACTGGACAGCCGATTCTGCTGCGCACCCAGCGACGCGCGATTGGTCGAGATGGATTCCGCCGCATTATCCAGCGCACCCAACGCCGCCTGAGCACCCGCTTGAGTAGACAAATCAAGTCCATTCAGTCCCAGCGAATCCACGGTGGATTCCGCCGTAGTCACCTGCTCCGAACCGTCCGCGTCCAACTGCACCGTCGTGTCATTTTCCAGTGGAACCTGCCCGTTAAAATCYGTGCCCCTTGCCACATCATCGATYTGCGCCAGCAACTGTTGTGCTTCYTCGTTGATRGCAGCACGCTGATCATCGTTCAACGTACCGTTGGCAGCTTGCACAGATAATTCACGTACCCGGGACACCGCGTCGCTCTGCACGCTCAATCCGCCCTCGGCGGWTTGGATAAGATTGGAGCCCGACTGCAAGCTGTTTACTTCCTGATTAAACTGAAGAATCTGCGACCGGAATCGCTCGGCRATAGCCAGACCCGCCGCATCATCGGAGGCCTGGTTTATCCGTAACAGTGAGGAAAGTTGGCGTTGGGTAACAGCAAGACGGCCCGCAGCCTGATCGGTCTGGCGGCGAGCAAAGATAGAAGAAGTAGAACTATTGAATTGTATACCCATAAAATACTTCCCAACGGTAATCCGCGTTACAAGGTAAGTATACCATACAATCCATATATTTTCGGCATACTACGCCTTGAGTTCGGTTCGATTTCAGGCCGAAAATAGTGCCGAGACCCCTTATGCCACRCTATTTTACGTACTCTTTTCGTACTTACAGCCCCTGGGGATAAAAACCCTCCACTTCCCAGGCGCCACGCCCCATACGGCTCAACACAAGCATGGCTCCTGTACCAAATTGCCACATGGACGATGATGCATTTCCCGCCGCCAAGTGTGATGCCATGTAGCTCATGTACGGCAGATGTCCCACTACGATGACATCCTCAACCTGTTCATTCAGCAACGAAGCGATATCCTCCACGTCGTCCTCCGGCAGCAGCCCCGACTGCTCGTGAAACACCGCCGCCAGYCCTGCCGCCTCAGCCAGATGGCGAGCCGTCTCCTCCGCCCGCACTTTCCGACTATGCCATACTTCGGTTCCGGTCCAGCCCAATTTTTTCAGCATTCGCCCCTGACTTTCCGCCTGGGCCACGCCGTTCGCCGTCAGTCTGCGGGCATCATCGCCCCTGCCATGTTCCGCTTCTCCGTGTCGCATCAATACAACCCGCATTGTGATGTCTCCGTAGTAAAAAGGTTGGGCATCGAAAAAAATCATGATACCATGGACCTGATGAAAGATGAGGAAGAAAAAAAGAAAATTGTGTGGCCGGAGAAACGTCCGCCGGCCTGGGCACGTATGCTGCTCATGATACTGCTTGTGGCTTTGGTGATCGGTGCCTTCTACCTGGCCAACATTCCCATCCTGAATCGCCTCAACGAGCGATAAGAATTCGTTTCCAGCGATACCCTCTCGTGCCGTATCGCACCCACTACAACGTCACGCGAGCCAAATCGGACCAGGCGGTAGTATAGCGAGGCGAAAGACGCTGCTGCCGCATGCGCCACGGCTTACGAAATCCTGCCGCCGCCGTTATAACGGTATGTGACCCAAACCGCTCATTCACCGCGTCCATGGTTTCCATTACCTTGGCTCGCTGTGCGAATGGATAGTCCTGATGAAACAGATCCAGCTGTACGGCATCCTGCGGGACAATATCCATGAACAGCACCCCCACTTTCTTGTAAAGAAACCCGGGCTTATATATGCGCGTCAAACAATCCAGGGCCGCATCAATCAACTCGGGAGTATACGAACTCGCCACCGGCAGCCGCCGTGTCAGCGCATTGCAATACTGAGGCAGGTCTTCCCTGTGTACATTCGTCTGCAAGAAAACATGCACGATCCCCGCAGCCGATTTCTGTGCCCTCAATTTCTCGCCGCATCGTGTGGTATAGGTCGCCAACGCCTCTGACAGACCAGGCAAATCCCCTATCATCGTGCCAAACGAACGMGCACACGCTATCCCCTGYTTGGCTGGGGGGATTTCTTCCAACGGAATACACGGCGTACCCCGTAATTCATACTGGGTCCGCTGACCGCACACGGTCAGGTGCTTACGTATCCAGTCATCCTGCGCATCCCGGAAATCTCGTGCCGTCCGTATGCTGTTTCGTTCCAATAATCGTTTGTGTTGTGACCCTACTCCCCACAAGTCTCCTACCGGAAACGACGCCAGCACGTTGTCCAATTCGGTCCCCGGCTCCAACACCATCACTCCGCCCCTATCCTCCTCTTGTTTAGCCGCCCGGTTTGCCAACTTGGCCAGGGTCTTCGTCGGCCCCACCCCTACCGATACAGGAATACCCGTCCATCGAAACACGGTGCGCTTTATATCCAATGCAAAGGAACGCAATTCGGATCGTGGAACACGACGCAAATCCAGAAATGCTTCGTCGATGGAATATATCTCTATATTCGGCGAAAAGGATTCCAGGGTCGTCATAACCCGGTTGGACATGTCGCCGTACAAGGGATAATTGGAAGAACGGATCGCCACGTTGTGCCGTTTCACGAAATCACCCCACTCGAAAATCGGCGCGCCCATGGGCAGCCCCATCTCTTTCGCCTCTTGCGAACGGGATATGACACATCCATCGTTGTTGGAGAGGACAGCCACAGGACGGCGATGCAGTTTTGGATCAAATACCCGTTCACAGGAAACATAGAAGCTATTGCAATCCACCAGCGCGAACACGGCTCAGCTCACGGTATGGATAGCGTGCATCACTACGCCCCATACGACGAAGTCCATGTCTTCCGTGACTTCTATAGGGTTGTACTCCCCGTTGGCTGGAATCAGATAAACGCGGCCTCCCACCTTGCGCAGCCGCTTCACCGTGAACTCACCGGAGACCACACACACCACGATATGATGATTGCGAGGCTCCACCGCCCGATCCACCACCAGTAAATCCCCATTCAGGATTCCCGCATCGCACATGGAATCCCCATCCACCCGCAGAAAAAACGTGGCCGCCGGATGGGTGATCAATTCCTCGTTCAGGTCCAGCCTTTTATCGATGTAATCTTCGGCAGGAGAAGGAAATCCGGCTCGCACAGGGGTGCTATACAGCTGTAATGACAGCTTGCTCAAGGGGTTGGCAGATGCAGCATCTAAATCAAACATAACGCTAATATACTGAATATATTTTCAGTTGTCAATATGTTTGACGATTTAGATATAAAGCGCCGGAAATACTTTGGCTTTTAGGTAAGGCTATTGTAAAAAGCGGCGCGAGTGCTATCCCAGCGATTTCACCTTGCGAGCTCGTTGAATGGGCCACCACACATGCGTAGCCGTGCCCAGCACCTGCTCCAGCGGAATCCACCCCAGCGACCGACTGTCCAGTCCTGCGCCGCCCTCTTCATTCAGCAGGTATACATGTCCGTCCGGCACGGAGGAATACTCTTTGCCTTTCGAGCGACCGTATAAATCATCTTTTCCATCCTTGGAAAAACATAGCGAACCCAAATCACCGCCCACAGGCTCATCGTTCACCTTCAATGCGCCATCATCCAAAAACACCCGCTCGCCCGGCAGTCCGGCAACCACCCCCACCAGACCTTTCCATTCTCCCTTGGCTTCGGGCTTCGTTTTGAACAGCACCAGCTCGCCCCGTTTCAACGCGCGGCCTTTTGTCACTCGCTTGCTGGTAAAGGGTAATGGCATACCCAGAGCAAACCGAATGAGTACATGTTCTCCGTTCACCACCGCGCCGCCGATAGACCCGCTATCCACATGCCAYAAACGACCTACCGTGAATCGSGCYACSGTRTAGRYTCCYRCCAATSYCCAGAAACCGATCCACCAAAACGATTTGGTGTAGCCCGTGAAATCATCCCACCGTGTTACGGGAAACCAGATGCTGGTCACTTCCCCCAGCATGTGATGCTTGGGCATCCAGCCGAACCAACGCCCATCACGGCTGTGGGCACTGTTATCCCCCATCATGAGGAAATGCCCTTCGGGAATCAGGGAATGCTCGTCGTCCGGCAATAACCCATAACCGTTACTATACGAYTCAAATGTATATTCCACATCCGGCATACCCTCCGGCAGTTCCTGCATCTCTTCGTTGATGAATATTTTCCCACCCTGAATACGTATCCGCTCGCCCGGCAGCCCCACCACCCGCTTCACCAGCGTATCGTGGAGTACATCGTTGCCTTCATTCGATTTGAATACGACGATGTCCCAYCGTTCCGGGTCAGGCCCTTCCCAYAAGAATTTATCCGAATACCAAATTGTCTTTTGGGTGAACGGAAAGCGAAATCCGTTGAAAGGAAACCGCACACCGTAGGCATGCTTGTTTACAGCAATCCGATCCCCGTGGAATAAGCGGGGATCGCCATGCAGCGTAGGCTCCATGGAACCCGAAGGAATCYTGAACGGCTCTGCTACAGACCATCGTATGCACAATGCGATAAATATGGCAATGGCAATACTTTTGAGCCACTCCAGCTTGCCGGGCTCGGATCGAGACGATTTCACTACGCTGCTTTCACTTGAAGTCTTATCATTTAACTGCTTGGTCATACTATAATCGCTACCTTAGTTTCGATTGCATTCATTTTGCCGCACTGCGACGCCCGAAAGGGTACCAAACACGCCCCGGTAAACCAACCATGGCCCTGCGCGGAACTTCTATCGTATTTTCATCACCATTAGACAAGGCTTCTACACAATATGTTTCATTAGAGGTCTTCTCTACAACACGGCCAAACCCCATATCGGTCCGCTTGGCATCAATCCAGTACGCCGTCGTATCACCCGCCTGCAACGCATTACGCCACAGCAGCCAGCGCTTTATCCCCGGAACATACAGCCCCAGCGACCAACGATGCACCAATAAACAATCGCCTTTTTTCAATCCCAGCAGCGATACGTCACTCCGCATACGCCATGTGAATACCCACAACGCAGGAACCAATTCCCACAATCCAAAGAAGGCCAACAAACCAAACAATATTGCTTTCCCTGATGCTCTCTGTGTAAACCCGGACAGATCCTGTATTCGATTCAACGGATACACCGTTGCAAAAGCACGGCCAATAAATGCACTCTCTTCTACCCATCCGTAATACCGCGAATCAAAACTCTCGGGGCCATTATCCCCTAACAGAAAATACATTCCCTCCGGCACCGTGGTCTGCGCACCATGTGACCTCGTACCATACATAGGACGGTTTTTCACTGAGGCTATACTGCTGGCTTTCACCCAAACCATAAGTAAAATCATTTCATCAACATCTAATTTTTCAATGAGCACTTCAACCTGCTCTTCACCCCAACCCTCCAAGCCAGAAAGATCCACTTCACCCAACATCTCGGAATGCTTCATTATCTCTTCTGACGCAGCCTTAAATTCCCCAGGGGCTTTATGAAATATAACATTTGAATTCTCAAGCTGAGATACATCTCCCTCCAGAACAAAACGAGCCAATTCCAAAAATTTAAAACCCGACTGCCATTTCGGCACCCAGATAAACTCTGTTATAAAGACTTTGCCTACCATAAATTCCGGAAATTCCAGATCATGACCATTAATCATTACCCGTCCATTCAACACCAGCACGTCTTCACCAGGCATTCCCACTACTCGCTTAATCAACGGGGGGGTATTTTTCGGAACGCCGGGAAGATTGATCAACACAATGTCCCATCGCTTCGGATGCCCTGTATAAAACAAGCGCTTATGGGAGAACGGTATTCGCGGGCCGAATGCTAATTTATTTACCGCCACCCTATCACGGCTAAACCAATTCTCCGTGCCGTGCAGCGTTGGCYCCATGGATCGTGTGGGTATGAAGTACACGGACRTTACYCCCCACTGCACAACGARTATCAACAAGGCCAAACGAACAAGCCAGGCATACCGTCCGCGCCATAACCACACTCTTAAAAAATCGCGGAATCGATGCCAAAGAGAATGTGCATTGTACCGATCCGACCAGAGTCGACGATCACCCGGCTGGGAACGCCTATCGGGTTGTTTTCGCCGATCCGGAGAGGAGTATGGACTCGGGTCGGTCATAAACTAATCGCTGCCTTCATTTACCCGCAGTAATGCCATAAATGCTTCCTGAGGCACTTCCACCGAGCCTACTTGCTTCATCCGTTTCTTACCCTCTTTCTGCTTTTCCARCAGCTTKCGCTTTCGCGTGATGTCGCCGCCATAACATTTTGCCGTCACATTTTTCCGCAACGCCTTCACCGTTTCCCGAACAATAATCTTTCCACCCAAAGCCGCCTGAATCGCTACTTCAAATTGCTGGCGAGGAATAAGAGTCTGCAGCTTGGACGTGAGCTGTTTCCCTACCCACACCGCACGATCCCGATGAATGATACACGACAAAGCATCCACTTTATCGCCGTTCAACAAAATATCCAGCTTCACCAGATTCCCTCTTCGATAATCAATGAGCCGGTACTCCAGCGATCCATAMCCSCGGGACAACGATTTTAACTTATCATAAAAATCTAATACGATCTCCGCTAAAGGAATATGATAAACGGCCATGCACCGTCGTGCATCAATATAATCTACCCGCACATGAATGCCTCGTTTTTTCTTGCACATATCAATGATGCTGCTCAGGTATTCCGTGGGACACAAGATGTCCGCCTCGATATACGGCTCCTCGATATACTCCACATCATTCGTGGGGGGCAGCTTCGAAGCGTTCTCAACAATAAAACTTTCCCCCGTGTTCAGTTTCACCCGATACGAAACATTGGGCACCGTGGTCACCAGCGTGAGACCAAATTCCCGCTCCAATCGCTCTTGGATAATCTCCATGTGCAGCAGTCCCAGGAAACCCAATCGGAATCCCAGACCCAAGGCATCCGAGCTGTCCGCCTTGAATGTGAACGACGCATCATTGAGCTGCAATCGCTCCAAGGCATCTCGCAATTCGTTGTAATCCGTAGCTATAGCTGGATACATACCGCAAAACACCACTGGCAATACTTCTTCATATCCGGGCAGCGGCTCCGAGGCAGGATGAACCGCATCGGTGATGGTATCGCCCACGGTCGTGCTGGCCAGTGATTTCAGATTACAAATCACATACCCCACTTCCCCTGCCACAAGATCCTTTTTTGAAATCATGTCCGGCGAAAAACAGCCTACCTCTGTCACTTCATGTTTCTCGCCAGAGGACATCATTTCGATCTTCATACCCTTTTTCAAGGAACCTTCCATCACACGGCAATATACAATGATGCCTCGGTATGAATTATATTGTGCATCAAATATCAATGCTTGTAATGGTGCTGTGCGACTACCCGGTGGAGGAGGTATCAGACGAATGATAGCTTCCAATACGTCTTCCGTACCCAATCCCGTTTTGGCACTAGCCAACACAGCCTCAGAACTGTCCAGACCCAACACATCTTCGATCTGTTGTCTCGCCCCGTCTATATCCGCACTCGGTAAATCGACCTTGTTGATGACCGGAATGATATCCAGGTTCTGATCGACAGCCTTGTACGCGTTCGCCAGGGTTTGCGCTTCCACCCCTTGCGCCGCATCCACCAGCAGCAGCGCGCCTTCACACGCCGCCAGACTCCGGGATACTTCATACGAGAAATCTACATGGCCCGGCGTATCAATCAGGTTTAATATATAGGTCTCGCCGTCTCGCGCCGTATATTCCATGCGCACGGCCACCGATTTAATCGTAATACCCCGTTCGCGTTCCAGCTCCATCGTATCCAGGGTCTGCTCTTTTATATTTCGCTCATCCACGGTGCCCGTGAACTGGAGCAGTCGATCCGCCAAGGTGGATTTTCCGTGATCGATGTGCGCGATAATGCAAAAATTTCGTATATTTTTATTTGRTATGGACACTTCTAWTTCCGTCTCGTACGTTGTTTATTCGATTAACCTAATGATTCCCGTTCCAATTGACGTATTACCCGTACACTGCGGAATGGTGATTCCAACTGACTAGTCGCGTATGTTGCCAATAATCCAAATATCGATCGCCCATTGCGTATCCGGGGACACCTGGCCGGATAATCCGCCAACGCCTTCAGCGTCTTATACTCTCCTACTGTAATCCGCTGATCAGCCGAACATGCGCCACAGACAATCCCGGACTCGAAAGCAAAACCTGGATTGGCTTCGATAGCCTTATCGCACGTACTGCATGTTGACAGCATAGGAGCAAACCCTGCCGCCGATAATAACCGTAATGTCGCCCAAGCACCGAACACAGCCACTTCACCCGTCCAATCATCCAACTGATTCAATGCCTGTATCAACTCTATATAAAAATCTTCCGAAGGCTCATTATCATGTACCACTACCAACGCCAGCTCCAACAAAAAAGCACCATAAGAGGATTTATCCAAATCACCCTTAATACCCGCATACCCATTCGCGACATTCGCTTCAATAAGCGTTTGCACTTGCCGGGTGTCTTTCCAAGTATAAACCAGATCAATACGGTTAAAGGTATCCAGCACACCCGCCATGGGACTCTTGGGACGCTTCACCCCTTTTGCCATACAGGCCATCTTGCCCCTGTCCGGAGTTATTAACGTGACGATACGGCTGGTCTCACTAAAATCTACACCCTTCAACACAATGGCTTCTGTATGCTCGCGTTCCACCTGCCCTGCTCCCATAATTCCCTGGGGACCTTAGCGAAGAATTTTCATCGCAGGCGACACATGATCATCGCGTCGAAGCCGTTCGACAGGTACCGGGCGGGATGCCTAAATTATATCACTCGCGCTGTTTCCAAACCAAATAGCCCACTTTGAAACGCCAAACTTCCTTTGGAAATTGACTCCCTCCCCGGAACTACGCTAAAATCTCTGTTCTCTTGCCGGAGTGGTGAAATTGGCAGACACGCATGGTTCAGGTCCATGTGAGGTTAATTCCTCGTGGAGGTTCAAGTCCTCTCTCCGGCACCATCGAAATTTTACGTCGCTTTAGGTATACTACTTAAAGCGACGTTATTTTATTGGGAAATAGTTCAGAACAACGGATTTTGATTATGGCGGACACCACATCGTTAAGCGATCCCTGCACATGCGGCAGCGGCGAGAAATATAAAAACTGCTGTGGACAAGAATTTCTAAGGGACAAGCGGCAAAAAAGAAACCGGATGGTATTGATATTGTCTGGAGTCGCCGTCGCAATCGGCTTGTTGGTCTATATGCAAAAAGACATTGACCGTGCCCAGAACGCCGCCCCCTCAAAAGTTGGTCATGTTTGGTCTTTTGAGCATAACCACTTTCATAAAATCAATGAACACGGGGAAGAAGTAGAAGCCGACCCGGAACACTAGTTCTCCTGACCCCGCTACTTCAACAGGTCTTCCGTGTTCCCGTCCATAACGTCATCCATGAAAGCCGCCTCCGTATGGGACATTCCTTTCGGTATGCTTACTCCCTTCAACCGAAACATCAGGCTGACCTGATACGAACCCATTACCAGAAATACCAGCATGGCACACGCGGCCCCAATCCGGATCAGCATCGAAATCACCCCGTCGTATTCCAGCAAGCCCGTCTGACTCAGCAGATAAAACCAGTCGTGCAGCGGTTCCCCTGAACTAGGCGATACGAGTGGCAGTAATTGAGCCTGCGCATCCCCCGCATACACGGACACACCATAAAGATTTGTACTGAGCCAGCCGAAGCAAAATGCCATGCCGAAGAAGTCTCGCTGACGATAGAATACCGCCACGCTAATCACTGGAGCCAGGCACTGCGTCAATGAACCACCCAGAAAGGCCATGAACTCGCCAAAAGGTGCCCAGATAAAATGGCCCAGCTCATGAATGCCCAGATTTATCCCGTCGAACAATACATGATACTGCGGGTTCGCCAAGTACCGCACAAATATATATCCGAACCACACCAGCATCAACGCACGGAACAGCCACATCCGTCCACCACACCATTCCACCATCTCCCCGTGGAATCGGCCGCACCACCCCGTCACGCCTCCCCGAGGAAACAGATCCTCCGCTCCCCCATTCACCGAAAAGCTCAACAGGTTCTCCTGCAAACGGTCCATACCTAATTCTGCCCGGAAATTCCGAATTCTGTCAAAGGGTAAAAGAAAAGCCACATTTTTAACCAAATAATAAACAATAATCATATTGCGTGGGTTCAAATTGCTAGTGAACTTTTCATAAACCTGAGACAGAAAGAACGGTTCTCGGGGTGAGGAGATTGCCGCACTTCGCTACGCTTCGTTCGCAATGACATYGTTTCTGTGTCATTGCGAGGACGGCGAAGCCGGACGCGGCAATCTGGTCACCCCTGTGACCACGAATCAAGGGGCGTGACATCTCGTGCCGATGAGACCCTATATGTGAAATCCTTTTTAACAAGAGGCGAGAGGAACAGTTTGTCTCAGGTTTATGAAAAGCTATTTAGTTCTATTTTTACTCGTTGTTGGTATAAAACGTGTTTAGCATTACTGCAATAGCTTCGGGATCATCTTCCTGCAAGAAATGTCCGCAATTTGGGATGGGTATAATTTTAGCCTGAGGAAGTTCGTCCTTAACGCGTTGCATGGTCTGAGCTACATCCGGGAGTATACGATCATTTTCGCCGTAGATAAGTTGGATTGGACCTTTGTATTGGGATAGCTTTTCAGCGATTTCATGAAATCCTTTCATACTCAATCCTTGTCCCCCCTTCAATAATCCCGTCCTGGCCTCCTTAGTCTGAAATGGGTCCTGATAACCTTTCATGACTTCTTGCGTGATGTTCTGCTTATTGTATACACCGAATTTTAGTGAAAATCTCATGCCTGCTGGACTGGCCATCCAGTTGCGTATGAGAGGGAGTCGAATGGCCAAACCAAATACTTTAACTGCCCAGGACATTTCCGGATAAACCAACGTGTTTAATAGCACGAGGCTCCTTACTTTTTCGGGATGACGTAATGCCCAGAAAATTCCAACCGGCCCGCCTAAATCATGAACCACTAAATCGATTTTGGTGATACCCATTTCTTCCATAAACCCTTCCAAAATTTTCTCGTAATAGATAAAACTATATCGTGTGTCAGGAGGTTTATCTGACAAGCCATAGCCAGGTAAATCAATGGCTATCGCTCGTTTCTTTTCGCCGACTATGGGAAGGATATTGCGCCAGAGATGGGCGGACGTGGGCCAACCGTGCAGCATGAGTGCTACTTCATCATTGGCATCGCCGCTTTCAAGATAATGAATGTTAATGTCGTTTACTTCGATAGTATGGCTGGCAGGTTTGGGGTTGATTGGCATGGAATGTCCTCTGATACGTATATTGGCTGCTTGGTTTTTTCCCTCACGACACATCGTACTCCTTACTTGGAGTTATTTTCCATTTCGGTCTCCTTATGCGAATATAGTAGGGAATTATAACCCATTGTCAACTTGTTCAATCTTATACATTACCAAATAATATAAGGAAGGTTCGTAAAAAATTTGTACTTATAGACAGCCAGCGTACAGTAAAGCATGAAGAATGTTATTATAGTCATGGAAGAACAGGAGGTAGTATGAAAACGAAAACTGTGATGTTAACGGCAATAATTGCCCTCACGGGAGTGTTTATGTTGTTTAACCGCACTCCACACCAAGAGGTGAATGCCATGGAATATAATCCCCTAACCCCTGAAGAGCAGCGTGTCATCCTAGAAGAAGGAACCGAAAGAGCGTTTTCAGGTGAGTATAATGACCACAACGAAGAAGGCGTATATACTTGTAAGCAATGCGACAAACCTCTCTTCAAATCCAATTCAAAATTCAAATCGGGTACAGGCTGGCCCAGTTTTGACGATGCCGTGGACGGTGCTATCCGTGAAGTGAAGGACGGGAGCCGAATGGAAATCGAATGCGAAAACTGCGGCGGCCATATAGGCCATGTATTTCGTGGTGAGGGGTTTACACCCAAGAGCACCCGGCATTGTGCCAATTCCATCTCGTTGAGTTTCGTGAAAGAATCAAACGAGGCTCGTGCAATTTTCGCAGGAGGATGTTTTTGGGGAGTGGAGCATCTGATGGAAAAAACGCCCGGGGTACTTTCTGCCACATCGGGCTATATCGGCGGGCGCACGAAGAATCCCAGTTATGAGGACATTTCCTACAARRATACRGGACATRYMGARGYSGTSRAARTYGWGTATGATNWMMWMGMAARKTYMTWMKRRRACWYKGKCAAKWTWKTTTTTNGAAWTWCACGAYYCWACTCAAGTAAATCGACAAGGACCGGATATCGGCGATCAATACCGCTCGGTGGTTTATTATATTGATGACGAGCAACGTGCCACCACAGAAAAACTTATCGAGATTCTTGAATCCAAAGGTCTGAAGATAGCTACCAAAGTGGAATCGGCCGGACAGTTCTGGAAAGCCGAAGATTATCATCAGGATTATTATGTGAAGAATGGCAAGGAACCGTATTGCCATGCGTATACAAAACGATTCTAAATTTTTATCGTGGCAACTTTGTACGCATATAGATACTGGATACTATGATACTCGAATCAGCCAGACTAGACGTGATCCCTGGACAAGAAGGGGAATTTGAGCGGGATTTCGCTCGTGCACAGGCGATTATCTCGTCCATGCCGGGATATATCTCTCATGATCTGCGGCGGTGTATAGAGACGCCGAACCGATACCTGCTCTTGGTGCAATGGGAGACGCTGGAGGATCATACGGAAGGATTTCGCGGATCGTCGGAGTATCAAGAATGGAAAACACTGCTCCATCATTATTACGACCCGTTCCCCGTGGTAGAACATTACGAGGCTATCGCGGTTCTGGAATCTTAATTACGATGGATAGTTACGAGGTACGTTTTCGTGATTACCCGGCGTAGCGTGGCTCGGGGACACCAGTGAATCCCAGACCGTTGACGGCGAACAGTCCGCCTGCATTGGGTTCCTGAGGAGGATTGCCCAGCAGGGGAATGTTGAGCGAGGTCACGTACAGAGTATCCAGTTTCTCGCCGCCGAACATAACACTGGTAACGTATTTCACGGGCATTTCGATTAGGCGATCCAGCGATCCGTCAGGAGCGATTCGGGCGATGGTTCCTGCCAGACATTGAGCGCTCCACAAGTAGCCTTCGGAATCGACGGTACATCCATCCGGCGCGCTCTGAATTCCCAATTTACGTAAGTCGGAGAATACACGGCGGGGGCCCACGGTGCCGTCATTGGAATTGTAGTCATAAGCAAAAATGGTACTGCGCATGGTGTCGGTGAAATACAACGTCTTGCCGTCCAGACTCCAGCAGGGGCCGTTGGAGCAGATGATATCCGAGTCCAATTTGGAAACGATCTTATCTTTGCTGAGACTGTACAACGATCCTATGGGCTTCGTAATGGTGTTGTCCATAGTTCCGGCAATAAATCGGCCGTGTCGATCCACTTTACCGTCGTTGAATCGGGTAGGTTGATCGGCTTCGATGGTTTCGCCAATAAGTGTGCAGTCGTCTGTATCAAAATTGAAATCGTAGAACCCATTGGACAGCGTTATGATGGCATTGCCGCCGTTCTTGAGCGCCAACGAACTGACCATGTCGGGCAGTTTCCATTGAGTGTAGTCTTCGGTACCGGGCCGGTGGCGCCAAATGGATTGACCAATCACATCTACCCAATATAAGGTGTTGTTCTTGGTGTCCCAGACAGGGCTTTCTCCCAATAAATACCGGGAATCGCCAATCTGCTCGATTTGGATATCGGCGGCATGAGTGCGTTTTTGTGTAGTCATAAGGACGACACCTCCGGCTCCTATTACGGCTGATTTCAAGAAATTGCGCCTGCTTATCATTTCACCATCTCCCAGTATCTTTGCGGTGGCCATGATGCAGCACGGTTTCTCCTTGCCAGCCAATATATCGAATGATGCGCAAATTGAATCGAATTAAAATCTGGACAGTTCTACAAAAGCATCGTAACGAGCAGTTATATCTTCAGTGGTAACCGTTTTCAGTCGTTCCGGGCCGAAATCTTCACAGGTATAGGACGCGGATACACTGCCGTGAATAACCGCTTGTTTCAGTGTGTCGTAATCGATGGAATTTTGCTGTGCGATGTGGCCCATGAATCCTCCTGCGAAGGTGTCGCCTGCGCCAGTGGGGTCCACTACTTCTGCCATGGGGAAAGCAGGAGCGGAAAATATTTTATTTTCCACAAAAAGCAGGCAGCCGTGTTCGCCTTTCTTGGGGGCTACAATGGATGGACCCATCTCCTGGATTTTTTTTACGCCACGAACTAGGTTACGCTCGCCCGTGAGATCAAAAACTTCTTCGTCATTGATGATGAGGCAGTCAATCTTGGCCAGCACTTTTTCCAGGTCTTCGCGGGTCTCGTTGATCCACAGGTTCATGGTATCCAGTGCTACAAAATCGGCATTGGCCTGCTGCAGTACATCAAGCTGGAGGCTGGGGTGGATATTACCCAGAAAGAGATACTTGGCATTTTTCGCCGCATCTGTCAGCTTGGGTTGAAAGGTTTCGAAAACGCCGAGCTGCGTGTCCAGCGTGTCGCGCATATTTATATCGTCGTGATATTTACCTGTCCAACGGAACGATTTTCCTTCCACTTGCTCCAAACCATCCAGATCAATGTTCTTGGAGGCCATCAGGTCTATATGTTCTTGGGGGAAATCATCGCCCACCACGCCAATGAGGTGTACGCGGGTGAAATTCGATGCGGCAAGAGAGAAAAACATAGCAGCCCCGCCCAATCCATCTTTATTTACGCCAGAGGGGGTTTCAACAGTATCCAGTGCCACAGATCCAACAACAGCAACGCTCATAGGAATTCCTTTCGATGATAAGCTAGATTAAATCAGAAAGGAAGGGTAGCAGATTTTAATGAGGTTTTTCACTTAGAATGCCAAGTTGGTCGATTTTATATTTGAGTATACGACGGGTGGTGCCTAGTTTTTCAGCGGCTTGAGACTGGACATAATCGCTTGTTTCCAAGGCGCGGGTGATCATTTGGATCTCGATTTTACGCGTGGCTTCTTCCAGGGGCAGGCCTTCGAAATCCGACATATCACCATTCGAGGAGTCGTCTCGCGGAGAATCCGGAAGGAGGGATGCTACATGATCTGCCGTGATAATAGTTTCCTGGCCGTAGTACACCAACAAACGCTCAATGGAATTTTCCAGTTCACGGATATTTCCCGGCCAATGATACCCTGCGAGTTTGATCCTGGCTTTGGGAGCAATATCTTTCGTTTTCGCGTTTACCCTCGGCCCGTGCTTGGCCATGAAATGGGATATCAGCATGGGAATATCTTCCCGCCGTTTCCGAAGGGGCGGCATTTCAATATTCAGTACGTTAATACGATAATAGAGGTCTTCGCGAAAAGCATTTTCTTTTATAGCATCAACAAGGTTCCGATTCGTAGCGCATACGACTCGAATATCCACTTCGATGACTTTCGTACTGCCAACCGGGTAGAAGCAGCTGTCCTGCAGGACGCGCAGCAGTTTGGATTGGGCTTCGACGGGCATTTCACCGATTTCATCCAGGAAAATAGTGCCTTTATCAGCTACCTTCATCTTGCCGATCCGGCTTTTATCTGCGCCAGTAAAGGCCCCTTTTTCATAGCCGAAGAGTTCGCTTTCCAGCAGCTGGGGAGGGATGGCGCAGCAGTTCAAAGGGACGAAGGCTTTCTCGGCACGTTTTCCACCCATGTGGATGGCTCGGGCCAGCATATCTTTACCGGTGCCCGATTCGCCTGTGATTAAAACGACGGAATCTACATTCATAGCCTGGGCTGCTTTGTTCAGAGCTTCCTGATAAGCCGGGCTCTCTCCCGTCATGGAGTCAAAGCCTTTGAATTCCGCTTCTCTCAGTGCGGTGAGTTCCTGCTTTCCCCGTTCTTCTTCCAGCGTGTTTTGAATGAGTATGCGCAATTCATCAATGTCGAAGGGTTTTTGGATGTAATCCTGCGCTCCCAGCTTCATAGCGGAGACAACAGAGCTTATAGAATTATTGGCGGTAACTACGATAACCGGAGTCGTATCACCTCGTTCACGGAGTTCGTTCAAAACATCCACGCCGGACATGCCGGGCATGGTCATATCCAGTARRAYCASRYYRAYGKRGTSACKATYSMRMWCRKMRASMYCKWSMSCSYSKSYGSSWGMSWTRRSRASYWKWAMRKMWWWSSMMARRMKSWKSMGMWMRKWTTGCCGTATGCTCTCTTCGTCGTCTATGGTAAGTATCGTTTGCATATATCTTTTCAGTAAGACCTTTTAGTTGCGTTCCGGGGTTACTTCGCGCTGGATTTTTAAGGGCATGCTGCGTTGTTGCGGTGCCGTTTTAGCCTGGGGTAAATGGAAAACGAACAAGCCGCCGCTTCCCGATTTTGATTGTAATTTTAGTGTGCCATTATGTTCTTGTAGGATTCGGTGAGCCATCGTTAGCCCCAAGCYMWTKYMSYKMTMTYWKGYRYWRKAMWASSKMAYKWAAATTNWMKATKCKTCCTTTTCTTTTATACCAGATCCGGTGTCCGAGATAAAAAGCGCGCATGAACCGTTGTCCAGTTGAGTGCGAATCGTCAACGTACCGCCATCGGTCRTGGCATCGATAGAATTGGCGATGACGTGCTGGGCAGCACGATGGAACATAGGAGGATCAATATCTACATTCATTTCTTCATCATTCAAGTCAATGTTGACCGTTATTTTTTGGTCATCCAATTCATGTTCCATGGCGTTTATAATCTGTTGAACCGTTTCATTCAAATTGCGTGTTCGTAATTTCATCCTGGGATGTCGTGCAAAGTCGTAGATGGATTCAACCACATCGTTAATACGTGTAACGGAATGCTGCACTACATTGGAGAATTCCTCTCGGAATTCAGTCGAGTCGAATTTAGTAGGCAGTAGCTGCGCATAGGTGTTGATGGGTACCATGGGATTTTTAATTTCCTGAGCGACACGATTCGCCAGATATTCCCAGAGCGGGCTGTAGGCGATATCATCTTCTGCTTCTAATAACTCGCCAGGAATTTTAGAGAAAATAACCACCACCCCTTCTGGACCCAAAGGGGTTACACTAAGCCCAAGCTGGGCGTTGATGGATACGTCACGAATTTCCTGACGTAATCTGGGCTTTCCTTCTTTCAGCGTTCGAAGCACCACATCAGCAAATGCCGATCCCAATTTGAGGATATTTTGACCCAGTACATCCGATGCACGCAGTTGCAGAATATGCTCAGCACTGTCGTTCATCATGGAGATGGTCTTATCCGGCAAGACCGTAACGACCCCGGCAGTAATGTTAGACAAGACCGCATTCAAACGGTCCTGCTGCCGGGCTACATCCTTATATCTTTTTGCCCGTTCCAGAAACGATGCTGTGCATCGCGCCATAACGCTGAGCAGTTCACGTTCTTCCAATGAAAATTGGGTCCCAGAGGCTTTTTCACCTACTACAATGACCCCATTCACTCTGCCTTCCGTCAACAGGGGAATGGCTACCCGGGCACCCAGCGCGGTCATTTCCTTTTGCGTTTGAACATCGATGGTCGAAGAAGCGCGATCCACTAGACTGGCGTTACTTTCCAGTCGACGCATCAATCCATTGGTGAAATCCAATTGAACGGAGGAGGCGACCTTTTCAGGGATACCATAGCTTCGTACAAAACGTACCGCACCATCGTTATGGAGAAGAATCCCGGCTCGTGCAGGATCAAAAATATCAATAATGGCATCCAGCAGACTTTGCAGCAAGCGTTCCGGGTCGTCAATGTATGAGGTGTTTCGACTCATCCAGCGTAACGCCAATTGGTGTTGTGTTATGGATGATTGATGTTGTGTGCCCGACACTGGCAGTGCGGGAGTTTCTTGTAGTTGTTCTGCATTGGAGATACATTGATTGATGACATGCTCTAATTCAGTACAATCGAAGGGTTTGGTGATACATTTCTTCGCCCCCGCCATAGTATATGCGGTAATAGCTTCCGGCGTGGATTGTGATGTGAGTACAACTATTGGTGTACCGGCTGCAACAGGTATCAGTTCTTTAAGCTGCGGCAATCCGAGACCTTTACCTTCATCTACCAGGATAAGATCGGCTACCACCGAGATGAGCCGCCGAAGTCCGTCTTCCAACGAATTTTCAAAAAGCAGGAGATCGCTTTTTGGTAAAGTGGCACGAATGGCCTCGCAATTTGGCCGATCATCCGATATGGCAAGAATTATTCTCACGGGTTTTCGTTGTATCCGTTTTCGGTTTTAACTATTGTTTTTGCTATTTTTCATATCCCAAAGCGGAAGTAGAGTATAGGCTTTCCGCCATGGGCAATGCCAACGTGAATGTGGTCCCCACACCCACAGTGCTCTGTACATCTATGGTGCCGCCGTGCTCCATAATTATGCTGTGTACTACCGATAACCCCAGGCCGCATCCTTCATCTTTGGTGGTGTAGAACGGGGTGAATAAGTTTTGAAGAGATTTTTCCCCCATACCGCTGCCGGTATCAGTGATATAGATGTCCACACACCGATTTGTGTCAATAATAGACGAATCAGCATCGCGGCGTGTCAGTACGCCATATCGGGTAATAATGCTCAAGACCCCTTCTTTTTTCGCTTCCATGGCATCTACGGCATTGAGTATCAGGTTGAGAAATACTTGATGAAGCTGTTGTTCGTCTCCATAGACTGCCAACTCGTCATTGGGGAATTCACATTTCACATCGATCATGAAATTTCGAGTTTGGTTCTCTACCAATGCCAGCACTTCTTCGATGATGACACGAATATTTTGAGGCTCAAACTTCACTGGCCGTGGTCGAGCGAAATCGAGCAGACGGGTTACGATGGTGTCTATCCTGTCTACTTCGTGAGGAACCACATCGCGGAACGTATTGCGGAAATCGGGATCGGTATATCGGTCCATAAGCAATTGTGTAAAAGTTTTGATGGATACCAGGGGGTTTTTGATTTCGTGGGCCATACCGGCGGCCAGTGTTCCGATGGAAGAAAGCCGATCCGCACGCTGTACATTGCGCTCCAGCCTCTTGATTTGGGAAAGATCATAGAGCAACGCAATCGCCCCGGTGGTTTCGCCTTGGGAGGTAGTCAGGCACGAGGATGACATGAGAACGGTCAATACTTCGCCTTCAGGGCTTTCTATATTCGATTCGAAATCTCTGATGGATACCTGAAGATCCAGGGTGCGAATGAGCAGCTCGCCTACTTCGGGGGTAAGATGGTCGATGCTTTGACCTTCTTCAATGGGTCCGGCCATAGTATTGGCGGCCTCATTGACCATGGTTACACAGCCATGATTGTCTACGGCAATAACGCCCTCCTGCATTTGACTGAATATATTGGATTGATGTAGGTTCACCCGTTCGACTTCACGATATAACCGTGCATTGGTAATGGCTGTTCCTAATGGACCCACCAGTGCTCGGAAAGCCAGCAGTTCTTCGTTGGAATAAATATCATGCGTGTCTTTTTGACCCAGCGTCAACAACCCCACTAAACCTTCCCGCGCAGTGAGGGGTAAACAGAAATAGGCATCCAGTTCCGCCAAATGACTGGCTACACGCACCATGCGTTCGTCGGGTTTACGGTGCAGAATTTTTTCTAATATTAGAGGCTTGGGACGACCCCGTAAGAAATCGAGCAATACAACATGATCCGTGCTCTGAATACAGGGCTCGTCTTTGATTGATGTATATTCTGTCACCAATTTATTCGGCGTCTCGGGATCGATAAGGAGAACTCGAATTATACGAACCCCAACCGTTTTCTGAATGTCACTGGCGATGGATTCGAGGAGATCTTCTAAATCGGCTGTATCGGAAGCATTTCGGGCGATACGGCGATAGAGTCTGTCTACATCGTATTTGCGGCTCAGTAACCTTACTTCAATAAAGTGTTCCACAGATTTTTTGACAGTTTGGAAAATCATGGAAATGACGAGGGCAGAGAATATAGTCGTTATCAATACAGTCATCTCATTCGTTTCGCGATACACCGATTCGACGAGTTGTGATATGAGCCCAAATGTAAAAATAACGAACATAGTAGAACCGATAAATACGGCCAGTTTGGAAACGAAAGCGCGGGTATCCAGCAGGTGGTACCGAATCATGGCATAGGCAAAACACACCATCAACAGAATGACCGTCAGAGGAGGACCGTATGCCTGAACACCCTGGATACCGAAAACGGGTTCCATGGCACCGACCAGAATACCGAACAGGGCGATGAAATATGTGCCTGTCAGGACGAATTGGACTTGCCGCTTTGCGAATCCGCTAGATTCCCGATATTTATGCCASAGGTTTTGATGGATAGCGATAATAGCTACTGCGGTGATGGCTACCATGAACAGCAATCCGTTGCCGTGCACCGCTACGGGTAATTTCCCTTGTTCCAGCACCACATATTTCAGGTAATTTGGTGTAAGGGAGTAGACCGAAAGCAGCGATCCGGCTATATAGAGGCCGTATTGTAATTGTCTGTTGCCAACGAAATTTCCCCGGGGGAAATAGCCAATGTAATGGTAGATGAGTGCCGGGGTGAAACAGACCACAAATTCACTGAACCGGACCCAAAAAGTGGCAGAAATAACAGTGGGGGACTGGATTACACAAAACACCCCAATAGCCCACAACATGAGGTTAAATGCCATGACAGCGAAGGTGCGGTGTGTTATTTTACGTGAATTACGGGCTAGCACCAACAGACCCAAGCTGAAGCAAACAAAGGCTGTTATTAGGTTAAGTATAGATGGAATAAGGATTTGCATTAGCTGATCGTAGTCGTTTCCTACCCATTATATTGTGCCACAAAATGCAAAATTTCGCTTACACTATTAATTCAGGCAACGAAGTACCGTAGCCGTATGGGTGCCGCCAAAACTCATGGCCGTAACCAAGGCATTCTGAGGTGCGTTTAACCGGGCATTCAAAGGCACAAAATCCAAATCGCAACCCTCTGCCGGGTTTTCATGATTGATTGTGGGGGGCATAATTCCAGTGTTTAACGACATCAACGCCGTCGCCGCGCTCAATAAGCCGCCTACGGCATAGGCCTGTCCAAACATGGATTTGGGGGCGGAAATAGGGATGCGATAGGCATGATCACCCAAGGCCAATTTATATCCGTTCACTTCGGTCTTGTCGTACATGGGCAGCGATACTCCATGACAATGAGCACACTCTACTTCATCCGGTCTCATTCCAGCATGTTGGAGAGCAGCCGTGATAGCTCTCCCTACGGCTTTGCCGTCCCGCTGCAATACCAGAGGGTTGACCCCTTCAGATGCCGATCCCGATCCCGCAACTTCGCCGAGTATTCGCGCACCCCGGGCCGTAGCTTTATCCAGTCTTTCCAAAACCATGACTACCGCGCTTTCACTCAATGCCAGGCCGTCGCTATCCGAAYYGAHBDGGVKCATGGYSYYKTCSGKKTCATCGTTTCGCTGGCTTAAAATTCCTAATGCCGAACTTACGGCGAAGACTTGTTTATTAACGGGAGATTYAGTAGCGCCTACCACTGCGGCATCTACTTCCCCTGAGCGTATTTGTTGTACACCCCACGCCAGCGAATCCAATCCGGTGGAGCATCCACTGGCTATGGTGATTGCGGGGCCGGACAAGTGAAACATGGTGCTGACTTGGGCAGTGGAAGAATGTCCCGAACTGGCACTGGAGGCGAACTTGTCCAGATCGCGCCACCCTTTGGTCTCCAAAGTTTCCCAATACTGTCCGTATTCTTCATCCGGTGATCCTACGCTGGTACCGATTCCTACGGCGATACGGTCATTGTCGTACCCCGCATCCATTAAAGCTGAATCCTCTACCGCCAATTTAGCCGCAGCAGCGGACTGATGCACGGTGCGGTGCCACCGTCGTACATCTGCTTTTTTAATAAAATCATGAGGATTAAAATCCCAAATCTCACCTGCTATGTGGCATGGGAAGTCGCTGGTATCAAATCGCTGCACATGACGGATTCCCGATTGACCATTTTCCACAGCCTTCCAGAATGACTCGCGGCCAATACCGTTGCAAGCCAATACGCCTATGCCGGTGATTACAATAGGTGTAGGGGATATATCCATGTTTAGTTTCCTACCACATCCGGGAACGAGGTGAACGGCTTCATAGCGATGCCATGAGGTTTCACTCTCGCCGTTTTATTTAGCTGCGCCATCGTTTCGTACAAAGAATCCAGATCGCCAGAAAAAAGTTGATGAGTAAATTGATCTACAAATTCTTTTTCCTGTCCATGGTATCCTGACATTTCTGCCATCATGACCCATGGAGCCTTCATGCGTACGGGAACATTTCGTTCACCGATGGCATGTTTGAATTGCCCTGTATCTATCCGCAAAGCTTTGGGTATCCTGTTTCGTTTTAGAAGCGTATTTCGATTACCTGCACCATTATAGGAAGTGGCATCATGGGGGAGCAAATGTACAGCATGGGGTAAGGTACGCTCAATCAATCGRAGWGTTTCCGATTCGSTATGGTAATCATCTTCCGGACTGGGATACGTTAAATTAAGTATGGTGTACAGATTCGAGAATTTRCTGTGCCGGATGGCTTGCTCTGTGTTGCTTACGGTAAACGAATGCCCATAGTACCTTTCCAGTAAACGCTGACTTCCGGTGTCAACCTGGAAAGCGCCACCCAGACATCCCGATGTGCTCAGGGCCGCCACCGCAGCACGATCGGTCGTGGCTACATGCATGTCCCGCGTGTAGCGTACCTGTATCCCTCGGGATAATATTTCATACGCCAGGTTCCGTGCATGCGGTACGGCATTGTGTACGCCTGACAGGTGAAACGAACGAGTCCCATAAGCATTACGGATATATCCCATTTCCTTGCATATAATATCGGCAGGTTTGAGGCGCATACGGCCTGTCTCATCACCATTCACATCCCGTAAATCTTCCAATGTAAATACCATCGCCTTGGTTTGATTCTTCAAAGCCGGGTAGGTCTCCGGGTCGTATGCCGGAATGGGTAAATCTTCAGGATATGTCGTGGGCTTGTTTTCCGTYAGGCACAATCGAGCACCATCGGCAAACGCAATATGAGGAATATCCGCCCACCGTGCCTGATCGTGAATATGTTCCGCCAGAATTGCCAGAGATTGATCGGGTTTACCTACGTATAACCCGTGAAAATGTTGAGAAGGTTCTACCGTTTGATAATCTCGTGAATAAAAATACGGGCCCATGGCAATGCTCTTTAGCCGAGGCCYCATTCGCTGCACATGGCGTGACATGGATTCCGCTGCTTCCAAATCCGATTCGYTGGTAACCAGAAACATGATGAAATCCAGGCCTTTTAGCGAGGTCAGCTCCGTAGCTATTTCGTCCCACACTATCCTGCGYTGTTCGTGGAGCCGCTTGAGAACCGACTTAACCTTGCGTCGTTCTTTCCATGTGTCTGCGGAAYAAATCTCTCCATTTTTAATTAAACTTTGAGGAAGTAKTTGGCTGAATTCATGCAGTGATTTTGGTATGTACCGCTCTAACGTCTCCAGAGTGCCGAAATCGAGAATCTGGGTTTCATGTCCAGACCACTGCAAGATGCTTGCCGTTGTCGCCAAAGGCAGACTCGGTTGAAGGGCATCCAATGAAAAGGCTCCCCCCGGAACCCATACCAATACACTTTTCGTTTTTTGACGTACCATACCCATCTACCCTTTTCCCCCAAAGTAATATTTTGATGACATGATCCAAACTGCTCAAGATCAAGATAACATCTATATATTGTGTGCGATGATAGCATCGTGTCCATATATATACAAGGCAAATTTTAAAGATACTCTATAGTGTGGTTTTAAAGTAAACAATGGTGGACAATATTTATATATAATAAATATGCTTAAATCTATATATTCTTGAATGTCGATGTGGATGTTTTGTGAGTTACTTTTGGATAAGGGACGCGGYGAAGTARGTTTTCCGTTAGTTATATGGGGATAACAAGTATAGAAATGGTTGATACAGGGTATATTTTTGTTAATATCCTGTCGATAAGTGTAAATTAAGAGTGTAGTGCATGGGGAAAACTCGAGGGGACTGCGTTCAAATGTCACAGGCAGCGTCTGAAAAGGCATGTAGRGTCAGGGTAATCATTCCATCCAGGGATGGATACCGTGACGGGTTTGTCCCCAAATTAAAGGAATCAATTGAAGCACAAACCTTCCGTGATTATGAGCTTTGTGAAATTGTAGGTGTTTCGCCTCAAGGCAAAGCTATTAACAAGGGTGCCAAGGAGACTGCCTGCGATATCCTGATTATTCTTGATGACGACAGTCGTCTTGCCGACGAGCATGTTTTTCAAATTCTCGTTGATACACTGGATAATGATCCCACCATAGGTATGGCAGGTGCTGCCATCGTGCTACCGCCCGAATCGTCCCGGTTTCAACGCGCCGCCTCCAGTCAGTTTCCCCGATTTAATGTTGTTCCCGTTACCCAAGTGCTGGACAGCGATATGGCTTGTCATGGGTGCTGCGCTATACCGACTCGGATTTTTCAGGAGGTGGGGGGAGAGCGGGAAGATATCATTCGAGGATTGGATCCGGATCTGCGGGTACGTCTTCGTGAAAAGGGATACCGTGTTGTCCTGGCTCCWCATGCACGRATCTATCATCCGTTGCCTGATGGTTGGAAACGGTTGGGRCGCATCTTTTTCCGAAAYGGATTTGGTTCAGCCTATGCATGGAAATTTCAACCCGACAGTGTTTATGAGACGCACGAGAAGATTGATGCRGCAGATTTTCGTCCGGCTACATCACTGCCCTATCGATTACTGCGCTATCCTGTCCGGCTGCTATTGGCGGTGATACAGTGGAAATGGATGCGTTTCTACGCGTATATCGCGTATGCTTTTGGGTATCTATGGGGATTGCTGACAGCGCAGCGTCAGGCGCTGGAACCGAAATCGTAGGATGGGGTGATGAGCGGGGGACACGGTGCAAAATCACTGATTAAGCGTTCGGTAAAGGCTGCTATAGCTGCTGCCGGACCCATCCTGCCATATAGTCGGCAATCGGGAGGACGAGTCCTGACTTATCACAATGTAGGCCAACGTGATCATGAAATGAATGTCACGCCTGAAGATTTTGAAAAACAGATGGCTTGGTTAGCTGCCCATGTATCTGTGCAGCCTTTATCTGTTATTGCGGAAGGTACTCCCGGTGTGGCCATAACATTCGACGATGGGTATGGGGATAACCTGATCCATGCAGCCCCTGTATTGAAGCATCATGGATTTTCCGCTACGTTGTTTGTTGTGGCCGACTGTCTTGGGGAAAAACTTGGAGGAGATGCTTCATCGGAAGATACACGTCTCATGACCCCGGATGAACTTCAGGAGTGGGAGTCTCAAGGTTTAGAAATAGGATCACATACCATGACGCACCGTCGGCTTTCTCAACTTCGAGACGACGAGCAGGAATTTGAAATTCAAAAATCCAAACAGGTGTTGGAAGCGGTGTTAGGGCATACCGTTTCATCGTTCGCGTATCCCTACGGTTCAGCGTTGGATTATAACGAAGCCAGTGTGACGTGTGTGGAGCGTGCCGGGTATACTCACGCTTTCAGCAATCGATATGGCGCAAYTCAAAGCAGTGACGGTCCCTGGACATTCCGTCGAATCTGGGTGGATCGCAGTGATTCTTTGGATTCGTTTATACATAAAGTTACTGGGCGTTTAGATGGGCTATCGATGCTGGACTCCACACCAGGCATAKTGGGGCGAAGGGYATTGAACCGAWTATTGGGRACTCGATGAGAGTAACTATTGTAAGTGCTGTATACATTACATCTTAGAGAGACGGGCTATTGTCTGTCTAAAAGGCCTGTGATATACTGCCCGTTCGTGAGGGCTGCGTTTACACGATGAACCTTTAGGGGGTGCGAAAGGAGAGCCTGTGGCTGATATTCTAAGCCAGGATGAAGTTGATCTGCTGCTGTCTGCGGTGGCAGAAGGGGACATGGAGCTGGATGTTACATCTGCTTCTGCGCCCGAAAAGGCCATGCTTACGGCCTACGATTTTCGACGACCCGAGCGTGTATCCAAAGAACAGCTCAAAGGKCTGCAAAGTCTCTTTGAAGCCTTTGCMCGGGAANTTGGKAWTTTGCTTCCCCCGTTTCTACGTACTGTCGTGCGCGTAGATCTCGTCTCCATTGATCAGCTTACTTACGATGAATTTATTCTGTCTGTAGCGCGGCCTACTTCCATGTCGATTATCGATATGACACCGCTGGAAGGTCGGGCCGTTTTAGAACTTAATCCCGCTATGGTATTTCCCATCGTAGACCGTGTGCTCGGGGGTAAAGGGGCTACATTGGCTACGCCTCGGGAACTGACGGAAATAGAAGATCGAATTCTATATCGTATTGTATTGATGATACTGGATAGCTGGAAGCGCGCATGGGAACAGCTCATCGAACTGAAAATGAGTGTAATCAATCAGGAGAGCGATCCCCTTATCGTGCAGATTGTGGCCGGTAGTGAAATGGTTATCCTGGTGGGGTACGAAGTCTATATCGGTGAGTCCGTAGGAACGATGAATATGTGTGTGCCGTTGCTGGTGTTAAATCCAATCCTGGATCAGATTTCTTCTCAATCTCATTTTCAACGCCAGATGACTCCTGAAGTAGCAGAAAAAACACGCACGAATATTATGGAAAAAATTATGCACGCAGATTTGCTGGTAGAACCCATCTTAGGCGAAACCAAGGTTTTCCTGGATGATATTGCCCGTTTGCAGGTGGGGGATGTGGTAACATTGGACTCCAATTACGACGAACCCATTCGGGTTAATGTAGGCGGATCRCCACGGTTTYTAGCTCAACCCGGACGCAAAGGTGAGCACAGTTCGGTGCAAATCTTATCTACTTTTTCTGACTAAAGGGACACCAMTATGAATACCGAAGCGGCCAACATAATTGTACAGGGATTTTTGAAAGGCGGATTTGATGTCTATGATGCCTTGYTGTCCCAGTCTTTTTCGTAYGAAAGCAATGCGTCCGAAGAAACCAACGAGGATGCCGTATCATCCGCATTAGAGGCCGCCCCTATAATCATGAAGGCAAAAATCATAGGTGGGGGTGGAGCTGCCGTACTTCTTACGCTGGAAGATGCCTCCAAGATAGTCACTCTGACTACTGGTGATAAGGCCGAAGTGAAGGATGCTTTGGACGATGGGGATATGGGCACGTTGAAAGAAATTGCGGACGGTGCCATAGGCGGCGGTGTGGCTAACTTGTCAGAGCTGTTCGGAGAAGATGTGGAAACCGAATCGATTGAAGTGCAAATCGGTTCCGGAGATGGCAGTGAGTTGGTTGCCTATCTGGGCGAAGGGGTCGTGCTTACATCCTTCTCGTTTTCCGCTGACCCCGATTTCGACGGGAAAGGTTATTTTCTCCACAGTGCTGCTCTTGAAGACCGGGTGCCCCCATCTCTCACGGGTGCGGAGGAAGCCTTGGTCAGCGATGATGAAATGAAAGATATTTTGAGTGGATTCAGTCCGGAAGAAGAAGTGGACCGTATGGGCGGAGGAGCCATGCCGGACAACCTGGATGTAATACTCGGTATTGAGTTGACTGCTACGGCCCGTCTGGGTAAAGTGGAGATGCCCATTCATGAAATCCTGAATCTGGGGCCCGGCGCCATTATCGAAGTGGGGCATTTGGTCGATGAGCCGGTGGAGCTGCTGATAAACGATCACCTTGTTGCCCGAGGGGATGTAGTCGTGGTTGATGAAAAATTCGGACTTCGTATCACAGAGATCATCAGCCAAAAGGAACGGATTGAGAGCTTGCGTTGACACTACCTGATAACGAACAGGAACTGTGGATCCAATTTAAAGACCATGGGGATGATGATGCCCGGGATGAATTGCTGGTCCACTATATGCGGGTTGTAAAATATGTGGCGGGCCGCATGGCTATCCATGTGCCATCCAATGTGGAGCTGGATGATTTGGTGGGCTGGGGCGTACTGGGGTTAATGGACGCTTCTGAAAAATTCGACCACAAGCAGGGCATCAAATTTTCCACCTACGCCNCCATTCGGATTCGCGGCGCTATCATCGATGAAATCCGTACACTGGACTGGGCRCCYCGMTCACTCCGTACCATGGCCCGCAAAGTAGGCAGTGCCCGAGAAAAGCTTCGGCATGAAAATAGCTCCGATCCATCCTTCGACGAAATCGGAGAGGAGATTGATGCTACTGCCGAGCAGGTGGAAGATTGCCTGGCCCAGCTTCAGACAGCCCARGTATTATCCCTGGATGAYTATCTGCCCAGCCAGGATAAAGACGAGGCGCGGAAGATAGATGTGCTGGTGGATGAGGACGCGAGAACCCCTGAATCGGCCATGGAAGACCAGGAAAAACAGGCTATACTGGTCCATGCCATTCTTAATTTACCGGATCAGCAGCAAAAAGTGTTAAACTTATATTACTACGAAGAATTGACCCTGAAAGAGATTGGAGCCGTATTAGAGGTTTCGGAATCCAGGATCAGCCAGGTACATAGTGCTGCGATCAAGAAATTGCGGAAGGCGGTTCGCGGCGAGGATTAAAACGGATTACAACCAGCGAGGTTGGCCATGCCGCAGCCCGTCGATATGCTCAGCGAAATTTCCCGGACCATTATGGCCGAGCGAGTGCAGGAAGCTGCGACCCGTGGTAATATGGCTGCATTGCAAAATGCGCAAGAGCAGCTTAAAGCAGAGGGTCGAGCCAAAGAAACACAGGTCGGAAAGACGACTGAATCCGAAAATCCTGAAGTGGATGCCAAAGGTAAACGTAAGAATCCCTTCGTAAAACGCAAGAAGAAAAAGCGGTCTGCCCATGATGGAGATGACCCTTCCCACGTATTCTACAGTGCCGGGGAGGAAAAAACCGTGGTGGATGACCCGAATGATCACGATTTGGATATCAGTGTTTAAATCGAGTACATTATCTGTTACACCGTAACCACGTTATAAGGTAATTTCAGGACGTAAAATGGATGAGGGTCTGTTCATAGCATTCTTCGTCGGATTGGCGTTAGCGTGCATTATCACATTTTGCTACATGTTGTTTTTCATGTTGCGGAATATTCGTCTGTCCAGCGGCGATACCACGCCCATGCAGCATGACCTGACGAACATGATGATCTTGTTCCAGACCATGCGCGATACGGTGGAGCAGCAAAAATCTCTGGCGCGGCGTTTCAATCGCACCATCGACGCGAAGGTTAATGAAGTTCGGGCATTGACGGAATCAACCGCTGGTTTGGATGAACGTGTACAAACTCTGGAGACAGAGCTGGAGCAGGTCCTCAATCAGGCCAAAGAAGAATTGAACAGTATGCGGCGCCGTTGGGAATATCTACAGGAACAGTTACCTGAAAATTCTGATGGAATGACAGATACGGTTTCCCAGGCTGCAGAGCCAAAAATGGACAACGTCCAGCACCCCGCCGCTGAGTCTTCTGACTCGAAAGAGGATGAGGCAAAGGCACCAGACTCCGCGTCACCTCCTGAAGAGAAAACAGATCCCACGAACGGTCATTCTTCATCTAGTCCGTTGCGGGTCCTTCCCACACGTAAAGAATCTCCGGGCCTCGATCCGTTGGAATCGTGGACCGGATTGGATTTCGGGTCGTCGGATTATGATGACGATGATGAATATGACGAACCTGAGCCTGACAATGAACCTTCGGAACCCGAAGACCCGGAAGCGGCTCGGGATGCATTTCGTATGCTGCTGAATATGGATTCACCCACCATGGATCCCAATCCGCCGATTCAAGTGGATGACGAAACCTCGGACGCCGTCTCCATAACGCCTGTTCAACAACGCATCTACGAATACAGTGATGCGGGTATGCGGGTTCCTGAGATAGCCCGTGAGCTGGGCGTAGGTAAAGGCGAAGTGCGTCTTATCCTCAGCTTGCGCAAAGACAAAACGGCGTAACGGCGTGGTTTAGCCGGGTAATTCTTCGTGTCAGGTCCAGCCAGTGGTATTCCACACATTCTTCCCATAAGCACCACGCTGTCAGGGTTGGCGAATAATTTTGCGTCGCTGGAATCCATTGCGGGACGAGTGATTGCTACCAGCAACGGGCTGGTGGTACAAGCTGGGCAATTCCGTATTCCATTGGAAGCTGGAATGGGACTATCGGCTGGTCAACACGTTGATGTGCGTGTGGTGCGAGATGGTGCCCGTTTGCAATGGCAGATTACCGCCCGCCCCGGTGGAGAACCCGCTCCTGTCACAACATCTAATTTATCCGGTTCGGTTCAGCGAGTGTTGGATGCCCTGGGGCTCACGTCTTCCCAATGGCGAACACTTGCGGCGAATCTGGTGCCGTCAAACTTGCCCCTCGACCAGGCGATACTGCAGCAGGTCATCACGCTGTATGCCCAGCCAGCTCGATTGGGCAGTGCATTCCAGATGGTGACGCGCCTGGTGAATGAAGCCGTAGCAGCCGGTGTACCGTTGGGCGATGCGGCGAAGGTGATTATGGAAATAGCCCAGCGTATGGAACGGGGTACCACCGAATCGTTCAGGGCGTTGATACGCCAGGCCTTTCCTCTTCGTGGACGATCCATGGCAGCGGTGCTTGCCGGGCTGGCCGATATTCCGAAAGGAAATGCTCTACCGATGGTGCAGGAAGACCTGCGTCTTCTCATCGGACAATTATTGAAAGACGATGCCTTCACAGAATTCTTGAAAAGCAGCGACAAGACCGACGTGTTTCGCCGAGCAGCCGAAGGAGTGCTGGATCGTATCACCGCCGGGGAATTGAACAGCGCACGCAATCTACAGATGCCGTATCTCTTCGCAGAACTGCCGCTGCCGGATGATGGGCAGTTACGTCATCTGCATATTCATATTCTGGGGGAGGGGAACGGTAAGGACGGCAGCCCCGAGAGTCACACGGTTGTCTTGGATATCGAGACCTCCCGTCTGGGGAAAATGTGGATTCACCTGCWKCWKSMRSSCGGTACCTGCCGATGCGTTATCAAGGCTCAGGAATCGGAAACGGTTGCTTTACTGGAACAGCATGGGCCGCGATTGGTGGACGCTTTAAACACACTGGGATATCCCGATGCGTCGGTGAAGTCGGAATCATGGGATGGGGACCGCATCGCCCAGGCATCCCGACTCCTGAGACGATTCTCCGTGCTGGATGAAAAGGTGTAACAGATGGGCAAGCAACCTCACGAACGCAAAAAGGCCGTTGCACTTCGATATCGGGAAGAATCCGAATCCGCGCCGAGAGTAGTGGCCAAGGGGACGGGGAAACTGGCCGAGCGTATTATTCAGACGGCCCGAGAAAACAATGTGTTCATCCAGGAGGATCCCGATCTGGTGGGACTGCTGGCTCAGTTGGATGTAAACACCGATATCCCAGAAGATTTGTACCTTGCCGTGGCAGAGGTGCTGGCGTTTATATATGGGTTGAATCAGGAACTGCCTGGTCGCCATACGGATTAACTGCCGCATCAGTGAGTGAGTTATCCATACAGATTAGCTTAATCATGCGGATCGCGTTATAATTGAGTTGTATTCGTAGTATTCCTGCCGGAGGGGAACATGGCGTCGTTTGCATTCACATCAACCAAGTGGACATTGCGGTTGGCATCTCGTATGACCAAGGCCGACGTGCGCATCCACAACCTGGATGTACTGCAAGATGACATGTCGATTATTTTTGCGGTCAATCACTTCACCCGCATCGAAACCCTCCTGCTGCCCTATGAACTGCACAAAGCTACAGGCCTGGAAGTATGGTCCATGGCGGCTTCCGAACTCTTTGTGGGACGCATCGGTGAGTATCTGCGTAAAATGGGAACCGTCTCCACGAAAGATCCCGACCGGGACAAGGTTATCGTTCATTCCCTGTTGAAAGGCCAGAACCCCTGGATTATTTTCCCGGAAGGGCAGATGGTCAAGGATAAGAAAGTGGTGGACCCGGCTGGTAATTTCTCCATCTATAATGAAGATGGAAGACRTCCTCCTCACAAAGGCGTGGCTAATCTGGCGCTCCGGGCGGAATTTTATCGGTACAAACTTGAATGCATCTATAATAGCCCGTCTCAAAAAGGGCTGGAAGAAATCATGGAGATGTTTGCGCTGGACTCCACAGACGCCATGGAAGATATCCTGAAAMAGCGCACCGTCATCATCCCCGTGAATATCACCTATTACCCTATCCGTGCCAGAGATAATATTATTTTGCGTATGGCTCTGGCTGTTGCAAAAGACTTAAGCGACCGTGCGCTGGAAGAATTATCTGTGGAAGGTACGCTACTTTCCAAAGATACAGATATTGATATTACGTTGGGCGAGCCCATTGATGTGCAGGCGTATCTCCACGATCCGAAATACGGTGAATTGATGGCGTGCGGCGATGACCTGCGTAAACTGGAAGCCGATCCCAAGTCACTTTYCAGTGAAGCCGCTATAAGCCTCATGCCGCGATACATGGATACCATCTATAGCCTCACCCGGATCAACTATGATCATATTTTCGCTACTATCGTGCGTCATCAGGGCAGCCGCCCATTCAGCGAACGGCAATATCGAAATCGAATTTTCCTGTGTGTGTATCGGTTAATGCAGGAAGATAAGCATGCTATGCATTCTCTTCTTGCCGAAACGTATCGCGCAATCATTTATGAAGATCCCAGCGCGAAATTCTACGATTTCCTGGAATTGTCTATTGGGGAGGGTGTGCTGATTCAAGAAGGCAATACCTATCGACGCACTGCGGATCTCATAACCGAACCCACGGACTTCCATTCCATGCGATCCATGGAAACCACCATGGTGATAGCCAACGAAGTGGAGCCGCTGGATGGATTCGGGGAACTGGTGGAGGAAGTGGCTACAGCAAGCCCCCTGGAATTGTCGGAAAATATCCGCCAGATCTTCCTGGACGAAGATCATCAGTTATTTGAGGATGACTATGCTGCTTACAAATTGCCCGAAAGCCATCCCATGGATGTGGGGCGACCCTTTTTGCTGGTGCCCAAAGAATATAAAGGCGGGGTAGTGCTGGTACACGGCTATATGGCGGCACCCCAAGAAGTGCGGGCCCTGGGTAACTTTCTCTACGATCAGGGCTATGTGGTATACGGTGTGCGTCTGAAAGGCCACGGCACAGCTCCCGAAGATTTGGAGCGTACCCATTGGGAAGAGTGGTATGAATCCTTGAATCGCGGCTATGCCATCATTAAATCGTATACCGATGAGATTATTCTGGGTGGATTTTCCACGGGCGGATGCATGGCCCTTATGGGGGCTGGTCTGAAAACCAACAAAATCAAGGCCGTCTTCTCTATCAACGCGCCTCGGAAACTTCGCCAATTTTCCGCCAAGCTCGCTCCCTCCGTAGCCAGCTTCAACAACCTGCTAAAACGCATCAAGGGCAGTCCCACGGGTTGGGAATACGTAGAAAACAATCCGGAAAACGAACATATCAATTACAAACGCAACCCCTTGGCGAGCGTAGGTGAATTGGTACACGCCATGGATGCTATGGAAGATCAGCTGTCAAAAATAGTCGTGCCCACACTCATCATGCAAGCATCTCAGGACCCCACAGTGGATCCCTCCAGCGGTCAGGATATTTTTTCTCAAGTAGGTACGCCGCTAAAAGAGCTGGTGGTCATGGAGCGGGAAAATCACGGCATTGTGAACGGGGTCGGTTCGGAAGACGTGTTCGACCGCGTCCGTTATTTTCTGAAGTGGGCCGAGAAACAACACTCTGTGGTCTTGCCGGATAAAATGAAATCGGAACAAGGGACTGCACAGCAGGGCGATGAATGGAGTCACGAAGCAGAGACGGCCTGATACACCATCCCGGCCTACGGCAGG
>NVWG01000187.1 GCA_002746185.1 Candidatus Hydrogenedentota bacterium
AGTGTCATATTTTCTTTATCGGTTGAATACATTTTTCATACATTCTTTAGGACGCCTTGGATTATGAGGGTTAGCCTTTTTTTATTTCTTAATGAGCTAATTCTTCACTGTTCTCTTTTATTTTACCAGAAAAATCAGATTAGATTTTTATGAATCGTTGGTGGTGCAGATTGGGGTGGACACGCGAACGAATGCAGAAACCTTGCAAGTAGAACAGACCTTCGTGAACAGTTTCAATGAGCGACGACAGCAGAATTCGGGTGTTTCATTAGATGAGGAAGTGACATTTATGATCCAGTATCAGCGGGCGTTTGAAGCCTCGGCCCGGGTGATTTCGGTGGCAGATCGGATGCTGGAATCCTTGATGACGATGGCTTTGTAGGGGCTTTACAGACGGTTAGCCCGGATATTTCGGGTTAGCGATTTAGCGGCGGCTGACTGGCGAGGAGGGCCAAGGCTTCCCGCACCCGTGCCTTCTGGATATCCGTCACGATGAGGTATTGGTGTTTGCCAGTGGGGTCTTCCTTGAAACGGGTCTCACCCTTATCGTCCACAGTCACGCGACCCTTCGGTGATAAATCGAAATAACCTCGCTGTGGACGAACAGCCCACAGCACACTTGTCAGATCCCAGGTTGGCGATTCACGAGGTGTCGGTCCGTACAGTTGATAGGCCTCTTGCACGGGGTGGTGAACGGCGTAACGGAAGTCGTGGTCTATACTCGCTGCCGGATATAAGATGGCCAGACCAATTTCGAATCCACTGAAGATGATGGAGGTCGGCCAGAATTCCGCCAATTGCTGCGCGGCTGGAATATCCATTACCACGTTGTATTCCCGATGCGTATTTCCGTTGATTGGGGTGAAAGCACCCGCCATGATGGAGAGAGTCTTAACCTWCAGAGCCACGAGCTCTCTTCCATTGAGGGGGCTATAGGCATCGGCCTCGGTGTCCAGCAATCGCGCCAGGTTGGTAGAGAAGCCGACTTGCGCGATGACGACCGAATGGTCGGGCTGTGCAGCGAGCACTTTGCGCAGGACTGTCGTCGCCTCGGGGGCATTCTCACCCCGGAGAAGATCATGGGGATATCGCTGCTCATTCCCATCCTTTACCTTCGCCAAGATTGTAAACTTGCTGTCCCCCTTTGTTGGACCTTCCTTCACCACGCCAATGGGGATATCGCCACGTCCGTAGAAGGTGTTCAGCAAGTCAACATAAGGCGCTGAGAGGCTATGATCCTTGGTCACTGTCACGGCGATAATTTCGCACTCGCCGCGATCCTGCAGCGCATGAATTATCCCCAAGGCGAGGGCATCATCGACATCATTGCCCATATCCGTATCAAAAATTATGCGTAGGGGTTCCTCTGCCTGTGTGCAGACGCACGGAATCAGCACAATCAGGGTAATCAGAGCGAACCACTTGGTCATTATCATTTCCTTTTGTGTTGGAGATTGGCGCGGTACTGGATATCTGAGGGTAGCAGATTTAGTCCGGATATTTCACCAGCTCCACTGTGGCTGTTTGAAGACAAAATTCACCTGCGGTATCAAAATCACCAATATTGACCACCAAGTCGCTCTTGTCTAATCCCGATGAAATATCCGGTTAGAGTTGTTTTCACACAATTCATGACTCCATTCTCATTTACTTGCTCATAAAGTCGTGCAACATTGACAATTTTCATGGGCGATGTTATCTTTATGCGTCAAGAATTATTCACAATGGTACAGTCTTTTATCGCACGGCAACGATGGCCTATTTCTTATGTACGAAGCCTATTATGGGTTAACTGAAAAGCCCTTCAATCTTACTCCCGATCCCCGCTTTCTGTATTTGAGTCCCAAGCACAAGGAAGCGTTCGCTCACTTGATGTACGGCATTAAGAATCGCAGTGGATTTGTGATGGTATCCGGGGAAATTGGGACGGGTAAAACGACCATCTGCCGGAGTCTCCTTAAGCAGTTGGATTCGGATACGGAAGTGGCGTTTATTTTTAATCCGTATTTATCCCCTGAAGAGTTGCTGAAGAAAATCAATCATGATTTCGGAATGGAAAGCAGTGCTGATTCGGTGCGAGAACTCATCGATGAACTGAATGAATACCTGCTTGCGAAGGCGGCTGACGGCAAGAACTGCGTGTTGATTATTGATGAGGCGCAGAATTTGGAGACGGAGATCCTGGAACAGATCCGGCTGTTATCGAATCTGGARACGGAGACGGAAAARCTGCTGCAGATYATTYTGATTGGTCAGCCGGARTTGGCGGAGAAGCTGGAACTGTACGAGATGCGGCAGCTGAACCAGCGGATCACGGCGCGGTATCATCTGGAGGCGTTGAACGAGGAAGAGTCGCTGCACTATATCGCGTTTCGATTACGGGTGGCTGGGGGCGGCGACAAGATTCGATTTAACCGTAAAGCGATCAAGCTGGTTTACAAGATATCGCAAGGCACGCCTCGGGTTATCAATGCGTTGTGTGATAGAGCGCTGCTAATTGGGTATACGAAGGAATTGACGGAAATTACGGCTAAGGTGATTCGTCAGGCTGCGGAAGAAATACAGGGTGACGCACATGTTGAAGTGAAGCAGTTGAACACGGGTCGGATTTTGCGTACTGGCGGTGTGCTTTCATTGGCGGCGGCAGGTGTGATGGCGTTTCTGTTAGTTACTTCGGAGCAAGACTTATCGTGGGAACAGGTGGAGGGTCGGCTGCGAGGACAGCGGGCTGCCGAGATGTCTGTGCTTGATGTGTCGGATAACGATGCCAGTGAAGTGTCTTTAGTTTCCGAGGCTCCTGATGTTCTGAATGAAGACGAGATTGGTGGGCCGGACGAGGTAGGGACTGCATCTTCAGGTATAGCGGAAATGGATGCCGAAGAATCGTCAAAGGCCGTAGCGGAAGCTGTGGTTTCGGAGATTGCTGTAGCTTCGCTGTCTGAACCTGCAACACCGCTGCTGGATGTATTGACGGCGCAGAATGGCGCGTTGTCGGGGGTGCTGCGTGCCTGGAACATGGCGGAACTGCAGCCTCTGCCCCAACGGGCTTCACGGCGGAATATCGCGTTGTTTGGGGAGTCGAACGGCATGTCGGTAATTCCGCTCCGTGTTACGTTGACGGAGTTGAGCCGTATCAATTATCCCTCGTTGATCGAGGTAAATTTTGGTGAAGGTATGTATTGGTGTGCGCTGCTTGGGCTGGGCGCGGATGAGGCTCGGGTAACAGGCGCAGATGGAAAAGATGTACAGGTGGAGCGCGGCGCATTGGAGCGGGCTTACCAGGGTACGTCCATTTTATTCTGGCTTGATTCAGAATCTGATGCACAGCCGCTTCGAGCGAACACGCGTAACGATGATGTGACTGAGCTGCAATCGAATTTACTCAAGCTGGGCCTTACGGATCGAGAGCCTACGGGGCGGTATGGCGGGGCAACAATAGAAACGATAACACAGATTCAGCGAACGACGGGTATTATCGCCGATGGTATATACGGTGAGCAGACACGCATGGTGTTATCTGCGTGGTTAGGCGGAGACGATCAGCCGCGCCTGGCTTCGGAGGCGTTTCCGGAGCATGTACATCGGTCGGTGACAGGCAGCAAAGGTATGGTGATTGCGCTTCCGATGGAGGAAGAGATCGTGTCATCACCTGTGAATGTTGAGTCGCTGGACGTGTCCGCGCAGGATGTGGCTGTAGAGAATAATCAGGAATCCCGGGAAGTACAGCCTGTGGATGGTGTGGATTCGGATTTGCTGAATGCGTTGTCCGAACGCAGCCGCTTTGCTTTGCCGGTGGAATTGTATGACGGAGAGGACGAGCGATACACGCCGCTTCTTACACCGAAAAATAGTAAACCTTTGGATAGCGTGACACCGTCGTCGGGATCGGCGGTACCGTTGCAACCCAGCGCTTCGAATTCGGAAAGGGACTCGGTGACACCATGAGTTCGATTTTGGATGCGTTGAATAAATTAGAGGAGGAGCAGGACCGTGCGCGGCAGGCTGCTCAGCCAGTGACGATTGATCCCGCCCAGGCTGCGCAGGAATTGGTTAGCCGGGATGTGCTGCGGGATCATGTGACACTCAAGGTCAGTCCTATGGTCGTTTTCGTGGGCGGCGTGGCGGCGTTTTTTTTGGTGATTGCCGGGGTCGTTGGAGTGACGGTGATGGTCTTGAATAATGACACGCCTGACGCGATCATGAGCCAGTCTGCAGAAGCCGGGACTGTCGAAGAGGTAGTGAAGATTCCGACTGGGTCGAGTCGTGTACCAGTACAATCTGTAACAGCTACCGAAGCTGTGTCGAATCGAAGTGGTGTGTCTGCTGCTGATACCTCTGTAAAGCATGCAAAGATTGTTCCTTTAAAAGAGAAAGTGGTGTTGCCTTCAGCGTTGATTCCGCCTTTGACGGTTACGCCGGAGGCACCGATACCTGAAGCCGCTGTGTCGCAGGAAATGGCTGTACGTCAGCGCGAAATCGTTGAACCAGCACGAAAAGCCGTAGAAGAGCCTCCGGTGATCAAGACAGCTTCCAAGCCTGTGGAAACTGCGTTTATCCCGCCTCCTCCGCGAGAGATGTTGGCGGAACGGCCAAATCCGGTGGGGGCTGAGCCTGTAATAGAAGATCGCAGTATTGCATCGTACCCGGTATTCACTCGTTCGGTACAGGCGAATTTCGGTTTGAAGAAGCTGCGTATCAATATGCTGCGTCCGAGAAGTGAGGGGGTGCCTTATCCCAGCGCGGTCATCAATATGGTGACGGTCTTTGAGGGGGAAACCATACTGAATTCGTCTGCCAGGTTATTCAAGGTGGAGTCGCACGGAATAGGTGTCGAAATTTCACGTACGGGCGAAAAGTATTATTTGAAGTTCTAATCGGAGCAGTTCACTCCATTCCCCTATCTTTCAAGCAATCCTAATTCGCAATGCTAATATGCGCCAGTTTTTTCAGTGAGTGAATTTCTTCGGAGGTGAGGTGCCGCCATTCTCCGGGCTGCAGATCGTTTGCACGGATGTCACCGATGGAGATACGCCGCAGTTCCAGAACGGGATGTCCTTGGGATGCGCACATACGTTTCACCAGTCGTTTTCGGCCTTCGTGAATTACGAGACGAATGAGAGTGGCTCCTCTGCGGGATTGGAGTATGGATGCTTTGGCGGGTGCGGTGGGGCCGTCTTCAAGGGTTATTCCCGATTTTAGATTGCTGATTGTTTCGGGGGTTACATTTCCTTTTACCCAGGCGTGATACACCTTGTCGATTTCGTAGCGGGGGTGAATCAGCCGATTGGTTAATTCCCCATCGTTGGTGAGCAGGAGGGCACCGGTGACATCCCGGTCCAGTCGGCCTACGGGGTAAATACGAACACCTACGTCGGTGATGCAGTCCATGACGGTCTTTCGGTTGTGGGTGTCTTTGGCGCTGGTGATGGTGTCTTTGGGTTTGTTGAGGACGACGTAGACTTTTCGATCCAGATCAATGGAAGCTCCGTCTACCTGGATTTTATCGGAATCGGGGTTGATAACCATGCCGACGTGGGCAGGGTCGCCGTTGACGGTAACTCGTCCGTCGGCAATCAATTTTTCGCTTCCCCGTCGGGATGCAATACTGCATGCCGCGAGGTACTTCTGCAATCTCATACAGCGTACCCATACTGGTTACTAAAGATGACGCATAGTCCGGGAGAGGATAGCAGCTATCCGTCCCTGATCAATTACTAGGTTAACTCATTTCCTGTAATTCTTCAATAGAAGGGAGTTCTTTGAGGTTTTTAATGCCGAAATGGTCTAAAAACGCGTCTGTTGTGCGGAATAAGCGGGGTCGGCCTGGAACTTCGGCGAATCCGACGGTTTTGATGAGTCCTCTTTCCTGGAGTTGGGTGAATCCRTGGGATWCGCTTACGCCGCGAATGGATTCTACATCGGGGCGGGTAACGGGTTGTCGGTAGGCGATGATGGCCAGGGTTTCCAGCACGGCTTTGGAGAGTTTGTTGGATTTTTTAATTTGGAAAAGACGACGAATGTAGGGGGCGTATTTGGGGTGGGAGGTGAGTTGGAAACCTCCCGCAATTTCTTTCAAGGTGAAGGGGAGATTTTGCTTTTCGATGGATTGACCTAATTCTTCTAACAGGTTGACGACGATGTCTTTGTCGATATCACCCAGGGCTTCGGCTAAACGGGCGGCGTTCATGGGGCGGTCACTGGCGAAGAGCATGGCGTAAATGGCATTGGCGGTTTCTTCGCGACTGAGGGAATCTATCGGTTCCGGTGTATCGCCATTTGATTCCTGGTCTTCGTTTTTTGGTTCTTCATTGATTTTTTCTTTTACTTGTTTTTTCTTTTTCTTGGCCATGGATGAAGGTACCTTTGGTTATACTGTTTTACCGGATATGGCTAATATTGGTTTCAGGTCGTCCATTAGTTTTGTGAATCGTTTGGGTTTGAGAGACTGCGTGTGGTGGGATGTGGGGCGCATTGAGCCAATCGTCTCGATTGGAATATTCGCAAAGATTATCAAAAAGACGCGCCTTACAGAATCATGAAAAATCAAGATGATTGGATTGTTCTTGGTAC
>NVWG01000011.1 GCA_002746185.1 Candidatus Hydrogenedentota bacterium
CGTCATCAAWGTYGGYGCRGCKACSGAAATTGAGATGAAAGAGAAGAAAGCCCGCGTAGAAGATGCGTTGCATGCGACACGCGCAGCAGTGGAAGAAGGCATCGTTCCCGGCGGCGGTACAGCATTGATTCGCTGTCAGAAAGCCATCGAAAAGGTGACTTTTGGTGACGACGATGAAGCTATCGGCGGAAAGATTGTATCCCGCGCCATTGAAGAGCCGTTGCGTCAGCTTGCTGCAAATGCCGGYGAYGAAGGCTCTACGGTAGTGCARAARGTCAAAACGCTGAAAGGCRGTAATGGGTACAATGCGGCCACAGGCAAGTACGAAGACCTGATGAAAGCCGRYGTTATTGACCCGACCAAGGTAACACGCGCTGCCCTTCAAAATGCGGCCAGTGTCTCTGGACTCCTGCTCACCACGGAAGTGCTGGTAGCAGAGATTCCGGAAGAAACACCTCCGGCCATGCCTGGCGGCGGTGGCGACATGGGTGGTATGGGCGGCATGGGTGGTATGGGCGGCATGATGTAAGTCGCACACCCGACGTTTGAAGATCGAGCCGACTCCGCTGCCCCGACGGCGGAGTCGGTTTTTTATTTCATCTAGTATTATTTCTTAAGCAAAGGATTGGGCATGCGGTGAAGACCCGGGGTTTCTTCCGCAAAATTCGCTAGGTAAATATCCGTTTTCCCGGGTATTACTACGGCGATATCCTGTATTTTTGTACCCGGGTGTTCGGCATACCATAAGGGAGTGGCGCCATCAGGACTTATGACGAATACGGACGTAACCGTGGGAACTGGCAACAGCTCCAGAGGCAGACGCAGCATGAGAGGTTTGATCCAAGGGTTAGCATGAATCCAGGTAATCAGCCCGCTGCGCTGCTTAATCATTCCTATCCAAATATTTCCTGCTGCGTCGCGTTCCAGACCGTCGGGCATGGCAGGCAGGGCATCCCAAACCACCTCGTCTTCGCCCGCCTTCTCCCCTTCCAGGTGCAGACGAAGTAGACGGAATTTGGTGGTTTCAGAAATCAACACGGCATGTTCACGGGTCACTCCATTTTGTTCGGATTCTTCCAGCAGTACGCCGTCCACAAAGTTGTAGCCGTGGGCGACGAGGGATACGGTCTGCGCCTCCGCGTCGTATTTCCACAGGCGACCGTTGTTGCCCAGCGTGATGGCTTCACCAACAGCACCGCCTCCCATGGAAGCCCCTTCGTAGGAAAATGGTTCGCTGAAATAGAAGCGTAGGCCGTCCGAGCTGACGGCCACATCGTTGCAGAACACGATGGGGCGACTGTTAGAATCGTCCATGTCTGCCATGGCGAGGGGCTTCTCGGTGGCGCGGGTATAGAACGTACCCTGGTTATTTCCTGTCGGGATGGGAGGTTCGGGGGGCAAAGGCACGCGCAGTACCAGAGGGGTTATTTCTTTGGTATTTAAATCGACCTGATACAACCCTACCCGTTCATCATCGGGATAGGTAGAACCGTATAGGTAGGAAGAGCAGAAGCATATTTTATCTTCATCACCGGGCAATTCGTGAGCGCCAGCCGCCATGAGGGGAGCATCGACAAASWRYTYYKCYKMYCCMRWTWCMWSMTYSRSWRWMMAMWTCCMWCSKYCWMKMSSCRKKAYGAAYRYYYKSSYTTTMTYKTCCTGAAGAATGACATCGTCGTAACCGCGAATTTCCGGRGCGATGGTTATCAGTGTATCGCCGATAGGATCGCCGGACGCTTTAACTTTTAGGATAGACTCAGGAACCTCGCCAATGACATAGGCCGGGGCTGAGCGGAGGTAATCCGGCGGTGTAGTTCCAACCCACCACACTAGGGTGATGACGATCACCACAAGTGTTACGAATAGAAAAATCTTGAATAGCCGTTTAATCATCACCACTCCCCTGCATCGAATATAGTTGGTTACGGGCGATTAGAGCAGACATGATCACCCTCCCCATTAGCTTGGGGTGGATTGTAAGGAGACCCGCGCTGTAAATGCAACCGATCAGGCTGGGGTGATGATACTACCGGGTACGAGTTGGGAATGGGCCATCTGTCTGCGGAAATGATTCATTTCCCGTTTAGCGCATGGTGGACAATAGCCATGGCTTATTCGAAGGGATTTCTTGGGTGGTGCGGACTCAGATTCCACGTCCTGAACCCACTCTCCTGCCATGCGAAATTTATTGCAAACACAACATTGCACTTTCATAACCAATCCCCCAGTGGACCGCGCTCAAGAGCGCGGCCCATGGTAGCAATGAGGCTGAAACAAAGCGTTTCTCCTTCCAGGATGCCCCATTGCGAACCTGGGTCAGGGCAAGCACCGTGCCAAATTGGAATGCTTTGCCTGGAGCTTGCGCCCAACCCACTGTTTTGCATACACTTAGGAAAGTATTTCGTAATCCGGGGGCACGATTGAGGTAAAGTAGTTTTTGGAAAATTTTTCCTCTCTGGGGTCAAAAAGTCTTGATTGTCGCAGGCTTACATTTTGATTCAGGAAACCAATCTGTCGGGCGAAACATATATAATGAAGCGACTTGAGTGTCGCGGTATGATCAGCGGGTGACGGCGGGAGAATCAGCACGATGATCGAAGTGGAGGGACTGACCAAGTCCTATGGGGCGTTTCATGCCATAAACGGGGTCAGCTTTAAGATAGACAAAGGGGAAATTGTGGGTTTTCTCGGGCCGAATGGGGCTGGAAAAACCACCACCATGCGTGTACTCACCGCGTATCATCCTGCCACTTCCGGTTCGGCTCGGGTAGCCGGATTTGATGTACACACCCATCCTCTGGAAGTAAAACGCAACGTGGGATATCTGCCGGAAAGCGTGCCGTTATATCTTGAAATGCAGGTACGAAAATACTTGCGCTATGTGGCGAATATCAAAGGACTATCCAAGACCGAACGTAATCATGAAGTGGATCGGGTGATGGAACGCACAGGTCTGGAGGACATGGCGGGGCGAATCATTCGCAATCTGTCTAAAGGGTATCGCCAACGGGTGGGTCTGGCACAGGCACTCATCGGCAGTCCGCCGGTATTGGTATTGGATGAACCTACGGTGGGTCTGGACCCGAAACAGATCGTCAGTATTCGGCAGACCATTAAAGATTTGGCCCACGATCACACGGTACTGCTGAGTACACATATCTTGCCGGAAGTATCCATGATTTGTCGGCGGGTACTCATACTGCATCGCGGCCGTATTGTGGCGGAGGACACTCCGGAGAATCTGGACAGTCAGCATACGCTCTTACTTCAGGCCGAGGGATCGTCGGAACGCGTACGGGAATTACTGTCCTTGGTGGACGGCGTGACGGGAGTACAGGAAACGTCGTCGGGACATTACACGTTGAACGTGACAGACGATACAATATCAGGACAAGTTTCGAAGGCTTTGGCGGGAGCTGGCATGACGCTGACGGGCTTGACCGCGCAGCAGCGCAGCCTGGAGGATCTGTTCATTGATGTGATCAGCCGGGACGAGGGAAATGCCGCATGAGGAACTCCTGGGCAGTTTGCAAACGTGAATTTGAATCGTTGTTTTCTACGCCGGTTGGGTATGTGGTTTTGGGTACTTTCGCCTTGATTTCCGGGCTTTCCTTCACCGCATCGTTTCTCTTTTACGGGGTGATGAGTGCGTCTCCGTCTACCTACGATTTCCCGGCAGTACCAAATTTTGAAGAGACATTTCTCAGTCCGTATCTGGTGTATTCCGGCATGATCATGCTGTTCATTGCACCCCTCATCACTATGCGATTGTTAGCGGAAGAAAAGAATCAGGGGACTATCGAAATGCTGCTTACCCATCCGCTTCGGGATCGGGAAATTATTGCAGGTAAATACGGCGCGGCGCTGCTTATGTTGACGTTGATGATGGTCACGGTCATGCTGAACCTGGGGATCGTCTATTACTTTGTGGACGTAGAACCAGCGGTGTTGATCTTTGGCCTGGCCACTTTTTTTCTCATGGGCGCCGCCTTTTTGAGCCTGGGTCTTTTTGTATCTTCGGTATGCAGTAACCAAATTACTGCGGCTACGGTCACCTTCGGCCTGTTCTTCCTGTCATTCATCATGAGCTACTATGCCGAAGAAATGCCGGAAACGGCTCCTGCGCCGGAAGGCTGGCCGGACAGTGCGAAAACATTTATTGCCCATACATACGACTTGGTTCGAAGCGTAGTAGCGGAGCTGCCCGTAGACGCTCACGCGAAGGACATGGCACAGGGCATTCTCCAACCGTATGACATTGTCTACTATATTTTATTCAGTGCGTTCTTTTTATTCCTCACTTTCCGTTCATTGGAAAGTCGGAAATGGAGAGGCTGATGAAATTTATCCGTGCTATATTGGGAATTACATCGCTGGTAGGAGTAGCACTAGCGATGAATCTGACCATATTACAGGAGTCTGTTTTCAGCACTCCGGTACTCCTCCCATTAGCTGTCGGCTTAGGCTCGGGACTGTTGTGGCTTTTRCTTACCCTGTTTTCWGCGYTGGCGAAACGGAGCAGCAACACCATGTATGCCGCCAACGCTATAATAAGCAGCATCCTTTTTCTGGTCATCTGCATCACGTTGTATGCCTTTGTAAAGCGGGCGGATCAATCCTGGGATCTAACTCAGGAAGGACGGCGAGAGCTGGCTCCCCAAACCCGGCTGGTACTGCAGAGCATTACCGAAGATGTAGATATCTATTGCCTTTTCGTGAAAGCCGGAGAGGAACGGGTACGGCTTGCACAGGATAAGACACGACGTTTCCTAGAGCGATGCGCCACGTACTCCGATCATCTGAATATTGAGTTTATCGATCCCCAGACCCAACCGGAACGGGTCGAAATGCTGCAGGTGATGCGGATATCGACAGTAGGTACTATCGTGATGAAATCAGGAACGAACCAACGGGAAATACCGTTAAGCAATGTGAATGCACGGCTGGAGGAGCGGGATTTTACCAACGTGCTCATCAATGTGTCTCGGGACTCGGTACCGAAAGTATATTTTCTGGACGGACACGGCGGCCGGGATATTGATGACAAGGATCCTGCGAGGGGTGCCAGCACGTTCAAACTGATCCTGCGGCAGGAATCGTACGAGGTGGAAAAGTGCATCATCCCGGCGAACAAGCCAGCGTTGCCGGAGGACTGTGCCGTCTTAGTCATCAACCACTACACGTCGGATTTGCTGCCTTACGAAATTCAGGTGCTGGACCAGTTTGTGGACGATGGCGGTCGCTTGCTCATCCTGTTGAATCCGGCTATCAAAGTGGATGACGATGGCGTGAGTCAGGAACAGCTTCGCCCTTGGCTGGAGAGTCGTTTCGGTATTCAGGTCGTGGCGGATGTGATCGCCTCTCCGGTAACCAACAGTTTCAAGACCATTATGTTTTTGTCCGATTACACACAGTTGGGCGATGATGTTATAGCCGGGTTTGTCGAAACAGGTGCCTATCGCGGCAGTTTCAACGCGACCCATCCCATCACACGAAATTTCGACCAGCAAATGGTATGGCCTTTTGTGCGTACGGTGCTGCTGAATGACCCATTACCGGACAGAGTAACAGGTACCGTATTGCTGCGTACCACACCGGATACATGGGGCGAAACGAATATTACAGGCAATCAGAACGGACAGCCGTTGAAGCCGGATGCCCATGAAATCAAAGGGCCGAACCCGGTAGCCGTAGCAGTGACACGTCATTCCGACACCCCCACTATGGAGGGGGAACGGTCCCGGGATGCCCGAATCATTGTTATCGGGAATGCGGACATGGCGGTAAACGAAAATATTAAACTGATGAGTAATGCCGACTTTATATTGAACAGTATGGCGTGGCTCACCGAGACGGAGGATTTAATCGCCATTCGCCCATCGGGACAAGAAAACCAACCTATGATTCTGACGCAAACGGAACAGCGCGGCGTGGCGTGGCTGGCATCGCTGGGCGCGGTTCAGGTGATTGCGCTAATAGGCTTTGGAGCCTATCTGGTGCGGAGGCGGCACCAATGAGTACGCGGGGCACACTTCTTCTGGCGGCGATTTGCGGGGCATTGTTATTTGCGTATTGGGGTACGGGACGCATAGAGACGGAGCGTATTCAAGCTCAATACGAATCCAAGAAATTGTTTGATGATACGCTGGGCGAGGTTACAGCACTGACGATTACCCTCGGTGATACAGAGCCTGTATCGGCGCAGCGTGTGGAAGCAGGACAATGGGCTGTTCAATTGCCTCATGAATCTATCGCCGCCAATCATCCGCTGTGGGAACAGATGGCGCAGGCAGCAGGTTTCTTGACCAATGAACGGGAGATTGATACCCAACCAGAAGATCTCGCTCTGTATGGATTGGATGCACCTTTAATTACGGTAGAGCTGGTCGGTGCCAGTACAAATCATATCCTGGAATTTGGCAAGGCAGACCCTACACAAAATAATCGTTATGCCCGACTGGACGAAGGTCCGGTTTTCCTCATCCCATCGCAACAGGCAGAGTTGTATTACCGCACCCTGGACGACTTACGGGATAAGCGTATTTTATCGCGCATGGCGGAGGGGATTGATCGTATCAAGTTCATTCGTCATACCGTGGAGCAGGATGAGCAATCCGAAAACAACCCGCAAATGCAGGCTATTAACGAAACATTCGAGCGAGATGATTCGGGAAAGTGGCATGTAACTTCGCCTTACGAGGCGGTAGCGCATCAAGAGAAAGTATTGAATCTGGTTAGCCATCTGCAGTTTGGCGGCGCAAGTGATTTTGCGGATAGTCCGGAGAATTTGAGCGACTACGGCCTTGAGCCTGAATGGGCGATAATCACCGCTTACAATGTGGAGACCGACGAAGCGCAAACACTGCGGCTGGGTTGGCTCGATGACAGCCAGGAGAACGGCGGCATGTATGCCATGGTAGACGGAGCGCCTACGGTCTTCAAGGTGGAGTTGGATTTTGTAGCACGACTTCCCAACGCGCCTTCTGACTTCCGGGAGAAACGCCTGTTCACAGGGGAAGTATCCAACCTGACATCTATCCGATATACGGATCGAAATCACGCATTCACGTTGACACAGGACAGCATCGAAGGGTGGAAATTAACCGATCCGTTGTACGAGGACACGGACAACTTGATTGTATCTTTGTTCCTCTCCCATTTGAAACGCATCCCCGGTGAGTCCTTCCCGCCCGAAGCTGATGCCGTTGGATTAAACCCGGGTCGTATTCGCTTTGACTTCACATTCCTGGACGGATCCTCTCCCACGTCCATCGCTGTGGGCGGTCCGGTACCGGATTCGGATCCCATGATGTTTTATGCTCGGCAGGATAGCGGTACGGTAACGACTATTCCGGTGGTCGCGATCCCTTTTCTACAATCGAAATCATTTGACTTTCGGCATCGGCGTTTGATGAAGTTTGATCCAAAAGATGTGGTCGAGATTCAGCTGGAAACAAATAGCATTCGTTATGAGCTGGAACGGACGGAAGACCGCTGGGCGATCACGGTGCCTGAAAATACCGCGCTGGAAAGTCAGAGCGATGTCACAACACTATTGGAGATACTCGCAGCAGTGGATGCGGTAGATATTGCTGATCCCCGCCCTGCGGAAGATGTCATGGGACTTTCATCGCCTACTTTGCTGGTCAGGCTAATGACGAAATCCGGCGAGGGGATAGGTCCTTTCCGCATTGGTGATCTGACAGCATCCAGTTCCCGGTACCGATTTGTGTCAGTGGAAGGTAAAAAGGATGTGTATTTTGTAGATCAGGGTGTATTGGATGACCTTCGTGAAGCCTTATCCGGAATCGCTTTAGCGAATTGATTACAAAAAATCATTATTATCGTTTTGCAATGTAATCTATCCTTTCCTATCAAGTAATATCCCTTGCAAAGGTCTTTTTTAAGGGTTACAATTGATAGGATAGGAGCATAGCTGTCTGTCAACCATTTTTACGGGTTGTTCGTTTTACCGTAAAGTGTATAAGTGGTGTCTGTTATCCGACTGACCACGGGTAACTGGGATGAAACCACTGGCAGATAGGTTTCCACATCTCACATGAGGCAATTACAATGAGCAACGGGGCATTGGAATGTTAAAAGGCTTGGCCATRCAACGCGGTTTTCATATCGCAGAATTGGTGTTGGTCCTGGTGCTTGTATTCATCGGATGGTCTGCCCTTCGCACTTTGCTGGCCGATCCTGTATCAATGCAGTTAAGCAATCCACAAAGCGAGTCCCTCAATTCTTCTGATTTATTTGCCAGTGTAGACACGAAATCGAGTTATAGCAACATCCTGACTGGCGGGCTGTTTGGTGCGGCAGGGGCATTTGAGCGCGGTCAAACTCCGCCGCCTGTTTCAGAACCAACACCGACACCTTCACAGACAGCGATAGAAACGAGTCTCCCGTTAACGCTCATCGGGGCGACCTCATCAGGCGCTGACGATCCGTTGGGGACGGCCATTATCGAAGTCAAAGAACGAGGCACAGTTACTAAAGCATATTACTTGAATGAAGAGATCGTGGATAGGGTTTTCTTGCGAAAAGTGATGCCCCGTGAAGTGTTGTTGGAAAATAAACGAACCAACCGCATGGAAACATTATCGCTGAGTTTTGCTTCGTTATCCTTGTCTCAACCTCCATCCACCATTACGCGGGCTTTGGCTACTGCTAAGCCCAAATCGAATCGGGTAATACGCACCGCACCGATCACGCTTAACCGGGAAGATATAACGCGGAAACTGGAAGAGGATTATGAACGATACGCTTCTACCATGGATATACAGGAAGTAAAAGACGATGACGGCAATTCGGTTGGGATTACCACGTCCAATCTGGAAGATATCCCCATAGCCAAGGATTTAGGTTTTCAAAACGGGGATGTACTCGTTTCGGTAAATAACGAAAAAGTGAAGAGTATTGACAGTATACGCAACGTGGTGAATAAGTATCAGAACGCGAATACGTTTCGAATAGGCATCTTGCGGGGCGGCCAGCCCATGTANTTTTACGTACCGATTACGATAAACAGGTGGGCGGGATCCAGGAGTGTACATGAACAAAATTGATTTATGGGGCGCAGTCAGCAGACGACGGCTACGTGTTTTTCGATACGTTCCGATGATGGCTGCCGTGCTGTGTATGGCGTTAGGATGGTATACGCCGTTATACGCGCAGACGACGGTTAAGGACATAGTTGAGCAATCCCGGCAGGATCAGAAATCCAGCACATCTTCGTCGGCATCTTCTAATACGCGGATACGCCAGGCACAACGTCCGGGTAATACCGTACAGCGAGTACGTGCGATACCTTCTCAATCCAGCCAAAATAAAAATACACCTGCCGCTCAGCAATCTGGAGAACCAGGCAACCCGAACCGTCCCATGAATGTGGGTACCGCTCAGGAGCCTATCTCTGTGGATTATGTGGATGCGCCTTTGTCGGAGGTGGTCAAGGCTATCGGAGCTCATACGGGTCGAAATTTTTTACTGGACCCTACCATCAGCAATCAAAAGATTACTATCATATCCCATCATAAAATTCCGCCTGATTTGGCATTTGAATTTCTGGAAACGGTGTTGACGTTTCAGAATTTCGAAGTAGTGGAAGCGCTGGACGGAAATCTGGTACGCATCGGACCAAAGAATCTGTCCGGAAGCGACAAGCTCCCAATTTATACGGGAAAGAACCAGCCTCATCCAGGGTATGACAACCGGGCGATTCATATTGTGCAGGTTCAATATGCCAATGCAGAAGAAGTATCGCAGCTGCTGCAAACGGTAGGGTCGCAAGGTGCAGAAATTACGGTTTTTCAATATACGAACACGTTGATTATTAAAGATACGGCAGATGGTATCCGCAATATGTTCACCGTATTGGAATCGGTAGATATTCCGGGCTACGACATCAGCTTTGAAATTTTCCCCTTGGAATATACCCGTGCAGAAGCATTAGCTCAGCAGTTGGAGCAAGTATTATTGAACGATGATGGAGGACGGGCTGCACCTCGAACACCGGCTCGCCCCACGCAGGTCCGTTCGGCGCGAGGTGCGGCTACATCAAATCGGCCTTCCAGTTTGATTGTCGGCACGGCGGATAATTCACTACGCATGGTGCCCGATGAGCGACTCAATGCCCTTATCGTAGTAGCTTCAGCAACGCAGATGGAACAGGTACGGACGCTTATCAAGAAGCTGGACACGCCTACGCCTTATGAATCAGAARATTTCCATTATGTATCCCTTAAAAATGCCAAGGCGGAAGATGTGGTTACAGCACTGGAACCCCTTACCAGCACCCAGCCGCGTCAAGGCGGACAGCAAGGCGGCGGTGGCAATACGGGCGAAGTACAGCCCTTTGAGAAACAAGTCACCGTCACATCGTATGAACCGGGCAATGCTTTGGTCATCGTAGCCTCACCGCAGGATTTCAAGGTGCTGGAATCCATGATTGATCAACTGGATCAACCTTCGCGGCAGGTGAATATCGAAGTGATGATTATGGCTGTGACTATTCAGGACAGCTTCGAATTAGCCGTGGAATTCGCAGGGATAGCCAATGAGGATTACTTTGGTTTTTCCAATGCGGTAAACCTGGCTAACGTGCTGGTAAGCGGCCCGACTGCGGTGGCAGGTGCGGGCGGAACATTTGGAATATTAGATGGTACAACGACGGTACTCAGCCCCACCACTGGCGAGGAAATAACCGTCAACAACGTACCGTTTTTGATGAAAGCGCTGGAAACGCTTTCGGATGTAGATGTGCTTTCGAAGCCGAATCTGATGACCAAAAACAATGCCGAGTCCCGATTGTTTTCCGGACAGAATGTGCCATTTATTACAGGCCAAAGCGATATAAATCCTCAAAGCGGATTCCAGTCTCGAAACAACATTTCACGAGAGCGCGTGGGTATCGAGCTAACCGTGACTCCACGTATTAATGATGGCGATAATGTATCTCTGGAACTGCTTGTAGCTTCGGACGAGGTCATCGGAAGTGTTGCCGGACTGGACGTAAATGAAACAGGGCTGACCACCAGTGAATCAGAAATACAGACCGAGGTGGTTGTGCCTAATGGACAGACGGCTGTTATCGGCGGGTTGATCCGGGACTCCCATACCAAATCGAACTCACAGGTACCGTGGCTGGGCGATATTCCCTTGTTAGGCAATTTATTCAAGAGCCGCCGAAACAATTTCAGTAGGGAAAACTTAATCGTACTGGTTACGCCGCATATCATCCTGAACGAATCGGATATCGAGTCCGTCACCGACAAGCAGCTGGAGCTTTTCTATGATAATCAGCTGGACGAAATTTTTGGCGAAAAAGGGTTTATAAAGAAACAGAAGAAAAAGAGTGAACGCAGAAAAAAATATCGCCCTTCCAGCAAGGGGCGCCCTACCAAGACGAATCTGAAAAGCATGGAACCTGGGGCCGAGGAGTAAGCTATGGCCAKCGGGTCCGATCTGAAACTGGGTGCTATTCTCCTGCGCATGGAGTGCATTCATGCGGAGCATATCCAGGAAGCGCTGGATCTCCAGGTAGTGCGTCAACGACGCATCGGCGAGCTGCTTATGGAGCTGGGCTACGTGGAGGAAGACCACGTAATGGAAGCCCTGAGCGATCAATTCGGCATTCCTTTTGAAAAAGACATAGTTGAAAATGCCGAAGCGGAACTCACCGGAAAAGTTCCCATAAATTTTATTCGTGAAAATGAAATGGTTCCTTTCCGACAAAACGGGGACTCGGTGCATGTAGCGGTACACGATCCGGTGAATCTGCTGCCTCTGGATGATCTGCGTCTGCTGCTCAATAGCCCGGTAAAACCAGTGCTATGTCGGAAAAAAGATATTCAGGATATTCTCGATACGTATTTCGATCAGCARAGTGTGAGYGCGACGGAYATGATCGAAACCATCRCTGGCGACGAAGARRGTGTSTATTCSCTGGAYAATGAACCKTCGGARCGGGATCTGCTCGATCTGGCCAATGAAGCGCCGATTATCAAGCTCATCAATCTCATGATTTCCGGGGCAGTGAAAGAACGGGCCTCGGATATTCATGTGGAACCCTTTGAGCGAGAAGTTATCGTCCGGTATCGCATCGACGGATTACTCTATGAAAAATTCAATGTGCCTAAATCCCAACAGGCCGCCGTTATTTCGCGTGTAAAAATTATGGCGGATCTGAATATTGCCGAGACGCGATTGCCGCAGGACGGGCGTATCAAGATTCTCCTCAGCGGGAAAGAAATCGATATACGTGTATCCATCATTCCCATTCAACACGGGGAACGGGTGGTGATGCGTATTCTGGAGAAGGGCAGTTTCCTGCTGGGACTGGAAGAGCTGGGTATGGCGAAGCGCGATTACACGCACATGGACAAGCTCATTCGGAATTCCCACGGTATTTTTCTGGTTACAGGCCCTACGGGGTCAGGGAAATCCACCACGTTATACGCTTCCCTCCAACGCGTTTTGTCGCCGGATATAAATGTCATCACGGTGGAAGACCCGGTGGAATATCAGATGAAGGGTGTAGGGCAAATCGAAATTAAGCCCAAAATTGGTCTCACGTTCGCCAGTGCCTTGCGAAGTATTTTACGACAAGACCCGGACGTGGTGCTGGTGGGGGAAATCCGCGATTTAGAAACGGCGGAGATGGCGGTACATGCTTCGTTGACCGGGCACCTGGTATTTTCTACGCTCCACACCAACGACAGCGCGGGTGCGGTGACGCGTCTGGTAAACATGGGTATTGAACCCTTCCTGGTGACCTCCTCTACTATCGCCATATTGGCGCAACGGCTGGTACGCCAGCTGTGTCCCCATTGCAAGAAGGAGATCACGCCTGATGCGGAAAGTATTCGGGAGCTGGGCGTGAAAGCCGAAATCTACACCGGAAAAACCGCTTTTCAACCGGAGGGGTGCGTGGAATGTCAGCACCGGGGCTATCATGGCCGGACGGGCATCTTCGAACTGATGGTTATGACACCGCAGATTCAGGAACTGACCCTGCGCGGCGCGGATTCCAATGCATTAAAACGCGAAGCCTATAAATTAGGTATGCACAGTCTGCGGGATGACGGCACGGACAAGGTATTTCAGGGAGTGACTTCTATTGAAGAAGTATTGCGTGTCACTCGCGATGAATATTTGGAAGAAGTCCCTGATTAAACGGGACGATGTGGGAGCAGTGCGCAGCAAATGGCAGTATACGAATATAAAGCCCTGGCCGATACAGGCAAAACGGTAAAAGGGATTATCGACGCGGATTCTCCTGTGTCGGCACGTCGTAAGCTGCGGGACCAAAACCTTTACCCCACCCAATTAACCGAAGGTACGGGAAACGTAGCTGCGGGGAAAAAAGACACGGATGTGCAGCTGGGCGGAGTTTCAACCCGCGATATCGCCATGACCACCCGACAACTGGCGGTACTTCTGAAGGCAGGAATGCCCTTGGTAGAAACCCTCACGGCGATCATTGAACAAACCACCAAATCCAAGCTGCGCAACGCGTTGTACGATGTGCGTGATAGGGTAACCGAAGGGAAGCGTTTCGCCGACGGCCTGGCGCAGCATCCCCGAATTTTCTCGTCGCTCTACGTGAACATGATCCGTGCAGGGGAAGCCAGCGGATCGCTGGAGATGGTGCTATTTCGATTAGCAGACCTGCTGGAACATCAGGCGAAGATGAAAGCCAAGGTGCTATCTACCTTGGCCTACCCAGCGTTCATGGTGCTGTTCGCTATCGGTATCATCAGTTTTTTAACGCTGGTAGTGGTGCCCAAAWTTACCACACTCTTTGAAAGCAGGGACATTGCCCTCCCCCGAATCACTAAAATTCTCATAGGTACCACCGACTTTATTGGCGCATATTGGTACATACTTATAGGCGGGGTCATCGCCCTTTTCACCCTATGGCGACTTTGGGTGAGTACGGAACGAGGCYGAGTCACCTGGGATCGAATGCGGCTCCGCACACCGCTCGTCGGCCCGTTGTTCCTGAAACTGGTGTGTGCCCGATTCGCGCGTATCCTCARCACCATGCTCACCAGCGGTATGACCATGATGCGGGCACTGGAAATCGTAAATACGGTAGTCCAGAATAAGCATATAGAAGGGGTCCTGAACGACGTTAAGTCGGAAGTACGGCGCGGGAAAGGACTGGCGGGACCGCTAAAGGCATCAGGCGAATTCCCCCCCATGCTCATTCACATGGTGGAACTGGGCCAGCGCAGCGGGGAAATCGAGGATATGCTACAGCAGGTGGCGGATACGTATGACGAAGATGTACAGGTGACGGTGGACGCTTTGGTGAGTTTGCTTGAACCGATTATAATTATTGTTATGGGGGTATTTGTAGGATTGCTGGTACTGTCCATCCTCATGCCTATTTTGCAGATGAGCACCAACATTGGATAACGACGACGGAGGGTATGTCATGACACATAGACAATCACACGTAAAGACCACACGCGTAATCAACCGAGGCAATGCAGGAGGCTTTTCACTTATCGAATTGATGGTGGTCATCGCCATTATTGCCATGCTGGCGGGTGCAGTAGGTTTTGCCATGTTCGGCGCACTGGACGATGCCAGTGTATCGAAAGCCAAGGCAGAAATCAGTACATTCAAGACCGCTTTAACGGCGTACCGGATAACATTCAAGCGATTGCCTTCTACAAATGATGGGCTCAATTCCCTGGTACATAATGAGAAACGTAATTTTCTGGATCTCAGCGAAATCCCCATGGATCCTTGGGGCAACCCCTACACCTACACGCTTGAGAGCGATGGTGGCTTCACCATCGTCTCGTATGGTGCGGATGGTTCGCAGGGCGGAGACGGCATCAACGCGGATATCAGCAGCAAGAACCTGAACAAATAATTTATATACGGCGGCACAGTCCATGAAACGTNYYYMAWTTCAACGGCAAGCAGGATTTACCCTCATTGAACTGATGGTGGTAATCCTGCTCATCGCCATTTTGGCTACCATAGCTATCCCCCGCCTCATGCCGCTGCTGGTGCTTACCAATCACGAGAGCGGTGCAGGGCAATTGGTGGGGTTTGGACGAACCGCTATGTCTCATGCCGCGCTGGCGCATACCGATGTTTTCGTTATGGTCAATCTGGATTCACAGGAATACTGGGCGGAAGTATTGCCGGAAGCGGCAGCGACCCGCAACACGTTCGACACATATGTGGAAGAGCAGGAACAGGAAGAGGATGAACGGGAAGACTATATGCCCGAGAACGAGGAGGAGCTGCTGGCCAGCACGAAACGTATCCTCCAACTGCGTCTGGAAGAGCGAGCCAAGAGCAAGAAGGATTATACCCCTCCCCCATCTGATGAGGAGGAAGACTATACCGGGCCGAACGTACCTGACGACGAGGAAATGCAGGACGATATTTTGGAGGAACAAACCGAAACCATGATGGAGCGGTTTGCCGATTCCACTCGCACAACGGTTACCGCACGAGCCCGGCGTGTAGAGCATGATGAAACRTAYGACCTGGTGCTTGCTACGGATGAGGACAACATGTATCGCGAGCCGGACGAAGAGGATCTGCTGGATGAAGAAGGCGAACAGATCTCTCGACAGGAATTGACCCTGCCTTTCCTGCAGCGCACCAAGGTAAGCAAGCCTTTGTTTCTGGAATCGGTGGTGGTGGGTGAAAACGAATATACGGAGGGTACAGTGGAGATCGAATTGACTCCGCTGGGACTGAATACACCCGTAGCGTTTTATCTGGCCAGCGACGACGGGGATCTGTATGTGATTCACTGGGATCCGGTCACGGGCGGCGCGTGGTATGAACCGGAATGGGAGGAAGCATCATGACCCCCTCCCCCGCTCGGCTCCGTTCCAATAACGAAAGTGGATTCACCTTACTGGAAATTTCCATAGCCCTGGCCATATTGGGTATGGGTGTTTTTGTGCTGCTTCAGTCTCAATACATGTCGCTGGATTTATTCAGCATAGTGAATGACCAGGTTAATGAAGAGTTTATGGTGGACCAGGCGCTGGCACTGGCAGAGTTGGATATCCTTTCGGGCAATGATAAGGGGGAAGGCGATCTGGGTGAGTTATATCCAGATTACGCTTACACTTATGAGACGGAATTTATTGATGATATAGAGCTACCGGGCCTGATGGAGGTTTCCGTTCTAGTAACAGGCCCCGGACTGGAGGAAGAAATTTCATTCCGAGTATACGACGGGGTGCTAATTGAGCAGTAGCACTAAACATATTCGCGTGCGCCAATCTGACGGCGGCTTCACCATCATGGAGCTGCTCATCGCTATGGTGATTCTGGTGATCATTACTGGGGTGGTCTACGCGGCGTTCTCGGCAGTGATTACCTCCTCCGAAACGGTTCGGGGTGCCTCGGAACAACTCCATCAACGTCGGTTTTTAGTACGCCAGCTCAAGCCCAATCTGACACAAGCGTATCAAGGCTGGAAGCCCGGCGCGATGCATCGACTCTACTCCAATCAAGAAGCGGGTTTATTTGTAACGGAGTCCATGGACTCGTATCCACTATATTGGTTTCGCGGTGAAAACGACACGGGTACCTACGGCCCGGCGGATAAACTCACATTTGCCTCTACCGCACCCCTCATGGGTCACACGTCGCTGCCGGGACATTTTAAAATGGTGACGCTGGARCTGGTGCAAGAGGCYCCGGAGGAAACGGATACCTCGCTATCGATAGACGACGAGTCGGATACTATGTTTCTTCGTGTAACCGAAAGCCCTATCATGGGCTATGACGAATCGGGATCCACGAGCCGCACGAATGTAGCTGACTTGAGATATCTCACACGGTTGAATGAAGCGCTGGATGCAGAATCTCCTGTTTGGACACTGCCCATGCGGTCCATGGAGATACGTTATTACAATGGCGAAGAATGGCAGGATACATGGGACAGTCTGGAAGAAGAACGGCTGCCCTGGATGGTGGAGCTGGTGTTCGAATTTCCCTCTATCGGGGAAGACGATGACACCTTTTCTTTAGATAACGAAAGTAAACGCCTTAATTCCTTCCGCATGCTGGTACCTTTGGCAGGAGGCCTGGGGGTACATAACAAAACTCCCGAATACGGACGCCCTCCCGGTTCGGTAGGCACTCCATCTTCAGTGGGCAATCCATCTCAGGGGGGGCCATGATGCTCCGCAAACACCATACCGACCTTCGTGATGATGAAGGACTTGCCCTGCTCTTGACGCTGGTCTTCATTGTGCTGTTGACCGCGCTGGTACTAAACTTTTCCTACGATGTGCAGGTGGATGCCACACTCATTGGGAACGGATCATCGGATCGCGATGCGTATTTGGCGGCTCGTTCTGGTATCGCCACCGCATTGAGCGTACTCCACGCCGACGTATTGAACAATGCAGATGGGCAGTCCCAAGAGATATATGATGGCCCCGACGAGCCCTGGTCACTGCCTGGAGAGCCGCTGTTGATCCGGGACGCAGTGGTCAACATGACCATTCGAGACGAATACGGTAAGCTGAATTTAAATGCTCTTATTTATGTGGACCAGGACGGCATAGAGGTGGAGCATCCGGTGCTGGTAGCGGCGCTGGAAACCTTGTTCGCCAATACCCGGCAATTGGATAAATCCCCGGTGGATGTGATTCTGGATTGGCTGGATAATGATGATAATCCCCGACCCAATGGCGCGGAATCGGATTATTACGAAGCCCTGGATTTTCCGCTCACATGCAAGAATGGTCCTATGGATTCCATCGAAGAGCTCCTGCTGCTGCCGGGCATGACCCCGGAGATTTATTTCGGCAGCGAGGAACTGGAAGATCTCCCGTTGTATGACGTGCTAACCGTCCATGGGAATCCGGAAGGTAAAATCAATGCCAATACGGCGTTGGTAGAGGTCATTGACGCTGTATTGTCTAGTCAACCCGATCTTCCTCAAGCTCCTGCTGATGCTGCGGAGGTGACGGGGTATGTGGAGCAAAATGGGGCATTTATATCCGAGCAGCAGTTGTCGGATTTAGGCATTATCAGTCTGGGCGACCCAAATGCCCAGCCGCCTGTTCCCCCTACATTCCCCATCATGTTTGATATCAAGAGCGATGTGTTTCGTATATGGAGCGACGCACAGCTGGATGACACGGACGTGCGCATTGAAATATATGCTCGCCGCGACACCCAGCAGACCGGAGAATCGCAGATGTTTCGCATTGTAGATTGGAGGGAGTATCGATGATGTTCGTATCCTCCTGCGCCATCAATATGGTACAACATAGATATGGGATTGTTTCGTGGAGTTCGTCCCAACAGACAAAGGCATCGTATACCCTATGAAAATATCTGCCAAAATAGGTGCGCTGGAAATAACCCGTGATACCGTTCGCATTCTGGTTGTGAAGACGGGGGGGAAACGTCCAAAAGTGCTGGATGCCCAAGTTCAGCCTATCGTGCGGACAGATGACCAGGACGAACGAGAAGCCCAAGTGGAAAGCATAAAAAAGGCGATGGGGAAACTTAAACACCGGCCTTCGCTATTCACACTTTGTGCATCCAGCAATTCAAGTATCGTTCGAACCATACAAATCTCCTTTAAAGGAAATCGAAAAGTAGCCGCAGCAGTCCCCTTTGAACTGGAASCCCACCTGGCGATACCCATTGAGGAATTGGCCATAGGGCACCTCACTATCGGAGAATCGGATGCCGGCACTGACGTGCTCGCGGTAGGGCTGCGGCGCGAAACGCTGGATGAACACATTGCCCTGGCAGGGGATGCGGGAATCAGCATTGAGGGTGTAGGACTGGATGCGGTGGGTCTGACGGCGTTGTGGCAGGATTCCTTTGGTAAAAAATCGGGCACGCAAGCCGTGCTCCATATCCGCCCTGAAGAAGCTATTCTGGTCATTGTGCATAACGGCCGCTTATCTTACCTGCAGCGTGTTGTTTCAGGTGCCACAGAATTTCAGACCAATCCACGCAGTGCCGCTCGCGAAGTACAGAACATTATTCGTTCCTACACAGCTCGATCATCCGAATCGGATGTCGTGACGGAACTGGTCGTTACAGGATCGCGTTTACTGGAAGCGGGTCGTACACTTTTTGAAAACGAACTGGATATATCCGTTCAGTATCAGGATTTATCCGAGCTGTTGGTTGGCCTTCCTGAGGGAATCTTGCTGGATCCGGTCACCGATGGCGAAGCCAAGAGCGATGATGCCAATCGCTGGTCTGCATTGGCGGGTACAGCGATGACCGCTTCGGGTGGCCCCATGTCAATACATTTTCAGGTGCCTGGTTCTAAAAGCGGCATGGGAGCCAGCAGCGTTCTGTCGTCTCATGCACTCATTACGGCGACGTTGCTGGTTGTTTGCGCGGTCACCTATTTCGGATCGTCCTATCTTCGCTATCAACATAACCTGCGGGAAGCGGATCGTATTGGCCAAACAATCTGGGATGAATATGCCGCTACGTTCCCGGCGGCGGCTCAGGGTAAAACCCGTCCGGCCAACGACACCGCAGGGGTAAAAAGTTACAATGCCATGAGTGATTCCATCAGCGCGTATACGCAAACTCAGGCATCGTTTTCACCAGAGTTGTTTGTGCTTCCTACGCCATTGGATATTCTTCGGGAAATTGGGACGCACATGCCCAACAGCCAAGTATCTATACAGGATATTCGTATTCTTAAGCCCCGAAAATTGCGGGGCGATACAGAAACTCGCCTGGAGATTACTATCTCAGGGGTTGTAAATCAGTCTTCAGAGTACCAGAATATGTTGAGCGATTTGGCATCCTCCTCAATTTTAGAACTGGTACCGGAAGAAGAAGTGAGAACAAATCAAAGCGGTCGAGAAACTTTCGAAATCACATTGCGAACGAAATCCAACTCGTAACAGGAACAGTATGACGAAACCAACATTGAGCAGCCGAGAGAAAAAAGTGGTCTTGACGGCTATCGCCTGCATGATCGGCATCGTAGTGTATTTTAGCGGAATCAAGCTGAATCAAAATCTTAGGGCATCGACCAGTCAACTCGAAGCGGCAGAACAGCGCTTGGACGAGGTGCGTCAGTTACGGGCGGTCATCTTATCGGAGCGAAGCGGACATAAAGCGATCCAGGATCTTATTCAAGCCAGGGGTGTACGCTTCGATTTATACACTTTCGTTGATCAGTGTATTCGCAAACATGAATTACAGGACAGGGCAACTTTACAAAGTTCGGGCAGCGGCAGCTCGAAAGTAGATTTAAGTGCTGTGCGTATACAACTGCAAAATGTGAACATGGAAGAACTCACAGACTTTCTGTTCACCCTTTATGACAGCAATAACTTGATCGCCATGCAACAGCTGAACTCCCTCCGACCGTCCTCAAACAATCAAGGGCTGGACTGCGACATCTCTTTTATCGCTCCAAAGGGTTAAACCCGGTTTCCAACAAAAAGTTTGGTTTTGTTGCCAGAATTCTCATTGGTGATCCAAGACGTAGTAAATATGTTTCAGGCCTATTATTGTTGAGCATTCCCCGTTAAACCCTTCGGTTCGTCATTTCGGAAAAAAAATCACGAAATAAACGAGTAAACTATTGTCAATAATTCTCGTAAGTCTAATGATTCCAGTAATATCTAGCAGTATTCGTATTGACTTTTTATCGACCCTTTGGTAGAGTGATACTGCACTGAGAAAGGTCGGTACGGAATGGAACCTCCTGTTTACAGTATGTTTGGCGAAAGCCTGGTAAAAATGGGCCTCATCACCCAGGAACAACTGGATGAGGCTTCCCATAAGCAGCAGACAAATATGCCTGATAAGAAACTGGGCGAAGTGTTAATGCGATTGGGGTATATCAGTAAATCTCATATTTCTGCCGGATTATCTGAGCAGCTCGGAATTCCAATCGTTAAACTTTCAGAGCGTGAAATCCCGGAGCGGATCTGCAACCTCATTRATGTTAATATTGCGACCATTTATCGTGTTATTCCAGTGGAAGAAGACGGTAAAATTCTTAAAGTAGCTACTGCCGATCCTACGAACATGAATAGTTTTGACAATCTGCAAAGGTTGCTGGATCGCCCCATTGAACCGGTGCTGACTACGGAAGAAGAGATTCGTGCCGCGTTATTAAAATATTATGGTAAAGCCGACACCACCGTGGAGACAATGCTATCCACGGTAAGCAGCGCAAGCACCATGAGTACATTGAGCACCATGTCCAATCTAAGTTCGCTGGATAGTTCTGCAGGTAGTCTGGGCAGCCTGGGTTCGGATTCCATGACCATGAGCAGTATGAGTATGGACAGCCTGGATGTGGACGATGCGAGCCTGCCCGGCAAGAGTGCTGGCGGCGATGATGACGAAGGTGATGACAGCCCGGTAGTGCGCTATGTACACCACATGATCATGGAAGCCTTTCGTCTGCGTGCCAGTGACATACATGTGGAACCAGGCAAGTTTGATGTAAAAGTGCGGTACCGTATTGATGGTGTATTACAMCWKRTKYMWKMSYYGCCTAAACGAGCCCAATCCGCCATTATATCCCGTTTGAAAATCATGGCCGGGATGGATATCGCTGAGAAAAGGGTTCCCCAGGATGGCCGTATAAAAATCCACATGGGCGGACGTGCCATTGATTTACGCGTCAGTGCGTTACCTGCCTACTATGGCGCCAGTATCGTAATGCGTATTTTGGATAAAGAAAGCCTTACCCTGGGTTTGGGTCAGTTGGGATTCAGTCCGGAAGATCAGAGTACGTGGGAGGCGCTGCTGGAATTTAATACTGGCGTAATTCTGGTTACTGGCCCTACAGGTTCCGGTAAAACCACCACACTGTATGCATCGCTGAATAATTTGAATAAACCCGATACCAAGCTGATCACGGTGGAAGATCCGGTGGAATATCAGCTCACAGGGATCAATCAAGTACAGATCCATCACGAAATCGGCTGGAATTTCTCCCGTGCCCTGCGCGCCATTTTTCGTCAAGACCCGGACATTGTAATGGTAGGGGAAATTCGTGACTTGGAGACGGCGGAGATCGCTATTAAGGCCGCCCTGACGGGACACTTGGTATTTTCCACACTGCACACCAACGATGCCCCCAGTTCGTTTATCCGCTTGATAGATATCGGTATTAAACCGTTTTTGGTGGCATCAGGTATTCGCGCGATTTTGGCGCAGCGCTTGGTTCGCACTAACTGCAACAGCTGTAAAGCACCGTATACGCCTGAAGATTTGGATTTTGTTCGACTTGGCTTTCCGGTGGACAAGGAAGAAACAAATTTTATTCATGGCGCGGGATGTGATAATTGCAACAGCACGGGCTATACAGGCCGTTTAGGTGTGTACGAGCTACTTACGATAAATGATAAAATTCGCGCTATGATTATGCAGGGCGAATCATCGATTGCACTACGTCGTGCTGCCCGTGTTACGGGAATGACGACGTTGCGGGAAGATGCCTGGAAGAAAGCGWTAAAAGGAATTACCACGATTTCGGAAGTGAACAAACGAACGAAACTTGATGAGCCTTTGACGGAAGATGAGCTTCAAGAACAAAAAGATTTTATTGGAAACGCCTAGTCGGCATTTCACTGTATAGTTGATGAACTGTTTTCATAGTTGAAAGCTGCGAGAAAGGGTTGCGAAATGGCGTATGAGATGGTGAGCCTGTTGCGGATGCTGATTGACCGTGAAGGGTCCGATCTACATTTGGCGGTGGATAATCCCCCTGCGGGGCGAGTCCATGGTGGACTGGTGCACTTTGGCGACCAACCTCTAACCGGTGAAGATAACGAGCGGTTGATGAAAAGTATTGCCTCCGTAGACAACCAGCAAGAGCTGCAGGAAGTCGGCGGAAGTGACTTTGGGTTTGCCTTTGAGGATATCGCACGATTCCGTGTATCGGTGTTCAAACAACGCGGCTACATTGGCATGGTACTCCGTATTATTCCTAACCGTATTGCATCCATGGAAGAGCTGGGACTTCCCCTCTCTCTTCGGAAAGTAATCAACCAGCCTCGCGGAATGATTCTGGTTACGGGCCCTACGGGGTCCGGGAAGAGCACCAGCCTGGCTGCTATGATCGATTGGCTGAATACGGAGTTTGACCACCATATTATCACCATCGAAGATCCTATCGAATTTTATCATCATCACAAGAAAAGTGTGATTACGCAGCGTGAAGTGGGTGTGGATGTACCCAGTTTTAGCGAGGCATTGCGTCGTGCTTTGCGTCAAGATCCGGACGTAATTCTCGTGGGGGAAATGCGTGACTTGGAAACCATCGAAGCGGCTGTATCTGCGGCGGAAACAGGGCACCTGGTATTTGGCACACTGCACACCACGGGTGCGGTTCGAACCATTGACCGTTTGGTTGATGCATTCCCCAATAATCAGCAGGAACAGATTCGTACTCAGTTGGCCGGTAATTTAAAGGCTGTAATTTCTCAAGCACTTCTGAAAAAGAAGGGCGGCTTCGGTCGGGTGGCAGCTTTTGAGATTATGATTTCAACTCCGGCTATTCAAAACCTGATTCGCGATAATAAATCGTATCGTATTACCTCTTCTATTCAGACTGGCCATAAATACGGTATGAACCTGATGGACGAACACCTGATGGCRYTATGGCAAAAAGGSATCATYGATTATGAGGARGCCTTGAGTAAAGCTCAAGATGCAAACGGCTTCGTGGAAGCCGCACAGGAAATGGATTTGGAAGATGCTCCTGTAAAACCAGTGAAAAAAAGATAACGGGGCACGAGAATTACTATGGCAATAGCTCCAAAAAATAAAAAGAAACTGGGCGACATCCTGATCGAGGCTGGTGTCATTACACCCCTTGAGCTGGATGAAAGTATCCAGCGGCAGCGCCTTACCGGAGATTTTCTCGGCCGCGTTCTTGTGCGTATGGRGTTATGCAGCGAGCAGGATATCCTGGAAGCCTTGGGCGTTCAGCAAGGGATGGAGCGCGTCGAACTGGGCTCCATGAAAATCCAGGATGATGTGCTGCGTATGATGCCCAGTGATGTAGCCAAATTCTATAATGTAGTGCCTATCCGTCAAAAAGACGACGGCTGTGTGGTGGTAGCGCTAGCAGATCCATTGAACCTGAGTCTCATCGATGATCTGGAACAGATTATGGGGTGCCAGGTCGAAGGAGCCGTAAGCAGTCCTGAAGATGTGGCGGCATGTATCAAAACGAACTATGCTTTTGAATCCGATTCCGTACATGAAACGCTGAATGAATTGCTGACACTTGTTGGCGATAAAGAATTGACCCTGGAAGAATTGGGACAGCAATCTATCATCGGGGATGTAGACAACCTGGTGGAATTGGCCCAGGAGCCTGAAGTTATCAAGATCGTAAATTTGGTACTCCTTGAGGCGGTTCAGAAAAAGGCTTCCGACGTACACATGGAAGTCTATGAGGATGATTTCAGAGTACGTATTCGTGTTGATGGCGTATTGCAGGAAATTGTTGCACCACCCAAAAGTATCAGCATCGCGCTCATATCCCGGGTAAAGATCATGTCTGATATGGACATCAGTGAACGGCGGCTCCCCCAGGATTCGCGTATCGAGCTGAAAGTCGGCGATGCGGACATTGATATACGTGTAGCCACACTGCCTACGTTGTTTGGCGAATGCGTGGTGATGCGGTTGCTGGATCGTCAGGCGGTTCAGACCGACCTGAAGAGACTCGGGCTAAGTGAAAARCTTCAGGAAGACATCTCCACTATCATTCACAAGTCCAGCGGTCTATTTCTTGTCACCGGCCCCACAGGCTCAGGGAAAACAACGACTCTCTACGCCTGTCTGAATGAACTGAATGAAATCACCGAAAAAATAATCACTTGCGAGGATCCGGTAGAACTCCAGATTGAAAATCTGGTTCAGGTGCAGATTCGCGAAGACGTAGGGTTGACGTTTTCCGCCAGCCTCCGTTCTATCCTGCGTCAGGATCCAGACATCTGTATGGTGGGGGAAGTACGTGACTTGGAAACCGCCAATATCTGTATTGAGGCAGCCCTCACGGGTCACTTTGTTCTGAGCAGTATCCACACCAACAGCGCGGTGGAAACGRTTACCCGRCTGCTGGATATGGATGTAGAGCCTTTCCTSATTACKTCTTCGCTGGAGGGAGTATTGGCACAGCGTCTCTTACGGAAAGTATGTCGTGACTGCCGTCAAACCTATCGACCCGACGATGAGGAACTAATCAAGCTGGGCGTCCCCGAGACCTGGAGCGACAATCCTGATTTCAAAATGTTCCGCGCCAAAGGCTGCCCGGCTTGCGATTATGTAGGGTACAAAGGGCGTACTGGGATATACGAATTACTGAAAGTGGATGACGCGGTTCGCCAGATGATCCTGGATCGAGTCATGACCCATGAATTGCGGAAGTATGCCCGGTCGAAACAGGGTATGCTTACCTTGCGGGAAGAAGCATTGATTAAGGCTGCACAGGGTGTCACTACCCCGGCTGAAGTGATTACACATACTGAATTGTTTATCGACTAAGGAGAACTTTCCATGTCCAAGTTTGCTTACAAAGCTACGAGTAAAGAAGGCAAAGCCACGTTTGGCGTTATCGAAGCGGAGAGCCAGGCTTTAGCTATTCAGGATGTACGCAATTTAGGTCTTTACCCTACGCATATCCGTGAAGCACGGCGCGCGGATGAGAAAAAAGCCCTGAAAATGAAACACGGGGGCGGTATTAATGAATTATATTTTGGCGGACTCAAGWGGAAGGAAATAGTCGTTATTACGCGACAGTTGGCTACGCTGATTGATGCTGGATTGCCGCTCTTACGCAGTCTCAATATTTTAACGGCGCAGTTAAAGCCTTCCAAAATTCGAGATGTACTTCGAGAAGTGACTGCGGATGTTCAAACTGGCGGTACTTTTTCTGATGGCCTGGCCAAACATCCCAAAGCTTTCGACAGATTATATGTCAACATGGTAAAAGCTGGTGAAGTTGGCGGTATGCTGGAAACGGTACTGAACAGGCTGGCGGAGTTTATGGAAAAACGCATGGCCCTCCAACGGCGTGTAAAAGCTGCCATGATCTACCCTGCCTTCGTGATTACGGCGGCAACAGGAATCGTATCATTCCTATTGGTAAAAGTAGTACCCGTGTTCGCGGAGATTTTTGAGGAATTCGGATCGGGTCTGCCTGCACCTACCCAGTTTCTTGTAACCGTGGCCGATTTCATGAAAATGAAATGGTGGCTGCTGTTGCTGTCTATCAATTCCACCATTATCTTCGTTAAATTGGCGCGAAAAATTCCTATCGTACAACGGATGATTGACATTGTTGTGCTGAAAATTCCGTTGGTGGGTGATTTAGTTACGAAGGTTGCGGTGGCTCGTTTTGCACGTACGCTGGGCACCCTGCTCACTTCCGGTGTACCCATTCTCCAGTCGCTGAAGATTACCCGGGATACCATTTCGAATTCAGTGATTCAAGATGCGGTTGACCATGTACATGAACGAATTAAAGAAGGGGATACTATCGCGGCACCGCTGGATGAATCCAAGGTATTTCCCCCGATGGTGGTGAATATGATTGACGTGGGCGAGGAAACCGGTAGTCTCGATACCATGCTTAACAAAGTAGCTGATATTTACGATAATGAGGTGGAGGTCGCGGTGGAGGGTATGCTCTCGCTCATGGAACCTGCCATTATCCTCATTCTCGGAGCGGTCATCGGGTTTATTGTGGTAGCGCTGTATCTGCCTATCTTTACCTTGGGTGACGCGATCAGCCAATAGAAAAATTGAATTGGGTTGACTGGATCAGTATTGGTCTGTCAGCTCTGCGCGAATTATTCGAGTCGCGGGACACGGGAGAATGCCCTGCGCACCGAGTTGAAGTACAACAGGGACATTGAATCCCGTCGTGAGGACATATTTGCGACGTGATACGACGTTCCGAAGGAGTAGTATCATGATTATAAAAAAGAACCGACTCACGAAACGCCATGCCGGGTTTACCCTGGTAGAACTGCTGGTGGTTATCGCCATCATCGGGATTCTGGCCAGTATCGTGCTGCCCAATGTCGCTCGATATATAGGTAAAGGACAAATGACTAAAGCGGTATCGGAAATCAAGAATGCCGAAACAGCGTTAGTCGGTATTTTATCGGATACAGGTAAAAGTAATTTTAATTCCTTTTTTAGCGTTGCTGGCTCAAATTTCATTAAATCTCAAATGGGTCTTGATATTAATGATCCTACAGACAACATTACATTGAATGCAGTATTGGGCAACTACTCTACTATTCAGGGATTTTACAATAACATCTTTTATGAATTGCTTCGTTTAGGCAAGGATTCTGATTTGGTCCGTCTTTATTTCAAACCGGAAGTGGTAGCCAAGCTGGGTACAGGGTATATGGATCTGGGCAACGATCCATGGGGTAAGAATTTTAATTTTTGGCCCGGACCACAACGCCGCGGTCTCATGCTCCATCGATCCTACCGTCTACTGGATAATGCGGATGTGAATAACGAAGAGTTCGATTTTCAGCCATTTTATTGGATTGATGCAGATATAACGTACAACGATGGCGATGGTCGTATGAACCCGTTTCGACGATTTAGTGACAATATCCCTGGGCAGCCTAAACCCGATGATGGTATCTTCATAGGCGCGATAGACCCCGCATTAGTGGATGGGCTGGCTATTCACGGGTATGGTTATCCCGCACCTAAAGACATGCCGGTTTATATCTGGTCCAGCGGCCCTAACAATATCAACGACGCAAATATACTTTCCCATTTTGAAACCGCACCCGACGATAATGTCTATCTGGGCGGCGGGGACGATCCGAATAATTGGGATAACGAAGGGGGCTGGGACAGCGCGCCGCAATAACCGCGTTCCCGGAGCAGTGACGACATGACGCGGCGTAAAAATAAATACGGATTCACACTGGTAGAAATGCTGGTGGTGCTTGGCATCATCGCATTGATTACCGCTGTATCGGTTCCCGTATTATCTCGCATGGGCCTGTTTGGCACTAAGGAAGCCGATCTGGCGGCCCGTGAATTATTCGCCGTGCTTCGCGGAATACAAGTACATGCCTCCACCAACAATGTGGATACGGCGATAATATATACCGTACGCACACCCATTGACACCTTGGCGACAGGGGAATATTTCATAGATATATCTACCAATCCGAATAATCCCGTATTGGCGGATTACCGTCCTGCGATAGGCACAGGGATCATTCTGGATTCTTATATGACGGTGCGAAAAATAACGCCGGAGGAACTCCTGCTGGTTGATGGGGGAAGCACCGTGAACACAGATAATGACGTGACATTGCGGGAACTTCTGGTAATTTTGAGGGACACCGACCTTCCTGACGGCACCGATCCCAATATTAACCCTTTGAACTTACGCGACTTCTTTAGCCCTGATGATGTTTATGTACCAATCGAAACTCGGGATGGTGTATTCAAACCGTTTCCCAAGGATACGGCAGTATTGGTAAATCATCCAGCCACATTGCTGAATACCGTTACGCTGGCCTCCGATGCAAATTCCTTTCGCCGGGAAACAGGGCTGGTGCCCATCTTCGTCGTCCAGATTGATATCAATGGGGAAACGGACGCAGAACGAACCATAGAGGTTTCCTTTATCCAGCCGCGAATCTTGTATCAGGATAGGGATTTAGACGGAGTAGGTCCAGGTAGTGACCCACAAAATTTACCKGGCGATCTGGATTCTGTATGGGACTACCGGTTTCCTGCACATGTTTTTCACCCGGACGGCACCATGCAGTCACCTCCTGCATCGGTATCACCCAAGGAGCGGATCAAATTGCGCATGGGACTCCGTCCCGATCAACCAGTGGAAGATCGATTCCTCTTTAACTCGGATACGGAACGGATATTTACTGAATTTGATTTGGATTCGTCCGCGTTTGTGGATGATGAGGGCAGAGCCCYCGAATTTGATGCATTTGGGAACCGCGTTGATCAAGGCAAAGCCGATGAGCTGGTGGGTATTGAAACAGAAATTCATTTGTTCCTGTCCAGCGGTCGTGTGAAGGTGGCRTCATGATTCGCAGRCATCGYACACATAMWCAAGGCTTYACRTTRYTRGAAGTGCTKGTAGCACTGTTCATYCTKCTTTTCGGTATTGTAGCGGTGATGCAGATGTTTCCCACCAGCCTGCTGCAAGCTCGCACTGCTGCGGAGCGTACCGTGGCATCGCAGGCGGCGGACAGCGTAATGGGGCAGATTCGCCAGTTCGGTGCGGCATCCCTGCTCCACGATCAATTACCCCTCACCCTTCTCCATTTTGATCGCGCGAACGGGATCTACGGCTTCAACACCACGGTACAGCGGCTCAACTCCCCGTCCAACGTGTCGCTCCAACGGGTAACCTTCACAGTGGTGATGCCAAACGGCCGCCAGCAGTCGTTTGTAACATACGTGTCGGAACAATAAGCGATGATGATTTTATCCCATACACGGAATCGATCCGGGCGACCCGAAGACGGGTTCACGCTGGTGGAACTGCTGGTATCCATGGCGATTTTTATCACCGTCATGTCCGGCGTGACGCTGTTGTTCAACAGTGCCATCCGCACTTCCAAGCAGGGCTTCCAGAACCAAGAAGCCTACGAAATTGCTCGAGGCGTTTTTAATATTCTTGAGCGGGACCTGTCACGTATGTATATCGCCCGGGAGATGGGCCACAAGCACACGTTCTACGGCACACCGTATGGATTCACGTTCATCGGCATGATCGATTCGGAGGACGGGAGCCAGCAGAATCTCGCGCGATTCACCTATGTGATTCACCAGACTGTCGGCAGAAAAACACTGGAAGCGGTAGTAACTTCGGATAATGAAAATCTGCCGGAGAATGAACTGGTGCGCAATACCTATTCCCTCATCCGCTTCGTAGAACCCGGCGTGGACAGCCTCGATTCCTTCCCCGTGGATTGGAAGAACACATTTTTATCATCCGATCTGGGGGGCGGCAGTATGGAAGACATGGTAGGGAATGTGTTTTTCGAAATTATCACTGCCAACCTTCTCGTGGATGCCACCAACACGGTGAATCCAGAGCCGTTGTGCAATGATAATGACCCGGATTGCCGGGCTGAAATCGTGCGGGCAGGCAAACGGGAACTCTGGCTGCGTATGATGGCCGGGGATCGTGTATTTAGAACTGTTTTTCTACCGGATATCTGGAATCTTCTGGGCAGAGACCCGGCGGATTACGTCATCGCAGAGAATCTGTTGTATGTGGAATTGGAACCAGACAGTATTGATGATTCGCTATTGGTGGTTATTCCCAAATTTACCGATCTGGCATTCAACCTGAATCACATCGCCCAAATTACCTATGAACCTGTTTTAGGTCCAGACAGCATCAACACCCGATACAGTCCGGTGGAATTCAACCAGGATCGCATCTCGCCAAAAGATTATTTCTTTGCGTATCGCACCATTGGTGAGCGAAATCGCCGTAATGATCTGGACACAACGCAGACCTTTAAACAAAAAGTTCGTGCTGACGGCACCCGCGCAACTCGGGCTTTCCCCGGATTGTTGGGGGGACTCTGGGAAACGGAATTCATAGGCATCGATTTTGGCTATTGGAATGATTTTCGCAATCTGGAATATGTCCGAAATATATCCCGGATAGATTCCATCATATTTACTAATTTACCGTTGCAAGAAGACGAAGTTATCATCGAAAAACTGAACGAAACTATAGAGGGTCAGATGACCACTGTCGGTTCGCCATTGGGCGGAGATACCCCGGAATCGATTATAGTAAATTTGACGTTATTTTTTGAAAGTATCTACGCGGGCGCGCCGGATTTCCAGCGTACCTTTACGCAGATTTTTGATGTGCCTTCGGGACATAAACGCTCGGTTGATTCGCTGGGCACGCAGCTTTTTCGGCGGCCTGAGTAAACAGCAATACATACAGTTTTAAAAACAACGGTTATCCGAATGGGTAGTCGAAAAATTAACCTTGGGGAGAGGAGTGCGTAAACGACGTGGTTCGCTCGATGAGACATAACGAACGCGGTGCAGCGCTGCTGGTAGCCATCGGTGTATTGGTGGTATTGCTGGTCATCGGCTTGTCGTTTTTCCAGATGAGCCGACAGGAAATGCGCACCGCCACGAATTACGCCAACGGGGTTCAGGCGGAACTCATGGCGGAGGGTGCTATATCCATCGCCACTGCCTTCCTCAATCAGGACAAAGAGGCTCACCCCACCTACACCTCCACCGATCATGCCTGGAAATCCTATTTCAACGGGACATGGGCAGCAGGCAAGCCCTGGGCATGGGCACGAGGCAATGCCGGCGATCCATTACCGGTAGTGGATGGCGGCCCGCCGCTTATCGATATCGAACGTATTGAACGGGATTTGGAAACCTTCACAGGGCTGCCCCAAGAGATTGAAATCAGCGATTTGGGTGATGGACTCTATATCCCCCGAGTAGAAAACGACAGTACGCCTTTTATCCCGCTTCTTTTAGAGAATGCGACCATCGATGCATACATGAACACATCGACTGATATATACAACAACTACGGCGGAACAACACTCCCTAGCTACCCCTTCGTCACCAGTATCGATCTGGGCACATCGGGTCTCACAGGGGCTAATGGTCTGGGTATTGCCGGGAATGTATTTATTGGTGAAAATGCGAGCGGCCTACCATTGGTTCGACGACGCCGTGTTGCCCGTAATCTGACCGCCGACAATACCGGAATTCTGGAACTCAGTAATAACACGGCCCTTTTGCCTGTGGAACAAATCCATTTCGTGTCCGATGTGGATAACGACGGGGACGGTCTCAACGACTCTATCTGGCTGCCCGTGGCATCGGATCGCCTGTTCCCCGATGATGGTCTGGATAACGATTTGGACGGCTTAGTCGATGCGGAGGATCTGGACGGCGAACTGGGTCTGTTTATGTACAGCGGCGCGGCGGACGGCATTGACAATGACGGGGACGGCTTCATCGACAACGAAGAAGAGGTGAACCACATCCACTTCACCCTGCCGCTGGATCGCATGTTCCAGTTCCTGGATAACGGCCCGGACGGCAATCCCAACACAGGCGATGAAGTGTGGATGCCCATTCCCACCATCGTGCCGTCGGATTTGGATTATCGTCCTATCGTCAGCGGTATCCCCACGGATAATGTAGATTACCAGTTGGACTTCGGCTTTATGTGGTTGGATGGAGTACCCTACACAAATTATATCAATGATCCGGCGAATTTTCGCGGGAGAGACAGCGATTTCAACGGGGTCATCAATGACGGCGTGGATTCGGCGCGATTCGTGATGAACCGATCTGCTCGGCTAAGCATTCAGGTAAATTTAACAGGCACACCGGATATCGAAATACCAATAAATTTTTACCATTACACCAGCCTGTTCACCAAAATTCTCGAACAGCAGAATCTCGGCAGACAGGTTCGCATTCTCGGCGAGCCGCTGAGCGAAATCATGGGTCGCATGGCCATTCACATCACCGATGAAGCATCCAAAGTAAACGTGAACGCCGCCGGAGGATTGACGTATGTTCGCAACGACATTGGCAATCCCTTGGCTCAATCTTTTTCCGAAGGCGTGGGTAGTCATGAATACAATTTGAGGGTACTGCCATCCATAGGCACAACTATCAGTGATCGAATGTGGACATACCGAATGGGCGCACAATTCGGCAGTAATAGCGTGCTAAGTGGCGGTAATGCACTGGCCACCGGTATCAGTGCTGGCGGAGCATTAAACCCTATAACAACACCCGGCTTTGGCAACTTTGCCAACAACGCCTACGACATCAGTTTTCCTGGATATGGATTCGTGGATGACAACGGCAACGCGCTCACATTGGCTATGAACGGTATAGACGATGACGGCGACGCGGTGTTTTATCAGCATGACCAAATCGACAATAACCCGCTGGATACAATAAATTTAAACTTCAATGGAGATGGAATAGATAACAATCTCGATGGATTTATTGATGATGGCTTTGACGGAGTGGATGAACCCGGCGAAGGTGCCTTAGTGGGCACCGACGAAGGCCTTATACCTTACGATTACAACGGGGATGGCTTTTTAGAATATGCCACGCTGGAAGGTCTGGACGAGCCGGGTGAATACCGACGGTATCGACCCTATCGCAATTTCGTGGCCGAAAACGATCAGGGCGTACTCGATGGAATCGACGGCGACTTTGACGGGTTTATCGATAACTCCATATTCGAGCTGCAGGATTTCAACGATGACGGCAACAATGACGGCGATGGCGACAGCAACAACCAAGTGCGAGATGAAATCGGTGAACTGGGCGATGGACCCTATCGCACTACACAGCAGATTAAAAAAGTATCCGGCATTGCGCAAATCACCTTTAGCTTACTCGATCCTTTTATCACGGCCCACTCTACGGATCGAAATATCCGGCATCGTCACGGCAGCGATAGCCTGGCATGGGACACGGCGAACCTGCGCGAACCTTCCGGCATTAAGCTGGATTATAATTTCGCCACCCCACAGGAAATCGCCCTGTCGCTGGTACGTGATTTTGCGTACGACCGAAGCCTACCGCTGTTCTATAACACCATCGGCGGATTTGAAAAGTCACTGGTAGAAGCGGAAGCGGCAGATCCTGGGCTTACTGTTTTCGATATCAATGACATTGATACCTTTTCACTGGGGCTGCGCCAGGAAGATACCAGTGTCTTTTCCCGGGCGCCCATGCTGAATTTATCAATTGGCACCTTCCCCGGAGATCCCATTTTTTACGACACCATGCAGTTGGAAGCCGATGCGGAATTGCGGGCCTATCAACTCGCCGTAAACGTCCGCGATTTCACAGACACGAACCATGCCCGCTCTGAACTCACGGTGAAAATGGATGATCTGTGGATGGATACTGCATTCTTGCCCAACGCTGGTCTCCCCTTCCGCTTTGCTCATGAAATTTAYTATACCCAGACYGGYGTGGAAGACATCCGTATCAACGAAATTATGGTACGCCCGGTGCGCAGAGTGGAAGCGGAAGCGAATACGGTACTGCAACTCGGCGATGTAGACTATGATGTTCGTTTGGATCCAAACCTATTTGGAGCCAATGACTTCGACGTACGTTTTAGACGTATGTACGACGTATTTGCTGACATGGGCCGGATAGACACTATTTATAGAACGTACACCACCGGAACAATCGAATTGATCGATTTTGCCGMYWSGCMSTYSSRKACYYYWKWYMRKRYCSWSAKKSSTRMCRMCYTAGATAACCTATCGCTCATGGGGCTGCGAACAATCTATTCCGTTCATCAAAATTACCTCCCTGTGATTCGACAATTTGGTACGGGTGTAGACGTGGTTACTATTACCGACAGGATACCCAGTTTGGCACAGTTCAGTTTCAGTGTATCGGACCAACTGCCTGCAGGTCGGTACTACCTGACAGTGAATACGGAAATTATTGATCCCGACACCAATCAACGGGTGAACACTGCACCGGATTACGGAGACTTCCGGTATGCCATGCGGATCGGCCCAGAGGATGCGGATATCCTGAATCTCATTGCTGCTAATATTGACAATGAAGGACTGGACTTTGACTTTTTGGCTCAAGGCCTAACGTCTCCCGCTGTATTGAGCAGGGATGTATTCAGTTCTACAGCCGGCATGGCGTTTATGCAGGCAGAGTCCGTGTACCGCCTTTATTCAGGTTCATCGTTTCAACCATTTATTCCCTCACCGGGCTTCAGTGTAGAAATTCCTGATGACCCTGACCTGTTTTTACACGTTGCCATCATGCGAAGCAAAGCTACCAATGACGATTCTCCGCTGGCAATTAACTACTTCGAATTCAGTCAGGAACCGGATCACGAATGGGTGGAACTGGTCAATATTAACAAAGACGGCCCTGCGGTTGATCTGTCCAACTGGACATTACGTGTGGAAGGGGAGCAGCCCGTCGAGATGCGCATCCCGGAAGGCACGTTTATTGCCCCCGGTGGATTTCTCCTGCTGGGCGTGAATAAATTCGATCTGTTTCAAAATGCCGATTTGACGTATCGCGGCGGAAGTACCATTTTCGCCAACAGTATTTTTGCCAACGGTATCGGGCTAGCGCGTGGGGATGATGGCTTGATCAGCCCAACCTTTACCACGAACAATGTAACGGTACCGCCCATGTTTGCTATTCAAAATCCGATCTTTTCGCCGGAAGGCACCGGGGCTAACGCAGAAGATTATGTGGACAACGACGGCAACGGATTTACAGACGATTTCCCCAATATGCCCGTGGGCGCACGAGTCCGGTCCGATGATCAGACATTCTCCACCGTCGCCAATTTCTTTGAGAGCATTCGACCCAACAAACCCTACGACCGCATCGTTCAGCTGGATATCCCCGGCCTGGTCAATCTCGACACGGCACAGGAGATCGGTCGCCTGGTATTGCAAGGCGGATTTTTCCCGAATTATCCGGAGCGGGACGGTATTGATAACGACGGGGACGGCATCCTTTTAGCACGGGACGGAATAGATAACGACGGGGACGGCATCGTTGATGAAGGTTTCAATCAGGATACGTTAGGGTTGCTGGAAGGGGTGGATGAAGGACGGCGATACCGCCAYCCGGTGGATCTGTCAGGCCCAATTTCGTCATCCATGCCTTCTGGTCTATTCGTACCCGGAGGTTTTGGCGCCAACGGCGTTGTTTTGTCTCTGGATCGTGATGGCGATCAAAATTGGGATTGGCAGCGAGACTTCAACACATTATATACTTCACCAAACGATCCGCCTCGCTGGAAAGAATTTGTGGAACGACGATTTTTCCCCGGCGATAACGTGATCATATCGCTGTATGAGAGTGCTGCTATTTATGGCCTGACTGAAAATCGAGTTGTGGATCGCATTACCTATACTGAACAGGACGTGGTGAACAGCAGCATAGACGATATTTTACTTACTAACGGTGCGCGGGTTCCCTTGAATCCCAACTACCCCACGTTCTGGCCTAACGACACCATGGGTATCGATTTTTATCGGTCCTTGGAACGGAAGCACCCGGCCTATAACGGTGACCGATTCGGTACGCGGAATCGTTTCCAGGCCACCGACGGCAACTACGACGACTGGGCAGACAGTACGGGTCGATATCAGCGGCGTGTCTTATACAACACTACCAATCGCCGATGGGAACTGGATACGTCGTTAAGTGGGGTTCTGGATCGTTTTGCAACAGCAGCGGGATTGTATCTTTCCCCAGATATAGCAGCTCTCACAAATCATGCCTATCACGGTTCCCCGTTACGCATGAACATGAGCCAACGCCTGATAGAAAACCCACCCGTACCGGGCAGCAGATTCAACGGCGCCGTTCCCACACAATTTACAGAAGAAGGCCAGTTTCAGTTTGCAGGACTGCCCGGCTCCACCGTAGATCGTCAGTGGCCTTTCACCAAAACCGAAGTGCGCAACCGGGCTATTGTATCCCCCGGCGATCTGCTCACACTCACCCACTTCGACCGATACAACGAAATGCAGGGAGATCCTGATCTTCTAAATGCGACCAATAATTTCCTCCTCGATTTCTCCTCGCCCAACCAGGTGATAGGCACTAATTTGAACGGTACGGACACGGAAATATACGGCGACTTCCAGGTGAACGGTATCCTGCTGGGTCAGACTTTTGGCAATGCCACAGCACGGGATCCGAATTTAACAGTTAATCCTGCATTCCCCAATGCACATACTCTGTTTGCAAAGACCAGCAATTTCAGCAGTAATTTATTTGGCGATGCTTTGTTYATGGCGGATCAYCGTGATTACAGCGCMGAYMMRTCKGAYAAYYTGAGCAACGATCTSCACGCYGTYATYGCCAACACCGCCGCCATCGACACGTTGAGCCTGTCCGTGGGWACCGCCTCGGTACTTCCACTCACCGAGACCACCGCCCCGAATTTAKTAGATTCAMAATTTCTYTGGATCRAWGATGTTACCGCTCCMRWACCYGTCTTGACCGCCCCGTCTCGATGGTCACCTGTCCTGTTGTATCCCATGGCCAATGATTCTGAACAGGAATTCTCCATCAATGGAGGACAGGGATTTTATCCCACAGACAACCGGGCCAGCCTGGCCATTCAACAGCTCAGTAATTTTGGATATCCGGTAGTACATTTATTCACTACCCCTGCCGAATTCGCCTTTGGCAACAATGTAGGCTTCCGCAGCACGGTTCCCGGGGGACTACACGACATTGATCGGTGGCCTCTGGAACGCCGCGCGATAGCCTATGCATCGGAGAATCGTACGTCTATCAATTCCACAATAGACTTAAACGATCTTGTAGACGGACGCGCCGGCAACGAAGCTCTGTTTATTTGGGACGGAAATGACGGCGTGGAAAATGGAGAGTACGACCTGTATCTGGCTGTGAACGAAGACCTGAGCGCGTTGATTAACATAAATAACAACAACCCGTTCCCGCTCTTTCATGTTGATAACAGAGGCACTACAGGTAATCTTGATGATGACATCCATTTCGGCGAGTGGTTCGTAAATGCTGCCACCAGAGTGAATCAATCGCCGAATGCGGTCAAGTTGGATGTGGAAGTCTTTACCGATAAAGACGGTGACGGTAAAGTCTGGAATAGCAGCTTACTGATTCCCTTCGATATTCGGGATATGAACCGAGGGACAACCAATTCCTTCGTCAGTGAATCTTTCGACGCGCTGCTGAATACCAGTCCAGACATCAACGGATTTATCAACTACGGTCCCGTTAGGATAGAGAATAATTTCCTGGCAATATTTATCCGCAATCGTTCAGATCGAGATATCATGACCCGCGTATCCCGTGTGGTACTGGCACCCCGCAAAAAAACGCCGGGGCGGTTGAACATCAATACGGTGGCTACCGTCAATGTTAATTTTGATCAATTCGGTCAACGATTTTATAATCCCCTTATCGGGCTGCCGGGTATCATGCCGGGATACAATGAATTCACCAAGCGTTTCAATTTCGCTTCTAACTCCGACCCGGCACCTCCACCGCTAATTGATGTTGATCCACCCATCGCTTTTAATCCGGAAGTAAATTTTAACCACTATACCGATGAAATTCTAAATAACAATCCGCCGTTCTTTATGGAGAGTCAATCGCTCCGGCCAGCGTTCAACGAGCAAAATCCTGCATTACATTACCGCGCCCGGAAGATAGCAACAAATCGTCCGGAGCATCCAGATGGTCGTTATTACGAACACATTACCGGGCTGGTTCGTCCTACACCGGTGAATATCCCTATACCCGGTATACTCAACAGCGGCAGAACAGGGAATCGGCAGTTGATACCGATTCAAAACCCAATCGACCCGACCCTTCCACCTCTAGTAATACTGGAAAGCATTACGGGACAGCGTCATACGTACCCCACTATCCTGAGTGATTTATTTCGGGATAATATTCAGGATAACGACGGCGACTCGGATCCTGAAAATGATAACTTCGATTTGCCCGACGGTACACTAGACGATATCGACGGCTTCATCGAAAACGAAGAACAGCCCCGGTTCGAGGAAACACATGAACGGTTCCGCCGTATCGCCAACATGATTACCACCCGATCCGATGTGTTCGAGATTCGGGTTACGGTGCAGACCGGGTTTGTAAATGACACCAACGGAGACGGTATTTTCAATTACCGTGACGATAGGGAATTCACCGTGACGGCCGAGAAGGACGCACGGGTTATATACGAGCGATAACATCCCGTTACGAAAGTATGGTTACGGCGCATGGAGTTCGGGCTGGTTCATCCGACCCGCCGAAGCGCGTCTGGATGTGGGAAAGGAGTATGCAGTATGAATACACGACATAGGCTTGGCTGGACAGCGATCCTGCTCATGAGCGCCATGGTACTGGGAGGCTGCGGCTTCTTCGGTGATGATACCTCTGTTCCTGAACCCGACGACGTAAACTACCCTGTCAACACAGGTGTTCGCCAAACCATGGAACTGATGCGCGGTATGTCATCGGTATACGATATTTACACGGTGAACCCCAACCAGGGATTTCTTCCCGGCGGTGAACAGATCCATTTAAGCGGGTTTTTTCCGGCTGTAGCAGGTGCAGAGTCCATTTACACCGTATATTTCGGATTCAATCCGGCGGCGTATGCACCCATCGCTCAGGCCTATAGTGTTTACAATATATATGTCATTGCCCCTCCCGGCGACACGCTGGGATTCGTGAATGTGAATCTCATTGAAAATGCCGCCTCGGTATATACCATTTATGAGACCAATGGCTACGAATATATCGACACCTTCCAGGTCATCGATGTTGACCCTGGATTAGGCCCGGTTACGGGAGGTAACAATGCAGATGTGATCGGGTTTTTCCCCGTGGGCACCACCATATCCGATCTGGCTGCAGCCGCTAGTGCATATACCGTCTACTTCGGATCGGAGATAGCCTCATTCCGTCAAGCCGCCGCCCTCGATCCTGTGATTACTTCAACGCGCATGTACGTCACCGTACCACCCAAGCCCGACGGGCTGCCCGGTTTCGTAGATGTGATGGTGGTGGCATCCGATATTTACAACACCTCTCGAACCCTTCCCAACGGCTACCAATACGTGGGAGATTTTCAACTGCTGGATGTAATTCCCGATAGAGGACCGTTTGGCGGAGGAAATTCCGTTCGGCTCAACGGGTTTTTCTCGTCCATCATCAACCCGATTAACGATCTGGTGACGGCAAATGCTCTTTATCGAGTTTATTTCGGCACAGAGCAAGCCGCATTCGATACCTCCGCGGCGTCCCTCATAACCGCAACAGACATTTATACCATAGCCCCCCGGGCTATCTCCCTGGGCACCGTGGATGTGCGTATATTCTCCATCATCGACGGCATTTACAACACATACCAGAATGTTGTAGATGATAATTATACCTATGCGCGCATCATGCAAATCTACAGTATCTATCCCAACGTCGGGCCATTCGCTGGCGGTAATTCGGTACGCATCGAAGGGAATTTTCCTGTCGCGGCAACGATCACTTCCATGACGGAAGCGGAAAGTTTATACAACGTATTCTTTGAAGACAACTTGGCTCCCTTCAGCGGAGTTGGCACCTCCCCCACGCTATACATCGAAAGAGCTATAGGCGGGATATATGGCCGATACGACATTCTTCATGTTTCCGCTCCTGCAGGCAACACATTGGGATTTGTTGATGTAGATGTGGTGGATCTGACGTTTACCGACCCTCCGGTGAAAGCAATAGACGGATACCTATATAATGATGATGGCTCCTTCGGGAATTGGCTGGATGCCGATGTGTTCCCGAATCCAGTAGGCCCCCTACGTGCCGGAGAATTGTATGTTCGCATCGAAGTGAGCGGCACATTCTCTAACACCTTTCAGGCATTTATTGTGCCTCAAGGAGGCAACCCCGCCGATCCCGACCACCGTATCCGGCTGGAGCGAGTCACCTCGGACCCAGACAATCAAATATGGATAGGTACCAATACAGATGCTATCACCACCGTACAATTCGGCAGTGGAACCGAAATTCTGTATGCCGACGGTCATGCGGCTATATATTTATTCGARGATGGAAATATCGTGGGYGACGATTTCAGTTCTCCCTTCACAGACGGAGGGCGAATTATAGGGGATGCCCTTACAGGACGCCATTTCATCATCGATACCATCCCGCCGATTATGACAGTCAACGGCGGATCGCTGAATGCTGATTCGTTCGTCGTTTTTAATCTTGGGGACTACCCCTCTGTTCCCGTCGGAAGATTTCTTCCCACTGGCGCAAACTTTGGAACACATCCCTATTTGCCCGGTAACGGAGTTACCGCATTTACGCAATTCCTCCAACACGCCCCCATAGACGAAGGCGTTATCACCGATATTCCTCTCGACAATCCACGAGGCGCACAGAAATTCTTCAACGTGGCCTCCAGATCCAATGAACTCGACGAAATTGCCGGGTTTGTCGCGCCGGAAACCAACCTGCAATTCACCGTGTTTGTAGATTTTGTGGATCAGGACCTTTACACCGCCTTGGGAGTGCTGCCCAGTGAAAGTACACTGAACGGGGACCCATTTAACGGCGGCACCACAGAGCGTCAAGTAGCAGGCTTCGGTGATTTGGACATCTCATTTTCCGGGACCGATAGTACGGCACTGCAATTCAACGCCGCACCATTAAGCACAACCGATGTTCGTACATCGCCCGTGTTCCTGGCACGTTGGATACTCCAGCCCGGGTCAACACGTCTACCCGATGTGAACAATATCGACGTGAGTTATATTACGTCCCCCTCCGGATCAGCCTTCACCAATAGTGTCTTTTTCTCGGAGGTACAAGATGAGATGAGAGCGATATGGGATTTTACAGGCACCCTGCCCACTTCCGGCATCGATCCGGACGACGTGGACGGGAACATGCATCTTATCGTGAAGTTTGCCGCTTCGGATCGCGCTACAGCGTATTTCCCCAGAGGCGACAGAACGGGAAGAGTTCAATTAACGGTTACCGAGGACGACCGACGGCTAGACCCCTTACACCTGTGGTGGATGCAGGAGGTCAATACTGAATTCGTTCGTAACAATGTCCCAGCCAACGGAGTAACCCAAAATCCGTCATTCACCTGGCGCCTGGCCTCCGCGCCCCGTCCTGTGGTAACAGAAAACCCCGGCGGCACAGAATTAGTACCGGCCTATACCTATCAAATATGGAGGACTTTCAACAGTCAGGACAAAGACGAATATCGTGATGGACCCTACGATGAGGTGCATATTCCATGGACCTCTTGGAGTTCTAACAGCAGTTATACGGAGAATCTGACTTCTCAATTAACGGATAATTTAGATAGCTGGTATTTACTGGTGGTTCAAGGTACCGACGAAGCGGGTAATGCGGAGCTTTTCCCAAGCGAACTCAACGATGTGATTAGTGGTATCGGCGATGGTATTCCTGGTAACAGTGGACCCAACTGGCAGCGTTTTTATGTACCTTCTGTGGCAGAGACTCTCGAAACAGAAGTGACCCCGCTGTTCTGGCACAATACGGACAATGATACGTCAACACCGATATTCGACTTGGATTTTCCTGTAATAACGGAGAGTCCAGGTTCCGGTGAACGGAACTTTGGTTCTGAAACCGTGATTCCTCTCCCTCCAACCAATGTATTCTTTCCAGCAGCCAACATTGTAGAACAACGCGTGGAAGCCCGGTTCAACATCCGTGTGCTTTCCAATAATACAAACACGTCTCCATCCATTTTCTGGAATCTGTTCCAGGAAGGTGAACTAATTGCATTCGGATTTATACCCGAAACCACTTTTGGAATCGTGATAGCGTCCAGCACACTTGTCCCGCCCTTCTTTTTAGGCGACCCCAATCGAGTYMGAGAAATTAACTATCTATTTAGTGCACGATCAGTAATATTAGAAGACCCTTTAAACCCCAACAGTCCTATTTTAGCTGAAGATTCCACCCCGGCCAGTATACGTTTCGTCGTTGTACCGGATGTGGCTGAGTATGTCCGGAAYCGTCAGACAGAGGATGAGCAGCCCATTAAAGAATTCGACCGCCCGTAGACTTGCGAATCCCGTAATAATTGTGTTTAATATATACTACGGGAATGCGCTTAATATTTTACGGGAATCTAACTTGGTCGTGTACTACACAAGTTCCATATCGAAACTACTCTGGATATGCCTCTGTATCGTGATATGGGGCGCATTGGCCGGATGTGGCGGTGCGCCTGAAGTTGCTTCGCTAAAAATAACGACCCTGCCCGAAGACGACTGTATGGTCATGGTCAACGGCACACCCCATGGCGCTACCCCCATTACCATACCCAACGTATCGGTGGGGACGGCTTATGTGGTTGTATACCGAAAAGGGTATCGGCGAAAAACGGTTGCTGTGGAACTGGCAGCAGGGGAGCATAAGGAAATAGAGATTAGCTTGATCCCGCTCATGGGCTCATTGACTATTGAATCCGATCCGCTTGGCGCTCAGGTATACATCAATGGAACCATTTATGCCGGAGTAACCCCTTTGAACGATTATCCCCTGGCTGTGGGAGAGTACACCTATGAGCTGCGTCTGGATACCTATGATTATTACCAGGATGCGGTTACCGTCGAAACCGACAACCATTACACGCGGATCCATCCCTTACAGGCTAAACCAGCCCAAATTCAGATTTTCAGCCGTCCCAGCGGAGCAACCATTTATTTGAATGATGTCGAGCAAGGCTTAACCACTCCTGCCCACATGAATCTCTCTCCAGGCACGTATACCTTGGGAATATATCAGCAGGGCTATCAATATCATGAATCGAAAATAGTTTTGAAGCCCAATGAATCTACTTCGCTGGAAGCAGTTCTCGATGTAGGGGACATGCCATTAGGTATGGTGCTGATTCCTGCTGGAGAATTCGATTTCGGTGTGGACGGGGGTTCTCCAGATGAGCGGCCCAAACGCCGTATCAAGCTAGATGCATATTACATAGATAAATTTGAGGTTACCAATGCACAATTTAAACTGGTTTTTCCCGATCATACATTCAATGAGCAGCGAGCAGATTACCCTGTTTCCGGCGTGGGATGGAAACAAGCGGCGGAATATGCTGAAGCTGTAGACAAACGACTCCCTACCGAGATGGAATGGGAAAAAGCTGCCCGAGGATCTCGTGGAAGGGAATATCCCTGGGGAACATCGTTCAGCTCGGAATTTGCCAACGTAAGCGGGGATGTTCCAGAGGCGCATTTGATGAAAATTGGCCAATTCCGAGAGGGTGCTTCTGAATATGGATGCATGGATATGGCTGGAAATGTCTACGAATGGACCAATGATTGGTACAATCCTTATCCCGGAAATACAGAGATAACCATAGATTATGGMAATATYTACCGGGTTCTCCGAGGAGGATCCTATTTATCCGAACCATTTGAAGCCCGAAGTTCTAAACGACATTTTGACAAATTGGATGCCACACGAAAAGACTACGGGTTTAGATGTGCCAAAGATATACCAAAAACAATTAAAAATTAGGTGTTTTTTGAAATTTTGACACATGATTCCATAAAAATAGGATTTGTGGTCATGAAAACTGAATAAGGGACGGAATATAATACTTGTCAAATGACATCCCCTCTTGACATCAAATCCATCTTACATTACAATAAACGACAATGATTTATAGAAGTTAATGAATATACGCATTATCACTTTTATCATAAATATTATATATTGATTAAATGCGTTACCGTAAGCCATCGTGGACATAGGCTGCGGATTAGTGTGACTGAAATGTAAAGGCTGAGATCATGGCAATGCTGAAACGGAGTCGCGCAAAAAGACTTGTGCTCGATATCGGAACAAGTGCCATTCGATTGTGTGAGTTATCCCAAACTAAAGCAGGATACCAACTCACCAAATATTATCAGCGCGAATTAAGCATGGATCCCTCCTTAGAGGAAGAAGAAAAGGATGAACAGCGGGCACAGGTCCTTCAAGACTTACTCAAAGAGGCGAAGATACGTCATAGAAAGACCATTGTAGCCGTCCCGGGCCAGTCCGTATTCACGCGTAACCGTCCCTTGCCTCCAGTACCTGAGCATAAAGTAACCCAGATAGTACGATATGAAATCCAACAGCAAATACCGTTTTCTCTGGATGAAATTGCGTTGGATTATCAGGTACTCAATCGCACAGAGGTGGGTGGCTACGATGTAATGATGGCCGCCATCAAGGTTGATGTTGTAGACAAGCATTTGGAAGTGCTGAAAAAAGTCAAGAAATCCATCGACATGGTGGATGTATCTCCTCTGGCTGCCTACAACTGGCTCAGCCATACAGGCGAATTTGGCGATGATGGACAATGTGTGGCACTCATTGATTTGGGCGCAACAACAACAGATATCGTCATTCAAAAAGATAATCAGTTTAAGTTTACCCGTAGTCTGCATACCGGCGGCAACGACGTTACCAACGCAATATCTTCTGCATTCAATATGTCGTGGGAAGATGCCGAGAAACTCAAACGGGAAAAGGGCTTTGCCCCCACAGGCGATGCAAATCGTGATGGCAARGGCGGCGAAGTCATTGGCCGTGTAACAGGCCGCCTTATCAACGAGATCAACCGTTCATTCGCGTATTYCCGGTCACAACCCGGAGGTGGACCAGTGAGCCGCGTCGTTGTAACGGGTGGCGGGGCTTGTCTACGCAACATTATCCCGTATATGCAGCGCCAATTGAATATCGAAGTTCGCATTGCCCAACCTTTGGCTGGCCTGGCTATTGCACCTAGTGCTAACGAAGCCAGTGAGCACCCCGAGCAGGCTTGCGTAGTCTTAGGGTTAGCCTTGCGCTGCCTACAAGAAGTTCCGGTACAAATCAATCTTATCCCGCCGCGCGTAAAAGAAGCTTCACGCCAAAAAGAACAAGTATTGTATTGGTTTCTTACGCTGTTGACAGTGTACTTAATAATGGCTTCCACCATTCCCAGTACGGCTCAAAAAGATGAAAATGTGCAGGAGCGTATCAAACAACTTAAACGAGTCTTGGCGGAATACGACGCCTCTATAATCAACAATCCCGAATCACCTTCATCCTATGAAGACGATTTGAATAGTATCAAGCTCAATGTAGAAGGTTTTGTTAAAGAAGTGCAGAAGATGGACAACATGAAGTCCGGTCGCACGTTCTGGCTTGATTATATGCGGGAAATAAACGATTTACGACCCAACGGGATTGCGTTCAGTTCCATGCAGACCGGAGTCATCGGCGGAGTTGGTAATACAGGCGAAGCCGGGAAGTTACTCATGGCGAAGCAGAACGCACAGGGCGAAGATGGTGCAGTAGAAGAAACGGTTGCAGCACCAGTAGCAGCGCCGCCATCAGGAGGCGGGGGAATGTTAGGTATGCTAAGTGCGAACATAGGTGGCGGGCAAGCCGTTGCCAAAAAATATGAACTTTCGGGATTCCCTGGGATCAGCCCTGGCAATATCCGCAGTACCAGCCTGCCGGGGGGGCTTGGTGGTGGTGGAGGCGGTACAAGCGGCATCGCAGAACCAAATTGTATCATTCTGTTCGGGTATGCCCACAACGTGCCATTACTCCAAACCTACGTTGAACGTCTTCAATCCAGTGATTTGTTTTTGGAAAATGGCGTGTACTTCCATGTTAAATACTTGGAACCCGTAGGAGACGGTGAATTAGACAATGCCAATCTGGGAGATATTAAATCATCCGCTAATACTACCAGGAATTCCGGCGGCAGTTTGGGTGGGGGAGGCGGTCTAGGCACTTTGGGATCAAGTGGCAACATAGCATCAAGTGGCGGTGGTGGTGGCGGAACCAAAGGTTTCGGCTCATGGGGCATAGAAGTTTACCCTTTCCATATCGATGTACAATTTTTAGGTGAAACATCGGAATTGCCTCAATAGGAAAACGGACTATTTATGGGATCAAAACAGACATACGCTATCTTGTTTCTTCTTTTGCTTGCTTCGGTTGCTGGCACATTCGCTGTTTTCCAGTTCTACGTTAAGGAACGCTGGATTGAATTGGGCAAACACGAATTGGAAGAAGAAAAACTGCGGACCAAAATTAAAGATATGGAAGAAAAATTTTTCCGTACCAATCCCGAAGCTATACTCGAATTATGGCGGAACAAAAAACAACCATGGATGAATGCCTCCGCGCAGCGTGCGGAATTTTTCCAATTTATCCCCTTCGAACCAACAGAGCCTCCGAGCGAAGGGGTCATACCTAAATTTTATTACAAGGAAGAATTTCCCAARCTRAAGCAACAGTTATCTGATGAAGCCTACAATAACGGAACCGCTATTAATGCCTTGAATTTTGGCGTCCCTGAGCCAAGTATTTATGGTCGCGGAACAAATCCCCCGGTAAGTGAAATCCTGCAGCACATGAATCGATATAAATACGGCATGGAAATGATACGTTTGTTGCTGCGTGCCAAGGTTACGTCAATAACTCGACTCGAATTCTGGCCGCCTGTTACGGCGCACAAAGGCTTGGGCGGTGATATCAGGACTCGTACAACAGGGTATACGTTTACTATTCGAATGAAGGATCTGGTATCCTTGCTGGACAACATGCGTTTGGAAGATCAATATTTCAATATTGAGGCGATAAAAATCACCAATCAAAATCTTCGGGATGCGAATCACATACTGAATGTTGAAATGGTGGTAAAGCAAGCAGGTTATAAACCAATTAGTGAAGCGGAAGCTGCATCTGCATTAACGGCAGATGGCGGTTCTAACCAGTTGTTGACCAATTTATTCGGCGGTGGGTTAAGAAGAAATGCTACGGAACCGCCAAAGGTCAGTATTTTCAAAAAAATAATGATGTTGTTTCCCTTTTAGATATTGAAACCTACAACTTGGATTAACGAGTATTTCTGTGGATAAAGTTCGAAAATTTTTCTTTTTGGTATGGAACACGAAAGAACGTATTGTTCTTGCAGTTGTGGTTTGCGTGTTATCTTATCGTGTTTATTCCATGCTGAACCCTCCGGATGAAATGGGAAAGAATACGTCCATTCCACAATCTCCACAGCGCACAGTAGATGAAGCGGATATCGATATTCCTGGCAATCCCCCCCCCGCTCCCAAGGACGAATTGCCGGAAAACTGGAATAACTTACACCGCCGTCCAGGATTCGTTTTTATTTTACCCAGTGGCAATAGTGATGACACTTCCGGAAATAGCCAAACAGACGAAATAAAATTGCTCGATATACAGGATTTAGGACAAAATAGGTATCGTGCCCGAATTCAGACCGGGAGCGGTCGCCCCAGGTACTATCCAGAAGGTGAAAAGTTTCAAAGCTATGAGCTTATTTCCATTGACCCGGATACAGGGTGCTGTATTGTATTTTCTGAAAGTGTGAGCAAAGAAATCGAAATCTGCATACAAACCGAAGAGTAATAAAGAGCATACTGCCAATACTGCATTTGACTGATATATCTACAATATATATAGATAAAAAAAGTGATTGATAGCTAAGCCAATTTATATTACACTAACGTCTTGGAAGTCTAGTATTTAGGCTTGATGTTGGTATGAGCGTAAATTTTATTTCTTATTGTATTTTGTAAATTGTCTTTGACATTCTTACAGTATAACGTCACGGATAGGGTGTGCAAAAGGGTGTAACCCTAAAGACAGCTCGGTGTAAACCGAACTGCAGGAGGTAATGTACTTATGTCAGTTAAGTTGTTTCGGCTCAACGCCATCGGGGCTGCTCTCACCATGGCATTGTTGGGTATAGCATTTTCTCCCATCTCCGCCATAGCCCAGGGTAATGATTCTTCTCTTACAGAAGAACAAATTTCCGAAACGGAAAAACACTACCGCGCGGGCGTTGCGCTTTACAAGAACG
>NVWG01000188.1 GCA_002746185.1 Candidatus Hydrogenedentota bacterium
TCGTTGATTTCCCCTGCTCATTGGGACCCGCCACAATATGCAGTCCCGGAGTCAGCTCTATCTCCCGGTTCATGAACAACCCGTACCCGTCGATATGCAGTTTGCTAAACTTCATCCCCGGTATGCTCCGCTCATACGACTATCCACGTTCCAGCCCCCGAATTTCCATGGCCCGCTGACGAAATGCGGCCACACCCAATTCCCGGGCACGCACCAGCATCTGTTTTTCACCCGGGTCTTCCATCTCGGAAATCTCACTATTCAACGCCTTGGTAAAGTTCCCCAAGCTGGTGTCTTCCCGTGCCAATTCGTCGTAGTCCTCCGAAGGAGCCGTTTCATCAACCAGTCGCAGATGTTCAAAATCAATCGAAGCCGAATCGTAAATAAGACCAATCTCGTTCTGAATAATCGGGTCACAGGCCCCCACCAACGCGATACGCGCAATTGCTCGACCCTCCAAATCCCGTGCGATAGCCCGAATCGTCTCGATTACCTCCTGCGACGACTCAAACGCGTCGCATTCAATCGTCTCGTCCGTATAGACCATCTGCGAAGACCGGACGGGTGTAACCTCGACCTTGCCGTCTTCGATCTCTACTTCCAGATAATGGCGGGGACCCGTCTCGCGAAAACTGAGACCTTCTGGTGAGCCCGAGTAATATACGGTCGTGGTAAATTCACCGGACACCTCCGTGATGCTGTGAAAATGCCCTAACGCCAAATAATCCAGCCCCGGCACAGCCGCGTCTGCCGCGTGGAAGGGCGCGTACTCCGCCTTGTCCGGCGGCTGATGACCCAATTCAGAGCCATGCCCCACGGCAATATGGACTGCGTCTTTTTGCGCAGCATCAATGAGAAGTTGGCCAAAAGGATTGCGGGAGATTTTCGGTCCATCGAAGCCAAATCCGTGTATCGTTCCCTGGCCCGACGCCAGCTTCACGCTTTCCCATTCCGGTTTACCGAATATCGTTACATTGCCGGGCCACGATTCCAGCGCATACGGTGAATCCGGAACCATCGGGTCGTGATTGCCCGGCGTGATGAATATCGGAACATGAAGAATAGATTTGAATTCCGTCATCAGAAAGGCCACCGTGTCCCGGCTCACCCTATCCGAATCAAAGAGATCGCCTGCGATGATCAACGCATCTGCCGGCCATTCCCCCGCCCGACGTATGATACCCTGAAAAACGTCTCGCAGACTCTGGCGGCGCCTGTTTCCAAAACCCACAGGCATACCCGAGCCGGAAAAACATCGGTCTAAATGAACATCTGCGGTATGAATAAATTTCATGGATACGTACGGAATACCAATCGCATTACTGCCCCAAGCAACTCAGTCAGTGTACACCATCTGCCTGTATCACTGCATCCCGAAATTATTTACGCCGTTACTATTCCAGCGTTGCACCAGCCCGCCGCATTACCGACCAGGTTATACCGCCGCCCAAAACCATTAACACTGCTGCCAACAAGGTCATGGACCACATTGCAAAAGGAGCATTTACCGGCGCACCCAACCCCGGACTTATAACCCGCAAGCTGTATAACTGCACCTGATCTTCCGGGTTCGATCCGGATACGGCATCGTTGGTGAATACACGCAAATAATAGGTGCCTGCCCCAAGAGCAGTAAATCCCAAAATATCTTCGGTAGACCCGGGCGGTGAAGTGGAACTGCTGAGTAATACCGTCGACATATCGGTGTCGATCAGCTCAAAATCTATGTTGATTTCTGCTAAAGAATTTAATGTGCCTATTGTAGCTGTTCCGCATGAATCGCCTGGATCATCTCCAAACGGAAACAAGCTGCCTTGGGGAATCATGTGAAACGACACGCTCTGCCCGTTGGTCAGATCCAATGCAAAAAAATCTTCGTCGCCTACAGAATCCAGGCTCATTGCCTGTACATTCGGATCGGGCCATAAACCATAGTTTACCGTTCCTGCTCCCTGGGGTCCCAGATTCGTAGCCGTACCCGCCGTGTCGTTTCCGCCGCTCTTTTCGTTTGGATCGCCGTATTTACGGTTTCCATGAGCGACATCATCCGGCCCGGAGTGATCGATAGTCAACGGCACAAACGGCTCCATAATCTTGGTGCCGTCCGTCGGGCAAACATGACCAAAACCTAGCCCAWKYYYMTKTWMWWKMSWWWWRKWMWKWMTSMAWKMYSRWWKKTSMWTMTYKSWTKRWSYWWWMARMMKKGKGKSWWCYRTWTSMRAAACCATATCCCCGAAAGTCGGGAAATAGTTATAAGCCAAAACGCCAAACGATCCGTCTAACGAACGACCGCCTATTCGCACATCTCCGCGCAGCCCCAATACCCCTGACGAAGCGGGGAATATCGCACCATCATCGGAAACATTTACAAATGTAATTCCTGTTAACCGTGACCATTGATCAAACACCGACTGCATCAATGCTTCCCATATCGCCTGACTTCCAAATGCGGCATTAAATGTGGCTATTAAATCACTGCCAGCGTTATCCGTTTCACCTGTCACTTGCGCTAACCCCAGATCGGTGCCGTCAAGAACAACACTCCAGGTTATCGTAATAGGATCACCCAATAAAATCCCGCCGCCATCTGTAGCTGTGGAAGTCCACCGTATTCCGTCAATTCCATTGAAACGCGTATTCATTCCGAACGCGAATACTTTATCTATAGCCTGTTGCAATGAAGGGGGTACCTCTCCAGCAAAACACAATGCCGCTAAAGGAGTATCTGTTTTCTCCAGYGCCGCTCGGTGTTGAATCATATCCTGTTCCGAAGACGTGAGCGCATTATACTCCGCCTCGCCAATAAATTTGGACACGGCCTTATACTCTTCGATAGACGTTTCTGCCCACGCCCCTCCCGATATGGATACCAATAAAATCGCAGCGAAATAAGTGAGTGATTTCATGATGAACGTCCTTCCCCCTGAAAGATTGATACCGAAACCCATTTTATCCGACAACATAGTATAGTCGAACTGGAAAACCGTATAGTCGAGTAAACCATATTAGACATTCTATCATAACATCTGCTTCCGGTAAACAGGGGTAACCACAATTGATTGAACTGGTTAGGGGACTTATACTTATTCAACATGAACCAATCCAACATTATATGCATCATTTCGCCCTGCCACCATTGGCAGGATCTGGGTTGTCACGGTAATCCGGATATCCGAACGCCCTACCTGGATGCCCTGGAAAAACACGGCGTATCCTTTACCCAGTCCTTCGCTGTATCCGCTGATCCAGCCGAAAGCCGACATACCCACTTGCTCGGATCAACCGACCCAACAGATGCTCCTCCTCTACCGCAGCAGCTAACAAATGCCGGATACCAAACTGGCTTCGTTGGTACCAGGCAGCACGAAACATGCACGCTGGACTCCCTGGGTTTCACTTGGACGGATTGTTTCGATTCATCACAAACAGACTCCGGCAAAAATGAGCRTGGGGGGGACWGCACCTCCACGAAGATAGGGGACCAGGCTGTCCGCTTTCTCCAAGACACCCGCTCGCCTTTCTTCCTGTACCTGAGCTTCAACCATCCCCAGCGCCCTTTCGATCCGCCCATGCCTTGGCGTACCCAATATAAACCAGGCGCACTCACTCTTCCTTCGGAAGTCGACCAGCTCCCGCCTGATACCCAAAAGACCTGCCGGGATGAACTTGCCGACTACTACGCCCTCATCACCCATCTGGATAATCAGATCGGTCGTATYYTMKMMAMRYWRARMMRTYRARRSCWYAMMAMSMAWACSWYSWWSTRMTSGSRMYWYMKRGGAANSKMMWKRRMAYWSKRCSWYKAMMRAMCMWCASMAMRKAWTYWGYKWSTACCATTTATCATCTCCGGAGCACCCGGGCAACGTCACGGAGAAACCGACACAGCCCTCACCACCTCGGCTGATCTGGCCCCTACCATCCTGGAATTATGCAACCTGGATCCCGGTCCGGGGATAAGAGGAAGGAGTCTGGCATCACATCTTGCCGATACTCATGCACCGAAAAGGAACACCGTCTGCGCCCAATGGGATTCCCGCACCCGATATGCTCGCAACGAACGATACAAACTGATAGAATCGACAGAGGTTGACAGTAATGCGCTGTATAATGTGCTGGAAGATCCAAATGAAAAAAATAATCTTCTCGGATCGCCTAAACATATAGTGCATCAGGTTAAATTGTCGCAGGTAATCCAGACCGGGCTTGATGGTCGAAACGACTAAGAATCGAAGGGGAGTACATTTTTGGGGGCTTTGATAACGCTGCTAGCCGTTTCCGTCTCCGCGCTCACCGGGGAAGGACTCTATGAACGCGGCCATGACCTGGAACGGGAAGGTAAGTATGCCGATGCTATGTCTGCGTATCTGGAATGTGCCGAAACCGATCCCTATCTGGCCCCTTATGCACGTATCCGCGCCGCCGCTTGCCGATCCATCGCAGGCGATCCCGACGGTGCTATTCGCGAGCTGAACGCCTTTCTCCAAACTGCCGAAGCCGGTCCCTGGATTCCATACGCACACAGTGAACTGGCTCGACTCCTGAAGAAGCAGAAACAATACGAAGACGCGCTCCCTCATTTCAGACAAGCACTCCCCTTCAAGGCCAACATCTGGTGGCTTGGCGATTACCGTTGGCAGGAAGCGGAAACGCGCCTGGACATCAAGGATGAAAAAGAAGCCGGGTACGCCTACTTCCGCTCTGTCACGGAATCCACCGCATGGTATGCGAAACGACTGGAGGCTTCCCGCATCCTCGCCGGATCTGACTGGGCCGAGGATCGCATGGCCGCCGCGCTGGGCCTTCTGCGCTCCAGCAAATATAAGGAAGCAGGAAAAGTCGCCGCGTCCATTCCTGCCGCATGGGTCACCGCCCCCAATCTCCAAACCCAATGGAAACACCTGTCCGCTCGACTCCAAATAGCTGTAGGCAACGACGCAGAAGGGCGACGCATGCTTCGGGAACTGGCCGCCGATCAGCCCACCACCTCTTGGGCCCAGGCCGCCATGCTGTACACCGTTATCTCCCTTATCAAGGCGGACAAGATAATCGAAGCCGAAGCCGTTGCCCAGCGTATGGCCAAAGCCTATCCTCATTCCGACGATACCGTTTCCACCCTGCGCCGAATTGCCCGAGGCTACAAGAAGGCCAATCGTCTCGATGATGCGGTGCGTATCCTGAAATCCGTTGCACAGGATCATGCTGAAAACGGCAAGGCTGCCGATGCCCTCATGGATGCAGGCCGTTTGCTCCGGGAAGGCAATCGACGATCCGAAGCACTGGTTATTTTCGATGAGGTGACCAGTCAATTCCCCAACAGCGCCGCCGTCCCCGAGAGCGCATTTTGGGCCGGAGCCATTCTCCTTGATGCGAAGCAGCCGGAAGATGCCGCTGCCCGTTTTCGCCTCGCAGTCAAAACTGGCCTGACGAACTACTACGGTCACCGTGCCCAGGAAGAACTGCAGCGTCTTGGCGATCCGGATACGCAGCACATCGTCAAACTTAAAATCACCCCCAACCAATCCATCGTCCTCCCTATTCCCATGGAGAATGAAGCACCCCGTTCCGCACTGGATATTATGGAAACCGATCCCCGCTATGTGCGCCTGAATTTCTTCGCCAACCGGGGCTACCCGGAAGCCGAATGGGAAGCCGTCACGCTGGGCGAGGCCCTCGCCAATCACGCCGACCCGGCTCTCTTCTATCGCGGCATGGGCGAAGCAGGCACCGCCTACACCGCCATGCAATATGCCGATGCCCACAATTTCGGTGTCAACGACGACGGCACCCAGACCTTGGACCGTCTGCGCGTTCGATACCCCCAAGCCTACTGGGAACTCACCACCTCATTGGCGAAAGAATACAACCTGGACCCTTACCTCATCCTTGCAGTAGCGCGGCAGGAAAGCACATACCGACCAGCCCTCAGCTCCTCCGCAGGTGCTTCCGGCGTTATGCAGCTCATGCCCGCCACGGCCACCTGGCTCGCCAACGTGGACGGCACGGTACCCCGATCCGCCGCCCGCGATCTGTCCGATCCCCGCAACTCCCTGCGCCTGGGCGCGGCCTACTTACGCCGTATGATGGATCGCTCCGAAGGGAATCTGGTCTACGCCCTGGCTGCCTATAACGCCGGCCCCGGCAACTGCGACAAATGGCGACGACGCTTCCGAGGCATGCCCATCACCGAATTCATCGAAAAAATCCCCTTCGCCGAAACCCAAAACTACGTCAAACGTATCCTCGCCCACTACGCCACCTATCACTCCCTCTATCCTCCGTCGAAGTAATTCCTGTCACAAACCCGCCAACCATGTCATTGCGAACGTAGCGGAGCGAAGTGCGGCAATCTTGCCGGAGTACTAAATTGCCCTATCCGCAGATGCCGCTGATTACTCAGATAACCCAAGTGTGGCACAGCCGCCCTCGGCTGTGAGTCCATTAAAGCGGGCGGTTCGCGAACCGCCCCTACAGAATTTGGCTTACAACTCTTAAACTTGCT
>NVWG01000189.1 GCA_002746185.1 Candidatus Hydrogenedentota bacterium
CAATAAATTCAATATTGAAAAATCACATAAACGATAAAACCACCCTATCATCGCAACGACTTACACCGATGGAAAACTTCCTATGGGATGACTGTGTTTCACCAAAAAGGCGCACCTCTTTTCCTATATAAATTCAATTTAGGGTCGGAGAAGTTTACACGAATTTGAAATTAGTTCTGAACACTCTGAAAACAAAGGCGTTTATGATGTTATTCGCGGAGTTATAAATGATAAGCATTCTCATGTAGAGCATTCTCGGGAAAGGTAACGACTCAGTGTTGCGATACATATATTGGGAAATTGACCATCCGATCCTACGGACTTGAATGGGCTGAATCGGGAGGTCAGAATAAGTGAAAATTGTAGAACAGTTGTCACGGAGTTCCGTCCAATGCCAAAACCAACACAAAAAATATTTACGCTGCGCATCGCTCTTTGCGATTCCAAGCCGGAAATTTGGCGGCGATTTCAGATACGGGATGACATGACGCTGGGCAAGCTGCATGACGTCATCCAAATCGTGATGGGTTGGGATGATTCTCACTTGCATGAATTTGAAGATGGAAAACAATGTTACAGCAAGATATTGCCTGACGAAGAATCCTTTGGCGAATCTCCCATCAACGAAGATGAAATAGTGGTTGAACAAATATTGAATCGTAAAAAGAAAAAACTAATGTACAACTACGACATGGGGGATTACTGGCAGCATATACTGGTGGTGGAGGAGATCGGCGAACCCGATCCGAAGACGTTTTATCCGAACTGCCTGGAAGGTGCGTATGCGGGACCTCCCGAAGACTGCGGCGGCGTCTGGGGGTATCAAAATATGCTGGAGGCACTGGCAGATCCGAATCATGACGAACATGAATTCGTTGTCGAATGGATCGGCGAGGAGTATGACGCGGAAGAATTCGATCTCAAAGGGATCAACAAAGTGCTCAAGAATTTCAAAAGATACCGATCCGGCTGGGATGATTTCGATGGAAAATATTGAACAAGTCTGCGTATCCGTCATTACTTAATATAAACATCTTTTTATAGCCTGAGACCAAAGTGCAGTACCCTAACTGATGAGATTGCCGCACTTCGCTCCGCTTCGTTCGCAATGACATTTCCTTTGTGTCATTGCGAGACGGCAGAAGGCCGACGTGGCAATCTGGCCACTTCCACGACATTGAACCGACTGGGCGGGGCTTTTTGTCCTCATGGCAGTGATGTACTTTACCTCATCTGTATAAAAGGAGGTGAGCCGGAAAGGGATTGTCGCGGCTTTAWGAAAAACTATTCAGCAGCCGCCGCTAAAAGGCATGATTATCATCCGGCACCTGCTTTAACAAATCCGTATATTGCCTCCAGTTTTGCAATGTCCACTCCCCCTGCGTTATGGTCATAACCGTTTTTATTTTCAGCGACTCAACGTGATGAGAGGATTCGGGATGACCAAGGAYAAGGCGCGGGACGAGGCGTATTGGAARGCGAAYATGCGRCTCATTTTTCAGCTGYTGGCGGTGTGGGCGTTCGTTTCATTTGGCTGCGGTATTCTTTTTGTGGARSYGTTGAACAAGATTRCSTTCTTCGGYGTRCCRTTYGGWTTCTGGATGGCCCATCAGGGGGCGATATATGTGTTCGTAGTTCTCGTGTTGGTTTATGCCCTTCGCATGGACAAGTTGGATCGTAAATTTCACTTAGATAATGACGACGACGTCTAGGGGGAACGCGCAATGACCACTCAAWSCTGGACCTTCMTMTTCATTTTCATCACCTTCAGCGTGTACTTGTATATCGGGTGGCGCGCTCGCGTTAAAGAGTCCGCCGGATTCTACGTGGCAGGTCAGGGTGTCCCCGCCCTCGCCAACGGCGCAGCTACGGCGGCGGACTGGATGTCGGCAGCTTCCTTCATCTCCATGGCGGGACTCATCTCGTTCATGGGCTACGACGGCGCCATCTATCTCATGGGCTGGACGGGAGGCTACGTGCTGTTGGCATTGCTGCTGGCTCCCTACCTGCGCAAGTTTGGTCAATACACCGTACCCGATTTCGTGGGTGCGCGATATTACTCTGACGTGGCGCGCATCGTCGCGGTAATCTGTGCGGTGTTCGTGTCGCTCACCTATGTAGCCGGACAGATGCGCGGTGTGGGCATCGTGTTCAGCCGATTCCTGAATGTGGATATCACTGTGGGCGTGATCATCGGCATGGTGATTGTCGCGTTCTTTGCCGTGCTGGGCGGCATGAAAGGCATCACTTGGACACAGGTCGCCCAATACTTCGTGCTCATTGTGGCGTTCCTCATTCCCTCCGCAGCCATCGCCATGAAGCTCACCGGAAATCCCATTCCACAGATAGCATTCACCACCAGCGACATCGTGCAGAAGCTCAATGCCATTCAGATCGACCTGGGTTTTACAGAATACACCAAGCCATTCCAGGGCAAGAGCATGGTCGACATCTTCTGCATCACCTTGGCGCTCATGGTGGGTACAGCGGGACTGCCCCACGTTATTGTGCGATTTTATACCGTGCCCAACGTGCGTGCCGCGCGGTATTCCGCAGTGTGGGCACTGATCTTCATCGCCCTGCTCTATACCACTGCTCCGGCGCTGGCGGCCTTCGCACGATACAACCTGCTCACGTCTCTCAACGGCGCGCAGGTGGTCGGTGTGTCCGAGCAGGAAGAAGATAAAGGATTGATGTACGAGCTTTCTCATACCGTGGACGGCAAGGAACTGAATCTGGAATGGACGAAAGAATGGCAGGCCACGGGTCTGCTGCAATTCGATGACAARAACGGCGATCARCTCATCACRCTGGCCCATGACCCGGAWAAGAACGAGGTCATMATWGATCGCGATATCATYGTGYTGTCCACGCCKGAAGTGGCAGGGCTGGCACCGTGGGTGATCGCGCTGGTGGCGGCAGGAGGGCTAGCGGCGGCGTTATCCACGGCGGCGGGACTGCTGTTGGTCATCTCCAGTTCGCTGGCACACGACATTTATTTTCGCCTCATCAACCCGGAGGCGGACGAACAAAAACGGGTACTGGTGGGGCGCGTCATGGTGATTGCGGCGGTGATCGTCGCGGGATACTTCGGCGTGAATCCTCCGGGATTTGTGGGTGAAGTCGTCGCCTTTGCGTTCGGACTGGCCGCATCCAGTTTCTTCCCCATTATTATCCTGGGTATTTTTACGACGCGGACGAACCGCGAAGGCGCCATCGCGGGTATGTGCACAGGGCTGATCTTCACGGGGGGGTACATCATCGGCGCGCAATTCTACGACATGCCCCTGTGGTGCTTCGGAATCTCCGCCCAGGGCATCGGCGCCATAGGCATGGTACTCAACTTTGTCGTGACCATCGGCGTATCCGCCGTAACACCGCCACCACCCCAAGAAGTTCAGGATATCGTAAGCGGACTACGCACCCCCGACCACGTCGGCCCGGCCATCGTGCTGGATGAAGGCCACGAGTAAGCTGGAAGAGGACAACGAGTAAATAGAAGCTATCTCATAGTACAAAAACTATTCCTAAACGTCATCGCGAGCAGAAAATGTCATTGCGAACGGAGCGTAGCGCAGTGCGGCAATCTCAAAATACGATAGACTCGTGTATATCGTCTGTCACGTCGGTTAGGTGGAGACACCTTCATGGTCTCGCGGGACTGTAGCAATTTGTGTAGACCCAAGATATTTGGACGAGGATACAAACTAATTTTATTCTCCCCTTGAGGGGAGCTAGAGGGGTGTATTTCACGTCGATATCCGATAACGAACACCCCCCTTRATCCCCCCTCGAGGGGGGAATAGGTTGAGCTTGAAATTTGATGACTATGAAATTAAAGGAGTACGCTGTAATGGGGCATTGGCAGGACGTGATGAATCAGATGAAGGACGACGCGTTTCAACGGGAGGCGATTCCGTTCGTGAATACGCTTAACCTGCCACCGGTGAAAGAGTGGGAGCCGGGATATGTGCTCATGGAGTGGGTGGTGGACCCGAAGCTGTTTCATCCACGCGAGGCGGTGTTCGGTGGATTCATCGCCGCGTTGGCGGATCGCGCCCTAGGGGCCGTCACCATCTCCACGCTCAACGACGGCGAAGCCTTCACCACCGCCGACCTGAATGTATCCTTCTTTCGTCCCGTGTCGTCCGGCATCCTGCGCATCGAAGCGCGGGTCATCCATCGCGGCCGTAGCCTCGTCCAGGCCGAAGCCGAGTTCTACCGCGAAGACGGTAAACTCTCCAATAAAGCCTCCGCCGCACAAGCCATCATCCCCCACAAAACCTAACCTACTTTCTTTCTAGGAAGAAAGTAGGCAAAGAAAGACCGATAGATACTGCGTATCCTCAGAGTGTCGGGGAAATCACATTTGTGTTAGGACTGGGGATGCGTGTATCTGATTGAAACCCAATAACTATAAGGGTTTCACGTAGCGGTTCATTTTTATGACCTATTGTTTCCCCATACGCTACTTGGACTGGATTCATGGCTTGGGTAGACGGGTGCAACAGGGTGTGCAGGTATATAGGTGACGTGGAGTCTTCGGGGCGATCAGATTGCCGCACTTCGCTTTGCTTCGTTCGCAATGACGTTGTAGATGGACTATCTGTGTACATCTGTGCTATCTGTGGACAAAAGAAAAAGGTAGAGGCGATTGGAATCGGTTATCAAAGGTCGTGTTTTTTGGGAGTGCCGCCCAGGATGCTGAGTTTGAGGACGAGTTCGGCGGCTTCGGGGAGATTTTCGGCGGTCATGCAGGTGACGCCTTCCGGGGCATCGCCCAGGAGGATGGACAGGGCGCACCCCGCGTTGTGCCCCGCTTCCACGTCGGTGATGTTGTCGCCGATCATGACGGACGTGGGCAGGTCCAGGCGGAGTTCGCCTGCCGCCATYTGCAGCATGCCGGTTTTGGGTTTGCGGCATTTRCARTAGTCTTCCGGGAYGTGRGGRCAGTAGTACAGGCCGTCCAGTTTGATTTCGTGTTCCGCCAACAGGTTGACCATGCGCTTGTTGCAGGCGTTGACCTGGGCTTCCGTGCCCGTACCSCGTCCGATGACGGACTGATTACTCACCACGACCAGGTAGAACCCGTGGGCATAGAGCAGCTGCAATGCCTCGACACACCCGGGGGCCAGTTCCACCTGTGCCGGGTCAGTGAGGTAATGGACATGCTTGATGACCGTGCCGTCCCGGTCGAGAAATATGGCGCGGTTTTGTCTCATGGAGATAGGGTACCTGATGAGAGGGTGGAGGGTAAAATGGGAAGGGAAGAATTTTTTATCCGCAGATTACGCTGATGACGTAGATTTTTTTGCCACGGATTTGCACGGATGGAACGGATTGTTTTTAACCATAAGATTACACCTATCGTACAAATTATTGGAGACCCTTCGGGTCGGGTGCCCCTGCCACAGCAAGGCATAAATTATATCCACAATCCCAAACCTGTCATTGCGAACATAGCGAAGCGAAGTGCGGCAATCTCCTATCTGTGCTCGCACAGATTGTTGGAGACCCGTTCCGGGTCGGGATATTGACATACGATATTAATGTGGCTGAGTCAGGAATACCCTGGCATAACGGATGTATGTTTCGTAGGGGCGGTTCGCGAACCGACCGCCCAATCTAAACAACACACAGCCGACAGCGACTGAGTCACACTACACAGCTTAGATAGAAACTGGAAATAGACTTAGTGTTAAAAAAGCCACCCGATGAATGATAATAAACCATTGTATACTCCAATGAGAAATGCGGCAATAAGTATAAATGCAATGGCGAAGAAGAAAAAGGTTTCTAACTTTGTCATCGTTCTTGAATACGAGGTAAAAACTGGTTTTATTTGTCGAATTAAATCTGGTGTGAGATCCAAAAATTTCAAATCTTCGAGAAGTTGGGGAGGATACGAATCATCATCAGCAATTCGCACGGCCTTTGGGAACGTGTCGATAATCGTCGTTTTGTTTTTGGTTGTGTATCGGTTGATGTATAACCGGATACATTCTTCGTATTCAGTTTTGCGAATACCGGATAGGAATAGATATTTTCCGGCCTGGATATTGTCGTTCATGGCGAGCAATATTTGACCGTAGCGTTCGTACTGATCTGTATCGTACCCCATTTGTTGAATACGGCCTTGCAAAATTTCTTTTGCGCGCCACAGTTTACCGTGGTTTATCAGGTAGGTAATTTCTTCATCTCGATTTCTCATTGGAGGTAAGGGTACTAAATCTGGTTGTGGGAAATATAGGTGACTATGCCTGCGTGGATTCTTGGAGACCCGTTCCGGGTCGGGCGGGTGCTTGGGTCGGGAGATAAGATGAGAAGGTCGGCTCCGGCGGAGTTGCTAAGATAGCACTCCATTGGAGTTTGGAAATCCATAGTGGATAACGTCCAAAAAGG
>NVWG01000012.1 GCA_002746185.1 Candidatus Hydrogenedentota bacterium
GCATGGGGCAGCACGGCAACAAAGAGTGTACCATCATAACGGGCCAAAATATCGTAAGAGCGCGTAAACTCGCGGATAGACATAGCCACTTCAGCAAGCAAATCGTCCAAAGAAACAGGACCCTTCTCCACATCCAGGGCACGAGCACTATCCACATCCATAATGACACACGAAACAGGAAAATCATATCGGTGCGCTTTATCCAATTCCTCCTGAAGACGCTCCATAAAATAGCGTTGATTTTTCAGCCCTGTCAAAATATCCGTATAATATTGATCCTGCAATCCATCCACATCCGTGGGATTGGGGTCCTCGTTATGTTTCATGCGCAGCGCAGCTTCCACTCGAACCATAACCATAGGCAGGTTAAAAGGTTTAGTTATATAATCTACCGCGCCCAGATTGAATCCCTTTTCGTGATCCTCCGGCTCGCCTTTACCCGTCACGAAAATGACTGTAATATCTTCCAATTCTGGAGTCGATTTTATTTTCGCACAAGCCTCATAGCCATCCATCTCCGGCATGTCCACATCAAGAAGGATGAGATCGATATCCTCCCGTTTACATATTTCCAATGCTTCTGCCCCCGAATGAGCAGGGATGGCCTCCATGGAATGAAGCCTAAGCCCCTCACTCAAAACATCGGCCAATGCCGGTTCGTCGTCTGCTACACAAATCTTTACTTGTCTGGCCATGCTATCCCCGATCTTCTTGATGTAAATAAGCGCCTTTACGTGGCGACAGTAATCCGTGCTGAATGCTACATCATATCCACTATTTAACTCAATAAGTTGTTTCGGATATTCGGAGACGGTAAAATGCCTTTATTAAGCCTCGATAATCGGCAAAAGGTATGTCTATGCAAGGCCCATTTAACCATTCTGGTACAAAACGTAAACCCGTCATCAATATCACATCTCTCATCGATGTCATGTTCCTGCTGCTTATATTTTTTATGGTGTCATCCACCTTCAAAGAAAAAGACTATGCCATTGACATAACACTCCCTAAAGCGGAAAGCGCAACAGAGCAAGTAATGAAAATTCATGAAATTTCTGTGGATAGTGGAGGGATTCTTTATCTGAATAACGAAATAATGGATGAAAAAGAGTTGCGTAATATGCTCCTGGAATTAAAAAAGTCAGACCCCGATGCTGCTGTTGTGTTGCGTGCTGATGAAGCGGCAGATTTTGGCCGTGTAGTTCGTGCCATCGATATTGCCCGGAAAGCAGGTATTGGGAATCTGGTTATCCCAACAGATCGCTGGGAGGCGGCTCCAGCAACTCGCTCCTTGAATGAATAGGAGGGTGAGCCTCTTTATTTCGTAACCGCTCAATGCGTTGTTCTATTGTATCTACTATTTCTGATTCCGGATAAAAATCGATATGGATGTTTAATACGCGTATTGCTTCTTTAGGGTTATCCATTTGATTTTCATATAACCCTGCCAACCGATTGATAATTTTCCATTCACGGTTTTCATCATCGAGTAGAAACAAACCACGTTCAAACATACGCGCTGCGTTCTCAAGACGATCCAATTCCATCATCATGTCCGCCATCTTCAAAACAGGTTCAGGGTTTTTGGGAAAGATACGGGCAAAAACGGTGTACTCAAGTAACGCGCCTTCCCAATCTCCCATCTCTTCCAGTGATTCCGCAGGTCCGAAATTTGGCGAGGTATCATCTTCAAGACGATCAGGATGAATCATTTCAACTACCATGTGTGCAGCCAGCGAAACAAGCATGGGACCATATAACGCTGCGGTAGCGGAAAAGATCCCCAAAACGGAAAAAAGGTAATAGGCAACTGAATCACCTGACAGACTGCGGAGCAACAAAATTTCAATACCGCAAAACAATCCTACAAGTACAAGAGTACATCCTTCCCAAAGGGTCTCCAACTCTTCATGGTACACGTAACGCAAACGTAACGTGTATACCCCCCACCCAATATATGGGATGAGCAGTAATAAAGAGGTTATGGCCCAAAATAAAGTCATATACTGACAAAGTCCCCCGTACGTCTCCACATAATCGCAGAAGCGTGAACACCATAGCCCTTTTTTTATTGAAAATCCACCTTCTTATATAATTATGCCTGATTTCACTCTTTTTTAGGGTTAGTTCGCGGTGGATATGAAAWWTMTGAATGAAATGTTTCGTTGACATTGACAGTTCCAAAACGTATGATYCGCCCGTRATTTGGAAAGGCTGCTGTGACATCGGCAAAAAACCTGTGGATAGGCTTGGGCTTCGGTTTATATTGGGGAAAATCGAAACGTGACGACATGGTCGGTGCAATAAAATGACACACTTTTCATGCACGATCCGTTTCGCCAATTTTCACCATTAAATCCGATATCTCTTCCTGTCAAACTCTAAAAAAAGAAAGGCAAATTACAGTGGATGCTATTTTGGAGACAAATTTACCCAATCTGGAACCCTCACTGAGAGGGAAAGTGCGCGATATTTATGATTTAGGTGATAAGCTGCTCATTGTTGCTACCGATCGCATTTCTGCTTTTGACTGGGTGGAACCAGTCGGCATTCCCGATAAGGGAAAAGTGCTTACCCAGATGTCCGTATTCTGGTTTGACAGAATGAAAGATGTTGTGAAAAATCATCTCATCTCCGTTGACCTGAAAGATTTCCCCGAAGAGTTTCAACAATCCCCGGAACAATTCGATGGGCGATCCATGCTCGTTAAGAAATGCGAAATGTTTCCAGTGGAATTTGTCATTCGTGGATATCTTGCCGGCAGCGGTTGGAAAGAATATCGTGAACATGGAACCGTTTGTGGAATTCCCTTACCAGACGGACTGGTAGAAGCGAGTGAGTTGGATGAACCAATTTACACGCCAGCTACCAAAGCAACCRATGGTCACGACATTAATATCAGTCCAGATGAAGCGGCCAAGATTCTCGGGGATGACTGGAATGCCGCTGCTGCCAATGCTTCAATGCAAGTATATAGCCAAGGTCGGGAATATGCCGCAAGCAAAGGCATTATACTCTGCGATACCAAATTTGAATTTGGGATTATTGATGGAGAATTAGTGTTGGCTGACGAAATCTTAACCCCGGATTCATCTCGGTTCTGGCCTGCGGACCAGTATGTACCTGGAAAGAATCCACCCAGTTTTGATAAACAGTTTGTCAGGGATTGGCTGGAGACAACGGATTGGGATAAAAATTCGCCTCCTCCGCCTTTGCCCGATGAGATCATAATGAAAACGCGAGAAAAATATATCGAAGCGTACAAATTGATCACCGGTGATACGGAGTTTCATTGATGTCACGCATTAGCAGTGATGAACCAAATCATGTGCCTTTTTCTACTCGCTTAGCTAACGGTGAATATCGTATCGACCCAGCATTGCTGCCGCCCAATCTCGTGCGCGACACAGCCGATGACCATGTCAAGGATGAATGCGGTGTCTTTGGTGTGTTTGGGCATCCTGAAGCGGCCAATCTGACATATCTCGGACTCTACGCATTACAGCATCGAGGACAAGAGGGTGCGGGTATTGTCGTAAGTAAAGACGGTCATCTGAACGCTCATCGTGGGATGGGGCTTGTTTCCGATGTTTTCAAACCTCATAAATTAGCTCGGCTTCATGGCGATGTGGCTATCGGCCATGTCCGCTATTCTACCTTTGGTTCCAGCGAACTGAAAAATGTTCAACCCCTGCCTGTAGATTATGCCAAAGGCTCTATGGCATTGGGTCATAATGGAAACTTGGTTAATGCAAAAATTCTACGTGAAAAACTGGAAGACGATGGAGCCATTTTCCAGAGTACGACTGACAGCGAAGTAATCATTCAACTGATTGCACGATCGAAAGAAGACCGTTTTGTTGATTGCGTTGTTGATGCTCTTCAACAGGTCATCGGAGCGTGGTCTTTGTTAACCACCAATGGCGATGTAATCGTTGCAGGCCGCGATCCAATGGGTATACGCCCCCTGTGGCTGGGTAAGCTGGGTGATGCGTATATTCTTGCCAGTGAATCCTGCGCCCTGGATATCATCGATGCTGATTGGGAACGGGAAATAGAACCCGGTGAAGTGATTGTCATTTCCGAATCAGGCGTTGAGTCCATCAAACCCTTCAAGCCTGTTATCCCACGCTCCTGTATCTTTGAATTTATCTATGTAGCACGCCCTGACAGTAATATTTTTGGTAGAAGTGTTGATGAAGTTCGGAAAAAACTGGGGGCAAACCTGGCCAAAGCCGACCCCATGAAAGTCGATTTAGTGATGGCCGTGCCGGATTCCTCCAACCCGGCTGCATTGGGATATGCCCACGAAGCCCAAATACCATTTGATATGGGATTCATTCGTAATCACTACGTAGGTCGCACCTTCATCGAACCGGATCAGCAAATTCGGGATTTTGGTGTGAAAATAAAACTGAACCCCGTGCGAAGTGCCATTGAAGGAAAGAGTATCGTACTCATAGATGATAGCGTAGTGCGTGGTACAACTGCGCGTAAAATAATCAAAATGCTGCGCCGTTGCGGTGCCAAAGAAATCCATTTCCGCATAAGCTGTCCCCCCATTATCAATTCTTGCTACTACGGTATTGATACTCCCAACAAAGGCAAACTCATTGCGTATAATAAAACCGTGGCAGAAATGGAAGAGTTTCTGGACGTGGATTCTCTGGGATTTCAAACTGTCGAAGGTTTGGTTGATGCCACTGGGTTGAGCAAAGAGCAGTTCTGCCTGGCCTGCTTCAATAACGATTATCCAACGCTAACGCCCAAAGAATTTGACTCCGGAAAAGAACGTCGTCGGGTAGTGGATACCAGTACGGAATCGTTTTATGCGTCTGGATAATTAACGAATTCCGGCGGGATAGAGTAGGGTAAGTCATATATTCACAGGTAGTTACCAAGATAAAGTGCCCATATTCGAATGCATCGGCAGTTGGATCTGTGATATCATACTCATCATGATAGTTTTCTTGGGGAAGACTGTATGGTGATACGATGTGTTCGTTTTTAATAACATGTTGTTCGTTTAAGCAGGAGAAGTAGTGACATGGGTAATAAATTTTCAGAGTCCACCAGCCAGATTATGCGGAGCGGTCGTGTTAAAACGTCTTCACGCGTCTATGCAAATTGGCTTTCAATGTTTCGTGGTTTTACCATTGAAAAAAAGATGCAAACTCCCAAAGGGTATAGCTTGGGAAGACTTACCTACAAAACCAGTTGGATACTACGTCCCAAAAATCAAAATTGATATACGTTTATGATCAGAAATAATATACACCGCTGCTTCAAGCAGCGGTGTTTTTTTATGTATTTAACCAATGAAGAATTATCATGCGTAACGTACTTTTTTACGAACGACAAAATTTCAATGAAATCGGGTATGTGATCGTCCTCATTCTCGGTATGGCCGGATTGGCTCTAGGCCTGCCCGCTTTAAGAGAAGATGGTTCAGCAGAGCTAAGTYGAATACTCCCGGGCTTTCTCATGTTTATAATAGCGGCTATCGTAGCCAATCTCTTGACGATGACCACCTGGGTATACGAAGAAGAAGTGAAGGTTCAATTCGGTCGCTTGTTTCCCTACTACACGAAACGAATACCTAAAGAAGAAATTCTATCTGCTCAAGTAGTCACCTATAAACCAATCCGGGAAGCAGGAGGGTGGGGGATTCGGCTAGGCCGTCACGAAGGAGAAAAGATTTTCTTTCTTAACGCTCGGGGCAGCCAGGGAGTGATACTGGAACGGGATGGAAAATCCATCATAATAGGGACACAATTCCCTGAAAACCTTGAAAAAGCYMTGAAATCCMTWCTCTAGWKCAYWTWATSCTRTTGCAGCAAAACAGACCGTATGCTAAACTATTCATGATGCAATACGGCAAGCCCCATTCCGTCTGGTTGAGTCTAGGCACCAACATGGCGCAGCGTGAAGAACATTTGCGAAACGCGGTGAAGGCCTTGGATGAATACGATGGGATTCGGATTCGTAAAGAATCCGACTGGTTTGATACAGAGCCTTGGGGTCTTGTCGATCAACCTGCGTTTTTGAACATGGCTGTAGAGATCGAGACGGAGTTAAATCCGCTTGAACTCCTGAATGCAGTCAAGTCAATAGAACGCATGTTGGGTCGAGGACCTGGTACCCATTGGGGACCACGGGTAATCGATATTGATATCGTGTTGTATGAGGATCGTATTCTGGAAACCCCAGAATTAACGGTACCTCATAAGCAGTTTCGCAAACGTGCGTTTGTATTAGAGCCTTTGGCTCAAATTGCCGGTGACATAATTGATCCGGTTACACATGCAACGATTGCGGAATTGGCCGCCCGCCCAGAAGCGGCGGGAAAGGTCCGGCGCATTGCGCCATCACAACATATCGGGACTGATTAACATTCAGACCTGCTAGCCACTGAGCCGCTCCGCTTGGAGCCCAGAAGGGACCGGGACGGAAAGATAAACGTCACGGTTCAGGAGGACTAGAAATGTCAAAAGTTACCGCTCCGTCTTTGAAGGAGCGCAAGATGCGCGGCGAGAAATTAGCCGTGCTCACCGCCTACGATTATCCTACAGCCAAGCTGATGGACGAATGCAGCGTCGATGCCATACTGGTGGGCGATTCGTGCGCCATGGTGGTTATGGGCCGCGAAAACACCCTTAGCCTTACCGTGGACGAGATTCTCCACCACGTTAAAATGGTATCCGCCGCAGCCGAGCATGCCTTCATCATTGCTGACATGCCGTTCCTGTCGTATCAGATATCCACAGAAGAGTCTGTTCGGAACGCCGGGAGACTGGTCGCAGAAGGCGGCGCTCATTGCGTCAAGCTCGAAGGCCCAGCACGCATTTTCGGCGACACTATTCGAGCTATCCAAAACGCCAGCATCCCTGTCATGGGGCATCTGGGTCTTACACCTCAATCCATCCATGTCATGGGCGGCTATAAAGTTCAAGGAAAAGATCAGGAGAGCCGAAAACTGCTCAAGCAAGATGCTCTCGAACTGGATGAGTTGGGTTGCTGCGCCATCGTACTGGAATGTATCCCCCCCGATCTGGCCGAAGAAATTTCCGCATCCGTGTCCTGTCCCACCATAGGTATCGGCGCAGGTGCAGGATGCGACGGACAAGTGCTGGTCATGCACGACATGATGGGGTGGGGGGGTACCCGTTTCACTAAAACCTTCACCGATGTAAAAACATCCATGGAAGCCGCATTCAACGGATATATCACCGAAGTGAAAGCAGGTACCTTTCCTGCCCAGGAGCACCAATACTCATGAATATTATTCATCACCCGGATGAAATGCGTCAGTGGGCATTTGACCGACGTGCCGAAGGAAAGACTATCGGTTTGGTCCCTACTATGGGAGCATTACACGAGGGACACCTGAGCCTGATGCAGGCATCGGTAGAGGAAAACGATCTCACGGTGGCAAGTATATTCGTCAATCCGGCTCAATTCGCCCCTCACGAGGACTACGATCAATATCCTCGTACCCTCAAGGACGACTGTGCAAAATCAGAGGCCATGGGTGTTGACCTTATTTATGCCCCAAACGCATCAGCCATGTATCCCCGAAATTATGCTTCCTATGTGGAGGTAGAGCGTCTGCAAGATGGACTATGCGGTGTTACCCGGCCTCATTTCTTTCGAGGCGTGGCTACCGTGGTTGCGAAATTATTCAATACCACTGTTCCCCATAAGGCCTACTTCGGCTTAAAAGACGGTCAGCAAGTGGGCATTATAAAACGTATGGTTCGGGATCTGGATTTTGGAATTGAGATCGTTGCCCTGCCCACTATCCGGGAAAGTGACGGACTAGCAATGAGTTCACGCAATAAATATTTGTCCGATTCAGACCGTAAACGCGCCTTGTGTATTTCTCGCTCCCTTAATACTGCTCAGGAGCTGATGGCAGCGGGAGAAGTCGATGCAGCTCGTGTTATCGCCAAAGTGCGAGAGGTCATGCATTCCCTTGAGATAGATTACATTGAGCTGGTTGATGCCGAGGAATTAACGCCCGTAGATAGTATAAAAGGTCCCGTCATGCTTGCTGTGGCGGCAAAAGTGGGGGATACCCGATTGATCGATAACATGCGATTTGATCCAACGGATGATTTTCATGCAGCACCGAAACAATACGATATCAATACGTCCATAGATTCAGAAGCGGGAGGAGCTTGAACCATGCTGATTGAAATGTTTAAGAGTAAAATTCACCGCGCCACCATTACCCAGGCCGATTTAAATTATATGGGAAGCCTGACGCTGGATATGGATCTCATCGAGGCCGCAGGTATGCGTCTTTATGAGAAGGTTCATGTCCTCAATATAAATAACGGGCAGCGATTCGAAACCTATATCATCGAGGGAGAACGCGGTAGCGGTGTAGTTTGTCTAAATGGAGCATGCGCTCGTTTAGGAGAACCTGGAGATTTAATTATCGCATTAACCTACGCACAGATGTCCCCCGAAGAAGCCGATGCCCATCGCCCCATATCCGTATTTGTTGATGAAAACAATACAATTAAAAATATTGAACGCACAGTAAAGTCCGCTGACCCGTTTGAGACTTCCTTGGCATAATTTTCAGGAGCATACCAACCAGCGCAAGGTATTAAATCGAACGCTAGATAATCTATCCTTGAATCACCACCCGCTTTCTTTAATCTGACTACCAAGATTGTACATAATACATCCATGTTCCAACGATTAAAAAACGGCATCAACTCCACCCTTCAAAATGATGTTCATTACTGGGTAACCGGCACGATTTCTCTATCAGTTATGGTGATTTATCTGCAAACTGGCAGCTTCACCTATATTGCTTTCGACGATGCAAAATATGTTTTTAACAACGACCATGTTCAGCAGGGCATTACAATATCCAATATAAAATGGGCGTTCACAACCTTTACCTTTTCCAATTGGCACCCCCTTACATGGTTATCCTATATGGTCGATTTCTCTCTTTTTGGATTACGGCCAGGGTTGTACCATCTCGAAAACGCAGCCTTTCATCTCGCCAATTCCATTCTTGTTTATGCGTTCATGGTAGGGCTAACACGTACGCCATGGAAATCTGGTGTCGTAGCTTTACTTTTCGCTGTCCACCCCCTGCATGTGGAATCCGTGGCATGGATCGCAGAGCGTAAAGATGTTCTCAGCGTGTTTTGGGGTTTAATTTCCTTAGTGGCGTATATCCAGTACACACGAAATTCATCAAAAGTTTATTTTGTACTGACTTGGGCCGCTTTAGCTCTCAGTCTCTTGGCAAAACCCATGCTGGTGACCTTGCCCTTCGTATTTATTCTTCTGGATTGCGTACCATTCAAGCGTCTGTATTTCACAACAAGCTCAATTTTTAAAATCGCAATAATCGAAAAGATCCCGTTTTTCCTAGCATCACTATTTGTATCTGTTTTAGCGTATAAAGCTCAGAATGCAAGTGGAGCCGTGAGTAACTTTGAAACGGTACCGCTCGGGATTCGGATTGCCAATGGACTGGATGCAATTGTGAATTACATATTGATGACACTGGTGCCTCGAAATTTAGGCGTGTTTTATCCGCATTTACTTGACCAAATTCCCGCCATGCAAACCATCATCAACTTTGTGCTTTTAACAGTTCTTTTTCTGGTCGTTTTGATGATTTCTCGAAAAAAACCACTGGTCTTAATTGGCTGCCTTTGGTTCATCGGTACCCTGGTACCCGTGTTGGGTATTGTTCAAGTGGGCGGCGCAGCTATGGCCGACCGCTACACCTATTTCCCCCACATAGGTTTCTTTATCGCCATTGTATGGGCCTTAGCCGGGAATGTAACCTGGGGCGACCGGAAAGCTCCATGGCTTAGTTGTGCGTTTGCCGTTTGCCTGGTCCTCCTGTGTGTTACTTCGGTTCGACAAACCAGCTATTGGCGCGATACCGTCTCCCTGTTTGAACACACAGCACGAGTTACCCAGCCCAATAGCACGGTATATAAAATTCTGGGTGCAGGGTACGGCATGCAAGGCGATCATCAAAAAGCCATGGAAGCATCAAAAATATCGTTAGAAATGAATCCCTACGATGTAGAGGCGTACGGTAATCTCGGTGCGGCACTTTTAGAACTGGGAGAACTCCAAGAGGCAGAATATGCCTTTCAGGAAGCTATTTATCTTGCCCCTTACGATCCTCAATTCCATGTGTATATGGCCATTGCTCTATATCGGCAACGTCGATACGAAGATGCAATATTGCGCGCCGACGAAGCCCTGCGAATTGATCCTGAATTTCAACGTGCTTCCGATCTGATTGAGCGAAGTCGTGCGGCAATAGTTCCAATTACATCCCTTACTCCTGAATAGTGTATCCAATTAGAAAAACCGTGTATTCTATGTTCTCATTCTCACCAACCAGCAAGGAAACATACCCAACATGAGTGATGTTCGTGTACGAATCGCCCCGTCCCCATCGGGTTTTTTACATATAGGAACGGCAAAGATTGCTTTGATGAACTGGCTCTATGCCCGACAACAAGGCGGTGCCTTTGTGCTGCGTCTCGAAGATACCGATGCGGAACGCACGGAAGAAGAGTTCGTACAGGCTATGTGTGACGGATTCAAATGGCTGGGTATCAATTGGGATGAAGGCCCACCCTTCGGCGATGAGCCAGAAAAAGGAGAACTAGGCCCATACCGTCAGTCCCAGCGTGTGGAACTGCACCGTGCCAAAGGGCAGCAGCTCCTTGACGATGAGAAAGCCTATAAATGCTTTTGTACCAAAGAAGAATTGGATATTGAACGGGAACGTGCCCAAGCCGAGAAACGTCCACCGCGTTATAACGGAAAATGCCGTAACCTGACTCCGGATGAAGTTGCGGCGAAAGAAGGCCAGCGTTGTGTCGTACGTTTCAAGGTTCCCGAGGGTACGACTGTTATCGAAGACCTGGTGCAAGGGCGTGTTGAAACAAACAACGTGGAGTTCGATGATTTCGTTATTCTTAAACCCACAGGCGATCCTATTTTTCATCTGGCCGTGGTAGTGGATGACGGGGAAATGAAAATTTCTCATGTTATGCGCGGTGACGATCATCTGACCAATACCAATCGGCATATCATGCTCTTCGAAGCTTTGGGGTATTCGGTACCCAAATTTGCACACCTTCCCATGGTACTGGATGAACGGGGGAAAAAGTACAGCAAACGTATTCACGGTGCCAATGTGCTGGATTGGCGTGACGACGGATACCTCCCGGAAACCATGCTGAATTACGTGGCGTTGATGGGGTGGTCGCCCGGTGATGACAGTGAAATATTCACGAAAGAAGAATTGCTCAAGGCTTTTTCCGTTGAGCGTCTGGGGAAATCGGCCGCCAAGTTCGATCTGAAGCGACTTCAATGGATTAACGGGCAGCACATGCGGAAACTTGCCATTCCCGATCTGCGTGATCGACTCCTTCCCATTATGAATAAGGCGGGATTAGATACAAATACGAAATCCGATGAGTGGCTRAGCCGCATGACAGAAATTTGCCAGGAAAAAATACGCACCCTGAACGAAATCGTGGACTACACAGATTTCTTTTTCAGCGACCCATCTGATTATGAAGAAAAAGGCGTACGCAAGCAATGGAAAAAGGAGGGGGCAAAAGAAAAAATGAATGATATCCTCCAGGCATTTCAACAAGCGGATCCTTGGTCTCATGAATCCCTCCACGATGCCATCGAAGCTCTTGCGCAAAAAAATGAAGTGGGACTGGGGCAGTATATTCACCCCACACGCCTCGCTCTCACAGGAAAAAGTATTGGGCCAGGGCTCTTCGAATTGGCTGACCTGTTAGGTCAGGAAGACTGTATATCCCGCATCGAAATAGCCATAGAGTACATTCAGGGACTGGGGAATTAAATCATGGCAGACCTGGTCCTGGGCATTGACCTGGGTGGTACCGCCATCAAGACAGCACTGGTAACCTCTGACCGTAAAGTCCTCGCCAAGGCATCACGTCCCACCGAGGCTGACAAAGGTTTGGAATCCGTGCTGCAAGCCATGACTGTCGGCGCGCATGAGGTACTAGAACAAGCCCAAGTATCCATGTCCGATGTAATTGCCGCAGGAATCGGCGCACCCGGTCCCATGAATTGGGAAACTGGTATGGTATTCAGCCCGCCCAACCTGCCTGGGTGGAAAAATGTACCCTTAGCGGAACGTATGAGCAGCCTTCTGGGTGTTCCTTGCTACGTCGACAACGACGGCAATCTGGCCTGCTACGGCGAATTTTGGATGGGGGCCGGACAAGGCAGCCAAAACATGTGCGCCCTCACGTTGGGTACAGGCGTAGGCGGCGGAGTTGTTGTGGGCGGCAATCTTGTCCACGGGATTGATGGTACAGCCGGGGAAGTGGGGCACATGAAAGTCSARCGCGATGGCCGTACWTGCGGTTGCGGTGCACAAGGCTGTCTCGAAGCATACGGTTCTGTCASCGGAATGATAACAACGGCCCAAGAAAAACTTTCAAACGGAGAWCCKTCCRTAWTRCGCGACYTGTGYGRAGGTAATGAAWMRWYWATWACAGGRAAAATGATCTCYGATGCTGCCCAACAAGGCGAYGCTATAGCACTGGACGTACTTCRAGAAACAGGCGTATGGCTTGGCGTAGGTATTTCCAGTTTAATAAACCTGCTGAACCCTGAAAAAATCGTGCTGTGCGGAGGTATGATTGCCGCTGGGGAAGCACTCCTTGAGCCCATTAGAAAGACTGCGCTGCAACGTTCATTCGATGTTCCAGGAATTCGAGCTGAGATTGTAACCGCCGCATTAGGGTCTGACTCCGGCGTTCTGGGTGCTGCAGGGTCAGCATTAGAGCGCGCGCAAAACTCTTAATCCAAAGAGTAGTTTTGTAATGCAATAGCCAGAGCAACAACCCCCGGTCCAGGGGACTTCATCCGCATAGCATCCTTTTCTGTTACCACTAACATTTCGTCAGTATTGACTAACTCATCTGGAATACGAGCATGATCCGGATACGCATGAAACTCGGTGACCGATACCCCCAGCCCATTTAATGTCGCAAGAAAAGCCTCCGGATTACCYAGCGCACAAGCCGCCTTCACYGATTGYTCATGAAGCCGATCCAAWGACCAMTCCSTRCCCGAATTCACCTGCCACAATCCGCTCGCCTCGTGACTGGTGGTTCGAACGGGTATATCCGGCGCATGAGTATGCAAGGTCTCAATGATGGATGCGATCTCCTTAGCTTGGTCGCATCGTGTGAGTATTACCTCCGAAGCACGTTCTGTCGCGTCCACAGGTTCACGCAGTATTCCTCTGGGAAGTAAATGACCGTTTCCAAATGGGTTTGTTGCGTCAATAATCAATATATTTTCATCCCGATGTAGCGGTACATATTGAAACCCGTCATCCAGAATCAAYACATCGCATCCGTGCTGCTCCACAGCYAATCGGGCAGTATGAATACGATCCGCACCTTTGAATACCGTCACTCCCGGTACCCGTTTGAGAAGAAGGGCWGCTTCRTCGCCCRGYTCWGCGAAYCGATCTTCGGAGGAGACCTGAGYRGACACYACAGTRCGATTRCCCGACTGKGCATGATACCCCCTGGTCAAAATCCCWACYTTTTTCCCCTTATCCAGTTCCGCTTGTGCACGTTCAATAACCGCTGGCGTTTTTCCTGTACCTCCCGCCGTAATATTCCCAATACTGATGACATGGGCATCTATCTTTACGACAGGCTTCCGTTTTCGTAACGCCATTCCCACACGGGTAATTGGGGTGGCACTCTGGAGCAGGACCGATAGAGGGAGGGGGATAGGATCGCCCCGTCGAATACGTTCCGTCAAAGAGCGGCGACTCATTTAGGGGCGAATCGCTTACCGCTGAATTGACGTACCAAGCCTTTTAACTCCAGCATGGTCAGGCGGCTCAGTGCCTCGGAAATGGATACCCGGCATGCCGCAGCGATTTCGTCCACATACGACCCGTTGGGCGCCAGCACCGATAAGATATCCCTTTCCGCCTCGCTGCCAGGTGATACGGGTGTAGGCTTTGGCGTAACAGGATGTGCAATTTCATTGTCCGTGTTACTTTGAACAGAATCGGTTGGTGCAGATACGGAGATCCGAATTTCAGACGGTATATTTAATTCAACGAGAATATCTTCCACCGTCTCCACCAATTTTGCCCCTTCCCGAATCAGGGCGTGGGGTCCTTGACTGTTGTACACCCCAATCTCTCCCGGTATGGCAAACACTTCCCGGCCCTGTTCAACTGCGGCATGAGCCGTAATCAGTGCGCCGCTCCGAATAGGAGCCTGAACCACTACCGTTCCCAACGTCATCCCGCTGATGATCCGATTGCGTACAGGAAAATGATTTTTCGATGGACTGGCACCCATGGGAAACTGAGACAACACACAACCCGATGTAATGATGTCATTCATCAGATCTGCATTACGCGGAGGATAAATCGTATCCACCCCGCAACCCAGTATAGCAATCGTTCGCCCTCCCGCTTCCAATGCGCCCCGATGTGCCGCCGTATCAATTCCCAGCGCCATGCCGCTAACGACAGTAATACCTCTTGCGGCTAATTCCCTGCCCAATTTTTCAGCCATACGAATTCCATACGGAGAGGCCTTGCGCGTACCCACTATAGCGACCGCGTTGTGATCCGACTCAAACAACTGACCACGAGAAAAAAGCACCAGCGGGGGATCGTAAATCTCGCCCAGCAGAAGTGGGTACGCCGAATCGTTCATWGTGATGATAGATCCACCGCATTCCTGAAGCGACCGAATTTGCCCCTCCAGATCCACCACTTCGGAGTAACCAACAATACGCCGTGCAAGCTGCTTGCCCACAATGTCGCGAAGAGCGGATTCTCCGGCACGCAACACAAGCGCCGGGGAGTGGAATCGAGCCAGCAGACGAATGAAATGAGTAGACCCTACTCCCGGCACCAAAGCCAGAGTAAGCCAATCCCGCTGTTCATCCGTTAGGTTCATGCCGCTACTATAGCAGTAAAATACCGAAATTTCATACCCCTAACCTAATCTTACTTTAGAGTAATATCGAGATTCTCCTTTAGCGGGAACGAAACAAACTACCTTCCAATAGTCTCTACCCTCGCATGGAAAAGTAACACAACACCAATTTTTTTATCACGGTATACCATTGCGATATTGACGAAAACCGACAAGTGATTATGACATTATTTTTAAATATGAATATTGTGTATTGCCCCATCGTTTGATAGACTAATTTTTCATATACACACGTTGAGGGAGTTGTTTGCAGTATGCTCGATGTTCAGATAATCGAAAAAATATCCAAGGAAGTTTCTGTTTCTCCGCACCAAGTCACAAAAACAGTGGAATTGTTTGATGGCGGTGCCACCATTCCTTTCGTAGCACGATATCGAAAGGATGTGACTGGTCATCTGAATGAAGTGCAGCTAGAGGCAATTTCCGAACGAAATTCCTATTATGCCGCCATGGGTCAACGAAGAGCGTCTATTCTCGATACCATAGAGAAACAGGGAAAACTCACCGACGAGCTTCGTGCTGCTATAGAGAACTGCGACGATAAAAATGCCTTAGAAGATTTATATCTACCCTATAAAAAACAACGCCGTACTAAAGCTACCGTTGCGCGAGAGCAGGGACTGGAACCACTTGCCGTATTTCTCCGGGAACAGGTCGAGGGGGAAAAGTCGATAGATGAATTTGCCGCTACGTTTATCAATTCGGAAAAAAATGTATCCACTTCGGATGATGCACTGCAAGGCGCACGTCACATTTTGGCCGAGCAGATATCTCTAAACGTAAATGCCCGTTCTTTTGTACGCACGAAAATGGCGTCCGAGGGCAAACTGGCCACATACTCGACTAAAGTATCCGAAGGTCAGAAAACCAAGTACAGTTCCTATTACGACTATTCTGAAAAAATAGAAAATATACCCTCACACCGACTCCTGGCAATTCTACGTGGAGTCAAAGAATCCATTCTACGCATGGAACTCCTCCTTAATGACAATACCGTTACCGCCCAAATGGAGTCAGAGCAAATTTCCAAGACAGATTCAGACTACGCACCACATATCAAAGCCGCCATTGAAGATGCATATAAACGTCTCATCCGACCCTCCATAGAAAATGAAGTGGTTGCTCAAGCTCGTAAGAAGGCTGAGACGCAGGCCATTCATGTGTTCAGAGAAAATGCATATAGCTTACTTCTGGCTCCTCCCGCAGGTCGTTTAGCCGTTATCGGGCTGGACCCCGGATTGAAAACGGGGTGTAAGTTAGCCGTCATCGACGACACAGGCACGTTCAAAGAGAATGTGACCCTCTTTTTACAAGCATCAGACGACACAGTCAACGAAGCCAAATCCCTACTCAAGGGACTAATCGAAAAATATACCGTCCAATCCATCGCCATCGGCAACGGAACAGGATCCCGCGAGGCCAGCGCGTTTGTTAAAAAAGTACTAGAAGAACTTGGCGACATACCGAACAAGCCATTCTCTGTCCTCGTGAATGAAGCAGGGGCATCAATATATTCCGCCTCTAAAATAGCCCGTGAAGAATTTCCTGATTTAGATGTGACCATACGCGGAGCTATCTCCATTGCTCGACGCCTACAAGATCCCTTGGCTGAGCTGGTACGAATCGAGCCTAAGAGCATCGGTGTTGGGCAGTATCAGCATGATGTTAACCAAAAGCACCTGCGCGAAGGCCTGCATCGTACCGTCGTTTCCTGCGTAAACAAGGTCGGTGTGGACTTGAATACGGCATCGGTGCCGCTTCTTCGATATGTAAGCGGTGTGCAATTTGGTACTGCTCAAAATATTGTTCATTATCGTACCGAACACGGCGGTTTCAAATCCCGCATAGAATTGCTGGAAGTAGACGGTATCGGCCCTAAAGTTTTCGAGCAATGTGCAGGATTTTTGCGCATTCAGGAAGGCGAAGAGCCTTTGGATGCAACGGCTATCCACCCAGAAGCATACGATACGGTGCAGACCATGGCGAAATCCATCGGAGCTACCCCCAAAGACCTTATCGGGAATGGCGAGGTTATTAAAAAATTAGAATTATCCTCGTTTGAAAGCGATACCATCGGCAGTCTGGCTCTGAGAGATATTCGTGATGAACTCCAGAAACCAGGCAGAGATCCTCGGAAAAAATTTGAGGTACCGGAATTTCTCGAAGGAGTAAGCGAAGTTAAAGACCTGGAAGAGGGTATGATTCTTCAAGGAGTAGTAACCAATGTCACGGATTTCGGCGCATTTGTAAATGTGGGAGTGCATCAGGATGGATTGGTTCACCTATCCGAATTAGCCAATCGTTTTGTACGTGATCCTCGTGAAATCGTCCATGTAGGGGATTTCATCAAAGTGAAAGTTACGGCAGTAGATAAAGATACTCCTCGCATTTCACTCTCGATTAAAGCCCTCACACCCGTTTCATCCAATGCCAGGACGAGTAAATCCAGCGCTCAACAAGCTGCCGGCAATGATAAAAAATCCTCACCCGTCCAACATAAACCAAGGAAATCAAAAGCAGAAAAACCACGATCTGCAAATCAGGCCAAACGAGGTAAACCCAAGTCTAAATCATCTCAAAAATCCAAAAACCGTGAGACAATAAAAGAACCGATGAATACTCAAATGGCTGATCAGCTCGCTTCCTTGAAGGGAAAATTCTCCGGATAGACCTATTTCGGGTCTACATCCTGCTCTAAAAGAGGGGTATGCATAATTACCCTAAGTCTTTAGAGTTCCTTGACTTCGTTGCCTTTGGCATGGTACATTTTCCCGTTCCTTAAAGGGATATTGTACGTAATTTCACAGTCTATTCACCGATCTGGCGTATCCATGAGCAAAAATGATTACAAAAGTACCGTAAATCTACCCAAGACCGATTTCCCTATGAGGGCCAATCTCACTCAAAATGAGCCCATTACAGTTGAACGGTGGACGGATAGGCAGTTATACAAGAAAATGCGGGAAGGCAGTGTCGGTAAACCCAAATTTGTCCTCCATGACGGCCCTCCCTACGCAAATGGGGAACTCCACGCTGGCACAGCTCTGAATAAGATTGTCAAAGATATTGTAGTCCGTTCAAAGCAAAAAGCGGGTTTTGATGCCCCTTATGTGCCAGGTTGGGATTGCCACGGCCTGCCCATCGAACATAAAGTAACGACGGAACTTGGGAAAAAAGCCCGGGAACTAAGCCAGGTTGAAATCCGCCAACGCTGCCGTGAGTTCGCACTTAAATATGTAGATCTCCATCGCGAAGGGTTCAAGCGCATCCTGGTAAATGCCGACTGGGATAATCCCTACCTGACGCTTAATCCAGAGTATGTCGCTACCGCCATTCGAGTCTTCGCCGAGATGTACGAAAAGGGCAATATCTACAAAGGATTAAAACCCATTTATTGGTGCTCTCAATGCCAAACGGCACTGGCCGAGGCCGAAGTGGAGTATGACAACCATACCTCGCCCAGTATCTACGTAAAATTCGAGGCCATTGACTCTGTACCCGGATTGGATGGCAAGGTTTCGTATGTTATTTGGACGACCACACCATGGACACTCCCAGCGAATTTAGCCATTTCTCTTCATCCCGAATTCGAGTATGCCGCTTTCCGTGTAGGTGATGAAACGCTCATTATGGCCGAGCAGCTTGCCTCCGGCGTGATGGAGAGTGTGGGCATCACGGACTTCGAGAAAATCAAGACATTCACAGGTCAAGAACTGGAAGGCCTGACCTACCGCCATGTCATGTTCGAAGACCGTATATCACCCATCATCATGGGCGATCACGTAACATTGGAAGCCGGTACTGGCTGCGTTCACACTGCCCCCGGACACGGTCAAGATGATTATGTTGTGGGTGCGCGATATGGAATCGAACCTCTTTCCCCAGTGGATGGCCGTGGAAAGTTCACTGCTGAAGCCGGACCGTATGAAGGGCTCAAGGTCTTTGACGCTAATAAAATTATCGTTGAGGATCTGACTAAATCCGGACACATGCTTCATGCATCCGAATTCGACCATAGTTATCCCCATTGCTGGCGATGCCGAAAACCCGTAATCTACCGCGCTACACCCCAGTGGTTTATCTCCATGAGCGAGAATAATCTACGGGAAGAAGCCATGAGTGCCGTAGATAAAGTAACCTGGATTCCCGAATGGGGTCAGGAACGCATGCGCTCCATGATWGCCCAACGCCCCGACTGGTGTATTAGCCGTCAGCGCGCATGGGGAGTACCCATCCCGGTCTTATATTGCACCGATTGTCAGGAACCGTATGCCAATCCAGAAACCTTTAAACTGGTGGAAGAAGCAGCTCTATCAGCACTAGATGGTATTGATCAATGGTTTTCCGACGATGTAGACTCTTTCGTACCCCCTGAATCAAAATGTACCCACTGTGGCGGTTCAAACTTTGAAAAAGAAACAGACATCCTCGATGTCTGGTTCGATTCCGGAGTAAGTAATCGAGCCGTACTGGAAACCCGAGACGAATTAACATGGCCCGCCGACATGTATCTCGAAGGCAGCGATCAGCATCGCGGCTGGTTCCAATCTTCGTTACTCCCCGCAGTAGCTCTTCGCGGCAAACCTCCCTACCGCAGCGTAGTCACCCATGGATATGTAGTAGACGGAGACGGACGGAAACTCTCCAAAAGCCTGGGGAATTTCCAGGAACTCCCCGTCATGTTAAAGAAAACAGGCGCAGAAATAATCCGATTATGGGTCGCCAGCGAAAATTATCGTCAGGATATTCGTCTATCCGGTGAGATTATGACGCAGATGCAGGATTCGTATCGCCGGATTCGTAATACCATTCGCTACGGACTCAGTAATACCTTCGATTTTACAGCAGCAGATGTGGTGGAGTATGAAGCTCTGGAAGAAGTCGATAAGTGGGCATTACAGAAGATGCAGGACTTACGCCAGCGCGTACTTCAGTCCTATTCAACATACGACTTTCATCAGGTGTACCATGCAGTTCTCAATTTCACCTCAAACGAATTGAGTTCATTCTACTTTGACGTTTTGAAAGACCGACTTTATWCCTACGCCCCCGATTCACGCGAACGCCGTGCCGCTCAAACGGTATTGACCGAGATCACAACGGATCTCCTCAAGCTTCTGGCCCCCATACTGGCTCATACATGCGATGAGGCATGGCAGTACCTACCCGAAGATTTTCAGGAAGAAGAGAGCGTGCATTTACTGAATTTCCCAGAAGAAAAGCCAGATTACGCCCTCTCCAAAGATGTTCTGAAGAATTGGGATGAATTATTGCGTATACGAGGTGTAATATCAGGGGTTCTGGAGGAAATGCGACGCAACAAAGAAATCGGTTCTTCCCTGGAAGCCGACCTGGTGCTAATTCCAGGTACAGAGGAGGCTGAACGCGTTTTAAGAGCCTACGAACAGCAATTGCCATCCATATTCATCGTCTCTGCCTGTACAATAGAGGCCGTTTCTCATGAAGCAGCCCAAACCGAGGAGTATATCCTTGTTCGAGCGCAAAAAGCATCAGGACAAAAATGTGCCCGATGCTGGAACTTTCGTAATTCTGTTGGATCTATAGAAGAACATAACGACATTTGTAGTCGATGTGCCGATCAGCTAGGAGTAAAAATATGAATAAGCGTGAAATGGAAAAATACAAAAAACTATTGATGGCAGAAGGACAACACCTTCAAAAAGGAATCCGGATCATAGGAAAGGATACCTTGGAAGGAACCCTCAGTGAATCCACGGGAGATATCACCAGTTTTGCAGAAGCCGGTACGGACAACAACGACCGCGAGACCGCATTACGAGTGGCTAGTGGAGAAGCTCAGATGTTGGACGAGGTAGCCGAAGCTCTAAGGAGAATCGAAGAGGGCAGTTATGGTACCTGTATTGATTGTGACGAAACGATTCCCAAGAAACGCCTTGAAGTCTTTCCTGCAGCAAAGCGATGTGTGGGATGTAAAGAAATATTCGAGAAAAACGGATTCTAATTCTGTGATACTGATTCTTCCGTCTGTTGGTGCAATCTAAATGATTCCTCAACTACCAAAATGGAAGTGGGTCGTAGGTGTTTCAGCTATTGTATTGCTTGCCGATCTAATTTCAAAAAGTATTGTTATGCGGACATTGGAAGTAAATATGCCGTATCGAGGAGACGTGTTCTTTCACTTTACCCACCAGCAAAACAGGGGGCTAATTGGCGGAGCGTTCAGCGGCGTCCCCCTGGTCCCCATCATTGCACCATTGTTTGCCTTGGCACTTCTCATCTATATGTATCGCTATCTCGATCCACAATCCCGAATACAACAAATTGCGTATGGAGTTGCTCTCGGCGGGGCGTTTGGTAATCAGATTGAGCGCGTTTTTAGACAATCTGTCACCGACTTTCTCCAATTTAATTTTTATTTTATTCCATTCGATTTCCCTTGGAAATATTACCCTTCGTTTAATGTAGCAGACTGCGGAATCGTTGTTGGCGTTTTAATACTGGCATTTTCCTGGCAAAAAGAACCTAAAACCAATGCACCCGATACTGTTTGAATTCGGATTTCTCAAATTTAACTCCTACGGCTTGATGATAGCGGTGGGATTTCTAACTGCACTTTACTTTATTCAACGTGACGCAAAAGCCGCCGGGCTAGACCCCAAGAAATTCGCCGATATGGCGTTTGTCGTCCTCCCTCTAGGAATAGTTGGGACGCGCCTGGCTCATATCGCCATGTTTCCTGATCTGTACTCCTGGTCCGATCCTATCGGGTGGATTGCCGTATGGCGAGGTGGATTGGTTTTTCAGGGAGGGCCACCCCTGGCATTGATTTACGTTTACTATTTTCTAAAGAAACATAATATCCCCTTTTTGAAAAGTGCCGATCTTATCTTTCCCTATCTACCACTGGCCCACGGGTTTGGACGCATTGGCTGTTTTCTGAAGGGGTGCTGCTATGGTGCGCCTACTTCCGTCAATTGGGCTGTGAATTTCCCAAAACAAGTGAACGAATCCGAAGGGTTCATCACCGGCAGTCCACCCTATATCGACCATTTGAACCGATTCGCCGATGTAACATTATCATCTACCCATTCCCTGGGTATTCACCCTACACAGCTCTACAGTTTCGTTGGCCTGATAACAATTTGTGCCACCATTCTCCTTTTGCGAAAACACTGGCACCCTTTCACAGGATTTACCATGCCCGCGTATTTGGTACTCTACGGGATATTTCGATTTGTGGTGGAATTTTACCGAGGCGACCATAACCCTGTTCATATCTGGGGATTCTCCGATCAGCAGCTCTTCAGTCTGTTCTTTGCTGTACTGGGCGTAATACTATTTTTCATCCTTCGGCACCAATCGCGCAAATCCCCTGAAACGTCGTAAGCTACTGATATTTAATAGTTTATGCGCTGTTGGGATTTTCAAAAGTTCAAGTTCGTTCCCTGTGAAACACTTGACAGATCGATAAACACATACTAATATCTCCCCAGTAACAATGGGGGAATTTTAATATGCGACCAACAAAATTAAGTTCGAAAGTCTTTATAGATCTGCCGCCAATCTTGGCACACTACGTGGAAGCAGATCGTAATATGTGGGTAGAGGGCAACCCCAAACGAGGCCGATTGAGTGTATTAAATCGATCCGGCACTTTTCAGGATCTAGAGGCGCAAGCAGTAGAACGGCGCCACCTCATCACTCTCATAGGCGAAGAAAGAGCACGGGCCTTGAAATACCGTTCCGGCTTCGAGCAGGGSCGYCGAGATGCACAGCATCACCTGAAAGAATAYGGGGGAAATACWCGYCTTGCGCTCCAGGCAGCTCTGGTTCACGCTCAGGTACAGGGCAAATTCATCGCCGAGTCCATTTGCTTCGAATTCGATATGGATGGGAAAACCTTATATCGTGAGCTAAATCTCACYTCCAGTGCTGAAGCCTATATACACCGTATGTCCGTTTCCGATGAATCAGGCTGTAAATGCTGGAATACAGCAGGATATCTATCCGGTCACGTAAGCGAAATTTTGGGAACCCGCGTTGCTACTTTGGAAATCACCTGCATGGGCAACGGCGCCGATGCCTGCCAGTTTATATCTCGTTTGGAACATGAATTTGGCGATGAAGCCCAATGGATCTCCGACGCGTTCTCCATGCCCACTATGGAAGAAGAGCTGGCACGACGTGATGAACTGCTAGAAGCCTCGCAAAAAGCTGCTCGAAGCGCACAAGCCTCATTAGGAGGTATGAATAGACGTCTGCGCAGTGATTTAGCAATTGATACGCTTGTTGCAGAATCGCGAGTCATGCAGCTTCTTTCCAAACGCATTCAATTGCTCATGAACAACGATGCACCTGTTGTGCTAACTGGAGAAACAGGAGTGGGGAAGGTAACCATCGCCCGGGCCATCCACTTTGGAAGTACACGAAAGCGTAAACCCTTCGTGGAAGTCGACTGTAAAGGTATCCCGGAAAAACTTCTGGAACAGGAACTATTAGGCATCGAACAAGGTGCAATACCCGGTGCCCTTAAAAAACTTAAAGGGGCATTCGCCAAAGCCAATGGCGGCACTCTGTATCTCAGCGAAGTCACATCGCTATCACTCGATTTACAAGCTCAGCTGCTCTATCTGATGGAAGCCGGAAAATACAGACCTGTTGGTGCAACACGAGCTACMARTACWGATGTKCGAATCATCGCRGCYACTCAYACCGATCCCGARAAAGCRTCRAAAAAGGGGATACTGCGCGAAGAACTTTATTATGCCCTGAATATAGGCCGCGCCGATGTGCCGCCCCTGCGCAAACGGGATGCGGATATTCTACGGCTGGCAGAAAATTTTGTCCAGGATTTTGCACAACGTCATAATCGTCCTAATGTGATAATGACTCCTGAATTTAAGAAATCACTACTCAATAGCGCTTGGCCGGGAAACGTGCGACAGCTCAAGCAGGTTCTGGAGCACGCTGTCATTATGTCYATTGATGGCACCCTGAAACCCGGTGATCTGCCTGATGAAATCCTGGCCAATCGATGGCTCCGGCAGCCATCAGCCCTCACCGAAGAGGTTATTATGGCTACCCTGAACAAAACCCATAATAACCGCAGCCAGGCCGCCGAATTGCTGGGAGTGGGGCGAACCACCCTGTGGCGCACCATGAAACGACTGGGCCTGGATTGAGTTTCGCAATCAGGCAAAAATAAGTTATACTCTACCTTTAGCATCGGATGTTATTTTATTGACACTATGAATTGGCGATTCCTCCAAATTAGCGATCCGCACCTGGGCAGCGAAGATGATGGCAGATGGAACAACGGTTTCATCTGCACGATGATGCCCGATGTTATGCGCTGTCTACGCAAAGACCTTACGTCTCTTAAACCCGATTTTATTTTAGCCACTGGTGATATTTCCAGCCATCAAACACGAGATAGCATGTTTGCCGCCCGCGATCTGATGGACTCTCTTGGGTACCCCTACTACCCTATGGGCGGGAATCATGATTTTGTAGTGGAGCAATCCCGCGAATGGTTTATCGAGGCCTTTCATGCTCAACTCCCCATAAAGCGTACCTACTACTCTTTCAGCCATAATGGACTGCATTTTTGTGTGCTGGATCCGTGGTGGCTTTGGGAAGACGACACATTATCTCCCATTAGTGAATTAGCCATGGCGGAGAAACAGAAAAAAGATGTGACAGGTGCACGGTGGGCCGTACCCGATGATCAATTACTATGGCTGGAAGAGGATATCAAAAAGCATGCTGATATGCCGGTTATCGTCTCAAGCCATTACCCTGCTATAGACGTTCCTGAGCGGTTAAAGCGTCCAGAGATGAAGATTGGCGGTCACCTGGAGAATGGTCAGGAACTATGTGCTCTATTAAATCGCTATTCCAATGTTAAAGCATTATTCGCTGGACACCTGCACATGCATATCATCGAAAAGGATACTAATTTCACACACGTAATTACGGGTTCCTTACCTGAGTACCCCACTGAATATCGTGATATACACGTTTACAAAGATAAGCTGGAAATACATACCCTGGGGCTGAGCGATCCGTCATTTTCTGCTCGCTCCCTCATTCCGGGCAACGACTGGACCAAAGGCCAGCTCGGTGATCGCAAGGCGATTATTTCGTTGGACTAATTCTCTCGGGCAGTTAAAACGACAACCAATTCCCCGTTATCCAGGCGTAATCCACCCAGATTCAGATGTTTTCCAGGTGCCATTGTCAGCACCGTATCCAAAGCATTAACCGTTTTATCCTTATCTCGCGATGTAATCGTGAGACGGGCTCGCATGCGAATTCGCCCTTGTCCATCAATAGACATAGGCGTTAGATACAACGAATAATGTTCGTTTATTCGAAATTTTGTCTCTTCATTAAGCGGAATAGTTGTGTCTATTGACGTTAATTTACTAAAAGTGTCGTAATCCAACCCGCCGATAGCGCTGCGTACTTTCTGTAGCCCTTCGCCAAAATACTTAACGGATCGTCCCTCATTGGAAGCTTGTACAGCTACCATGGATACTGAAATAGGCTCATTGTCCGCTGCATATACCGAAGCGGATAGAGACAGACCGCACAACATGAGCGCAAAAAATTTCACCACATATCTCCGTCAGGTACATTGACCCACACTGTAGGAGTTTCTTCTTCCCCAGTATAAAACGATTCAGCCGTCGCCCCGTCGATTTCCGTAGAGTATTCTTCCACCACCGTTTGAGCGCCTACCGGTTCAGGACCGGGGGAGAGGATAGTCATTGTGCTCACTGTTACAATAAGGGCTGCCGCTACAGCCGATGCCATAGCCCACAGACCCGTGTACCGTTTGCGCGGAGTGTGAACACCCTCTTCAATACCAGCCAGAAACGACGGCAGCTGCGCATCACCAATAACCTGACGCACATCCACAGCGCCGATAGCTTCTCGCGTCAGTTTAAGGAATTGAAGGTGTTCTGCGCATGCGGCACAGTCGGCAACATGGCTCTCCACATCGGAGTCGATTGCCGCGCCGTCAAACCAGCGTTCCACATCTTTGGTATAGCTGCAATTATTCATGTCCTGTACCCTCCACTACCCCCATGGACCGCAAGGCTGTTTGTAATTTCTTTCGTGCGTGGTGCAGTCGGCTCATTACTGTGCCCAAACTGCACCCCATTACCTCAGCCATTTCCTCGTAGGATAATCCTTCGTATTCCCGCAGTACAAATGCGGTACGGTGCTTCTCCGAAAGATCGTCTACGGCTGCCTGAATAGACTGACCCAATTCCTGATTCGCCAAGGCCTTTTCCGGCCCCGGTGATATAGGAACAGGGCCGTCCGTGCCAATAGCTTCATCGAAAGCAACGGTTTTAAGCCGTCGTTTCTTAAAAAAATCCTTACATCGGTTCGCGGTAATCCGCAACAGCCAGGTTTTAAAACTGGCCTCGCCACGAAAGGTTTTCAAMGCCTTGTGGACTTTGATAAACACCTCCTGCGAGATGTCCCATGCTTCCTCGCGATTTCGCAAGTAATGATAAGACAAGGCGAACACATCGTTTCGATATCGACGAACCAGCTCTTCAAAAGCAGCGTAGTCACCGTTTCGTGCCCAAATCACAATCTGGGCATCATCGGCATCTTTTATCGATTCTCGCGTTCTGTCTCGTTTCTCATCCACAGCAACAGTATCATACAGAAACGTGATCTCAAGTGGAATACTCACCATATCTCCCCTTTGTATATGGATTTAGACGGAATCCGCCGTGATTTATTCATTTGGGGAAACAATGGGTCATAAACACGTAACATGTTTCTGTGTAGCCAGTTATGACTTTATTGGCAAGTTGCCTGGTATTTTTTATTCCGGTAATATGAGTATCCAACTCATATCAACCCAGCAAAGACCGGAGTAATAAGCATGGCAACAGTTAATGAAGAAACTACCATTACCCTTGAAAACGCAATTCTTGAGCGTCGATCTGTTCGGGGTTTTCTCGATAAACCAGTACCCCAGGACATCCTTGACAAAGTTTTTGCTTTGGCTCAGCACACCCCTTCGAATTGTAATATCCAGCCTTGGAAGGCGTTTGTTGCATCGGGAGAAGTACGAGACCGTATTCGGCAGGAATTGATCGATAGTGTGWTGAATGGTACTGAAAGTAAAGCGGATTACGCGTATCCCGGGAAGTTTGAGGGGGAGTACCGGACTCGCCAGGTGGAATGCGCCGTAGAAATGTACACCAAAATGGGGATAGCCCGTGATGACGGTGCAGGTCGTGCCCGAGCAGCGTTGCGTAATTTCGAATTGTTTGATGCTCCGCATGTGGTSTTTATCGGCATGGATAAGGCTTTCGGAACAACGGTAGGGTTGGATGTGGGGATGTACATTCAATCACTCATGTTGGCYATGACCGCYYACGGYATTTCYAGYTGTGCCCAGGGCAGTATGCGTAATTATCCCGATATTGTTCGTCGTGAGTTTCCAGGCAACGACGATATTAACATTCTCGTTGGCATTTCATTCGGCTACGAAGACACCGCTGTTGCGGCTAATGATACCAGGGTGGGTAGGGAAGATATTTCAGCCAGCGTGACGTTTGTAGGCTGACTCTAAATAGCTTTTCATAAATCGGAGACAAACTTTTCCTCTCTGYCTCTTGTTRAAAAGGATTTCAYWTMTAGGGTYTCATYGGCGNGRMRWKSYSMSSCCSTKGATTYGYGGTCGCRGGRGTGACCAGATTGCCGCGTCCGGCTTCGCCGTCCTCGCAATGACACAGAAACGATGTCATTGCGAACGAAACGAAGTGAAGTGCGGCAATCTCCTAACCCCTGGACTGGTCTTTCTTGGTCAGGTTTATGAAAAGTTATTTAGTGGTCGCGTATTAACACGAAATCGGCTATGTGGCACATGTTATCTCGGTAAGCGCTTTCCGGGAGTTGTTGTACTGCCGCCTGGCCTTCGGATACATATTTCTGGCATAAATCCACCACCCGTTTATGGGCTCCTGTACTCATGAGCTGTTCACGAACCCAGGTCTTGTCCGTTTCACTTATCTCACGGCTCATAAGGTACTTGAATCGATTTTGGTTCTCCGCATCCATTTCTTCCAGCATATAAATCATGGGCAGTGTCATTTTACCTTCCACAATGTCCCCGCAGGAGGGTTTCCCCAACGTATCTTCGTCCTGTTCCAAATCTATTAAATCGTCGATGAGTTGAAACGCCGTACCCATTCCCATGCCGAAATCAAATAAGGGTTGACGGTATTTTTCGTCTACCAGTAAGGCGGGCGTACAACACGAAACGGCAAAGAGACTGGCCGTTTTCTTTTCGGATAACATGATGCAGTCTTCTTCACCCAGGTTTTCTTTGCTTCGACCGAAAAAGGTGAGTTCGCCCTCGGCCATCTGGTGGATGGACTCCAGTGCGCTGGAAATCACTGGGCATGAGTCATATACCGTTAAAATACTCAGGGCCTTGGCAACCAGATAATCCCCGCCAAGCACGGCAGTATGATTGTCCCATAAACGATTCAGTGAGGTTTCACCACGACGAAGATTTGCGCTGTCTACCACATCATCATGGGCCAGTGCCGCCAGATGCAGCAGTTCCATTCCTGCTGCCATGGGTACGAATCGTTCCAGATCCGTTTCGCCGCATGCTCCAGCTGACAAAAAGCACAGGGCAGGGCGCATCATTTTGCCGCCCATGCGCGGAGGCGTGGCAGTAGGCCCGTATACCAGTTGAAAGGCATCGATCCATTGCTTACGTACGGTGGCCCGTACTTCCTCCAGATGGGGCGTAATATCGCCATATAGATCGGTCAATGTGAGTGTGGTAGCCATGGAATGATATTTTATCATGCACCTGTATAAGGGATCGAATTATGGGGTTTTTCTGGTTGAAAAAAGAAAAGCCCCTCCCTTATTCAATAGAACAGGGAGGGGCTTATAATGATCTATCTGGGCGTTTCCAAAGCCGCCTGCGCCGCTGCCAGACGCGCTATAGGAACGCGGAAAGGGCTGCAGCTTACATAGTTCAGGCCGATACGGTGACAAAACTTCACCGATTCCGAATCACCACCGTGTTCGCCGCAAATACCAATTTTCAGATCGGAGCGAGTTTTGCGTCCATTCTTAACGCCCAACTCAACCAACTGCCCGATTCCATCCTGGTCGAGAGTCTGGAAAGGATCTGCTGGAAGGATGTCACGTTCCACATATTCCGGCAGGAACGTTCCTACATCATCACGGGAGAACCCGAATCCCATCTGGGTCAGGTCATTGGTACCGAAACTGAAAAACTCCGCATGCTCCGCGATCTGATCAGCTACCAAACATGCTCGTGGAATTTCGATCATGGTGCCGATCTGAAATTTTAGTTTTACTTTGTATTTTTCTTCTGTTGCCTTCGCAGCTTTCAAAATAATCGCTTTTTGATCCGCCAGTTCATTGGGATGCCCCACCAACGGTACCATGATTTCCGGATACACTTTGATTTTCCTTTTACCCAATTCGGCGGCGGCTTCGAAGATGGCCTGAGCCTGCATCTCGGTTACTTCGGGATAGGAAATACCCAAACGACACCCGCGATGACCCAGCATGGGGTTGATTTCATGCAGCTGACGAATACGCCGCTCGATGGCCTTTGCAGAAATTTTGAGCTTCCCCGACAATTCCTTGATCTGCTTGGGTGTGAGTTCCAGGAATTCGTGGAGCGGGGGATCCAGCAGACGAATCGTTACCGGCTTACCCTTCATGGCTTCGAAAATTCCCAGGAAATCCTTCTTTTGAAACGGAAGGAGTTTCATAACCGCTTTCCGGCGATCCTWGAGGTTATCCGCCAGAATCATGGACCGCATGTGGATGATACGTTTGGGCTCAAAGAACATGTGTTCCGTACGAGCCAGTCCAATACCCTCAGCCCCAAAAACAATAGCCTGGGCTGCATCCTCAGGGGATTCAGCATTGGTGCGTACATTAAGATCGCGTACTGCATCCGCCCATTTCATTAATTTCTTATACCATTTGTTTGTTTCAGGCTGTGCAGGAAGAACAGCGAGCTGGCCTGCATACACTTTACCAGTAGAACCGWTCATGGAAATCCAATCACCCTGGCGAATTACAGCGCCGTGAATTTCCATGCGATGGTGTGTAAGATCAATTTCGATATCACTGCACCCTACGATGCAGCATTTTCCCCAGCCCCGTGCCACCAACGCCGCATGAGACGTCATACCGCCTTTGGCTGTAAGAATCGCCTCTGCGGCGTGCATGCCGTGTACATCTTCCGGTGAGGTCTCGTTACGAATCAGGATTACTCGCTCTCCGTTCTTCGCCCAGGCTTCAGCGTCATCTGCCGTAAAAACAGCGCGACCAACACCAGCGCCGGGTCCAGCGGGAAGCCCTGTACCCAATACAGCCGATTGCTCTTCTTTGTCTGTATCAAACATGGGGTGGAGCAGCTCGTCTAACTGATTTGGATCAACTCGCATGATAGCTGTGTTTCTGTTTATCAATTTCGACTCAGCCATTTCCACGGCCATGCGAACCGCTGCTCCGCCTGTACGTTTTCCGGTACGAGTCTGGAGCATCCACAACATACCGTCTTCAATGGTAAATTCGATGTCCTGCATGTCCTTGTAGTGCTTTTCCAGTTTCGTACGAATACGATCCAACTGTTTATAGATTTTAGGTTTGTCCTCTTCCAAGGACAGCATATCAGCTGTTTCCGCTGTTTTAGTGGCCTTGTTCAAGGGTGAAGGGGTACGCGTTCCGGCAACCACATCCTCACCCTGAGCATTGATTAGCCATTCTCCGTAAAATTTATTTTCTCCGGTGGCTGGGTTWSRYRWRAWGSYTRMRMCMRWARMYGRASWTKMMSSCAMWTKRMYKRMGMMCMYKGSSTKWWCWKWYAYTGCMRWMMMCSWWTTWTCARRWWYGYYTKMRRYASGTCGGTAGGCGAAAGCGCGTTTTCCGTTCCAGGATTGAAATACAGCGCGAATGGCGCCCCACAACTGCTCATGGGCATCATCAGGAAAATCTTTTTTCAAGGTTTTCTTTACAATGCGTTTGAATTTTTCGGAGATGGCTTTCAAATCATCCGCCTCCAGATCGCCATCCTCGGTGACCCGCCGCTTATCCTTTAGCGCATCAAATTCATGCTCTAATTTTGCCCGAATCGATTGTCCGTCTTTCGGTTCTGTACCCGTTGCTTTTTCCATTACCACATCGGCATACATGGTAATGAGGCGGCGATACGAGTCATAGACAAAACGTGCATCCCCGGTTTTTTCAATCAAACCGGGAATCGTCTTGCTGCTCAGGCCTACATTTAATACCGTATCCATCATGCCCGGCATGGATTGGCGAGCACCAGAACGAACCGAGAGCAGGAGAGCGTTTGTAGTGGAGCCGAATTTCTTATCCATAACCGCCTCGGTTTTCTTGAGGCATTTTTCAGATTGGCGAATCACCGTGTCAGGTAATTGCCTTTTATTTTCATAATAGGCAGTACAGACTTCCGTGGTGATGGTAAATCCAGCAGGTACCGGAATACCCAAACTGGACATTTCAGCCAAGTTTGCGCCTTTACCACCTAAGAGGTTTTTCATGTCGGCCTGGCCTTCTGCTGACCCGCCTCCAAAAAAATAAACTTTTTTCTTGGGCATTGATAGTGTTCTCCTTTAATAGACATGGGGGATCCACGTTGCCGAATAGGAAATCGTAGGAAACGGGAAGTATCCACCTGAAACGAAAAGACACTATACTAAAAACGCGGCTTTACCTGCAAGGGTGAGATCTAAAAAAAGTCAGTCCCGGGGGCCGAAAAAACGGAACCATCGGCTCTTCCGCTGCTTTTTCAATTGAGCCTTCTTTAAATCTGCATAAGCTTTGGCATGTTCCACGGGAGTAGCATTACGCATACCGCGAATTGGCTGCTGGGGCCTGGGTACTCGGGTATCAGGTGCAGGTGCGGGAGAACTATCGTCCGTATTCGCAGGAGTTTCAGGAATTGACACTGCCGATTCCTGCTCTTCCCGAATACGCGCCATTTCATCCAATAATGTACGTTTCTTTTCCGTCATAACATGCCTCTTGATGTAACCCTCACTTAAACTATATCATCAAAACTCATTTTATGTGTCTCTTAACACGTAAATGGTAGTAAAAACGGCAGTAGAATGGAAAAATAATATGACTACGAAAAAACACACCCCAGGCAGTACGATTCGCTCACATTCCGATTTGAATGCGCAACGTCGATTTATACTGGATCGACATCAAATGTTGTTGAATAGTTCTAAATCTACTCTTGATACAATCAAACTTGTATCGGATGAGGAAGACAAGGGACTGAGTAATTGCTGTAATGATCTTGAAAAGGTGGAGAACCGATTAGCAATAGTGGAAAAGAATCTTCCTGAAGAGACATTGGCTGACGGGAAGATATCTTCAACTATGGAAACCTTGGCAACTGTGGCTTGTCCGCAATGTAAGACCGACGCGTATTGTATATCCAGACCAATCAAGACGCGCGATTTAACCGATGGACATGGCTTCAGCGCATCATTGCTGGCAAGTATCAGGTTGATAAAATTGAAATGGGGAAGCCATTCTCCTGCGCTATTGATTAGCTGTATGAAATGTAGACATCAATTTATCCAAGATCACTAAATGCAATCTCGTGATGATGTTTACAATAAGAGAATGTACTTGATTCACACCAGCGTGATACCATGTTCATCCTGCGCGCCAGTAGCTCAGCTGGATAGAGCAACGGCCTTCTAAGCCGTAGGTCACAGGTTCGAGTCCTGTCTGGCGCGCCATATTAGTTGTTTATACAGCCTGTACTCTTTGTCACTATTGCAACGGCTCTCCGCCCTCAAGCACATTGCTTTTTGTAAAAAGTCGAGAGCCAAGAACAATACGTTTCTCGAAGGGTTCTTCATTGAGAATTTTTAACGCTACTTCAATAGCCTCTGCGCCGCCCGTGGGATATTGGAACGTGGCATCCATGATTCCTTGTGCTACATAGGCCACTCCCTCGTGGGGCAGGGCATCAATCCCGACAAATTGAATCTCATCAGAGCGACCCGTACTTTTTGCAGCCAGGTATGCGCCATGTGCGCCAGGATCGTTGTGGGCATATACCAGATCGATGTCCTTGTGAATAGCCAAGGCTGATTCCATTTCCTTTCGGGCATTCGGTTCCAGCCATTGCATATCCGCYTCAAAAACAACCTGCACATCCGTGCCTTCCAAGGCATCGCGAAAGCCCTTGTGACGATGTTGACCGGGTGTAGAGGTCATCAATCCTTTTAACTCTACAACCTTTCCTTTACCTCCTAATTGCTCAACCACCCATTCACCGACATTACGCCCAATTTTTATATTATCAGCTCCAATGAAGCAGGTATACAGTTCGCCAAGGAGATCCCGATCCAGCACAATTACGGGTATACCTGCCTCAAAAGCCTTTGCAACAGGTTCTGTTAACGGCTGCGCCTCTTTCGGGCTGATGATAAGCAAATCGACTTCTGCACTTACAAATTCTTCCACATGAGCACGCTGTCTCAACGTGTCGTTTTGAGCATCTTTGAACACGACTTTAAGGTTTGTATGTTTTTCGGCTGTAGCCTTTATATCCGCATTCATTTGAACCCGCCAAGGCTCACCCAAATTGCATTGGCTCATACCGATAGTGAAAATATTTTCGTCTACGGCTGTCTCCTGATTCTGTTCATTCCCGCAACCAGCAAATAGAAATATGATTCCTGATAACGCAATTGTAGAAAAAAATGTATTCATCAATTTCATGGTGTAACTCCCATATAAATGTTTAGTTTTCTTGTGTCCGGCTATTCTGGCGTTGCAATAATACGGCACCAATTATTATTAAACCAGTGAGCATAAGCCGATTCGCTTCGGCTACCGCATTTATACTTAATATTTTTTCAAGATAGCCAATTATTAGCATTCCGGCAAATGTCAGTCCAATCCCGCCGCGCCCACCCATTAGGCTTGTTCCACCCACCACTACTATCGCAATAGCCGTTAATTCATATCCGGCACCTGTATCAGGATCGCCCTGCTGTTCTTGGGCAGCTTGACATATTCCTGCAACGGCCGCGAAAAAACCGGATAGCGCATAGGTTAAAACTTTTATTCCAACTACGGGTACTCCTGAATATCGGGCTGCATCTTCGTTCCCGCCAATGGCGTAAATATACCGTCCAAGGATATGTTTTGACAACAAGAAGTAACACATCCCAAAGCAGGCAAGAAAAATCAGTGTCACAACGGACACGCTATCCCAGAGTATGCGTGTATCGATAGCGCGAAAAATTCCGGGAACTTCTACATATTTATATGTACCGTCAGTATCCTGAATAGCCGTGGAGACTTTCATACCGCCACTGGAAACTTTAGCAAGTCCCCGGGCGAAAACCATCATCGCCAAGGTCGCTATAAAGGGTTGAATTCGGAACCGAGCGCTGAGCACTCCTGACACACTCCCGGCTAACATACCAACCAGCAAACTTGCTGGAATCGCACTGAACCCCGACCAACCCCAGTGAATCGTCAATATTGAAAACACTACAGCAACGAGCGCCATGACACTTCCCACGGCAAGATCAATTCCACCAGCCAGAATCACAATCGTCATTCCACAAGCCAGAATTCCATACACGGAAGCTTGGCGCAGCGTATCTCGATGGGTACCCAGCTTAAAAAATGCACCATCGGCATTAAAAATTGCGCCAAGGAGTAATACCAAGAAGAATGCAATCAAAGCCCGCCCTAATGCGCTTCGGAAAAAGGTCACATCATTCCTCCGAGGAGTTTGTTATATGAAGGACCGCCGCGATTGCCAATGTGTTGAAGAATCACTATTCTGGTATCTCCCTTATAGTTGGATTGAATATCTTGCAGATGAGATACACGTTGTCCCATAAAAATATGACCGCATCTATTTTTCAGGAACTAAATCTTTCCTCAGCGTAAGCGTTCTGTTCTCCTCGCGTCCAAATCCGGTGATGTGGATTTCCTGTGGCCCAACCTCCATTGAAGCGAAGGAATTTTCCGCCGTGTCGACCATCCCTTTAAATGTAATGTAGTGAACGCCACTGCGTTCGCCGTAATTACCAGAATGATTGTGTCCGTTAATATATGCTTTCACGCAAGGATAAGAATCGATAAGCGCCACAATCTCTTTTGCATTCCAAAGGTTATGGATATTTTCTGGATATACGGGGAAATGGGCCATCAGAATTACCGACTCTCCCTTTGCAGTGGCATCATCAAGCACACCACGCAGCCATTTCAGTTGRGCATCGCCAATGGCGCCGTTCCACCTGGGTGAYTCAATCTTATTATCYGTATAGTATTTTYCCGCAGCGGCATATTCTGCACTATCCCTTGGATAAGCATGAAAACTYACRTCATTTCCGTCCAGGGCAACAAACCGCCATCCTTGTACGGTAAAATCATAATATCGAGATRSAWNGGCYYWWSYNNTGGNTRWGTAYMARMGCCTKTTKNNAWSGYCRKMMAMKGWANAATCGTGATTGCCAAGAACAAAATACGCCGGCATTTTCAGTTGACTGTAAATAGGTTCCACAACATCGAAACTCGCCCAATCCTTATCAATGAAATCCCCCAGGTGAACGGTAAACTCAAGATCCAACGTATTCAGTTGGTCTACAGATGCCTGAAGTTTCTCCGGTGAATCACGATATTGGCGTACCCCCGAAGTTTTGTGGTCACTATACTGGCAATCGGCAATAACACCAAAGGAGAAAGGCTCGTTTTCTGTCCAAGCCCACGATGAACTGATAACTACAGTAAAACCGGCAAGAATGCAGCATAAATATCTCATCATAAGTTTCCTTCTGGAGAATTTAAGAACGATATACAAAGAAACGATGTAACTCAACAATAAGTTGGAACCGTGCCTTATTTGTTTACTCTTCCCATGCCCTGATGGTGCAAGTATTCATCAATGATTGAACTTAAATCAATTTCACTTAAATTATACGATGCCATAATTTCGTCCCGTTTATCATGCTCTAGCTGATCCGCATAATTCTCATTGAGAATGGCTAGTTCTTTCGAGCGAAATTTATCGTATATATTATTCGCTTCAGATTGGGCTTCCGTTGTAATTATGGTTAATTGTGCGCGTATTGACATTCTTTCTTCAAAGGTCAGGCCTAATCGTTCTCCCTTATGAAATTCAACTGTTTCTGAAGATGTAGGAAAATTGTCAGATGAAGAAGAACACGATCCAGAAATGAAGATTACTAATGAAAAGATCAAAAATCGAAATGAAAGATTTAGCATAAAGTTGATTTTTATTGGTTCGCCCATAAGTTAACAATAGACAATAAAATGAAAAGTATCAAGTGTTCCAAAAAGGTAGTTCTGTAAAAAGAATATCCGTCGATTTTACTTGAAATCATCCGTTCCTTATGCCATGATTTTGTTCGGCATGCGGAAGCCGCTTAGGAGTAATCGTAATCTTTTTTTTCTTGACCCTTCATTTGAYTCGGGTTCGATGCTCTATACAAAAAGTTAAGTAAGAAAACAACTCATGAGGTACTGTATGTTGCTGCGCTCAATTCAATCTAAAGTAGTATTGGAAGTCAGTTGTCTGCTGCTCCTTTCAGGAATGGCGATACACCCTGTTCATGCCCAATCCCACTTTATTAATTCCGAAGCACCGTTGGGTACCAACATGTTTACTATCGAAGATTATTCACCCGTCTGGGTTTTTACCAACATGTTCAATGCTACGCGTGAATGGCTTCCTCAAAGTAACGGTGTTTGGGATAGCGGTGAAACACTTAACCTGGATGCAAATGGCTGGGTTAGAACATTAGGCAGCGGAAAATGGGCTGGTACATTAATGGCGCGGGGTATAAACGGACGATACCCTGCAGGAAAATATCTTCTTCTCTACGAAGGAGAAGGCACGATAGAAATAAAATTCGATGCTGTTGTAATAGAGGATTCTCCGGGGCGAATGGTTTTAGATGTGACCCCCAGTAATAACGGTATATTGTTTCGGATCAAAACTACAAACCCATCGAATTATATCCGTAATGTACGCGTTATACTTCCAGGGTACTGGGATAGTTACGAGACACAAATGTATCAYCCTCTTTTTCTTCAAGCRTTATCTCCGTTCAAAGTGATTCGTTTTATGGATTGGCAGAAGACCAACTTTTCTAATGTTACATCGTGGAGTGATCGAACTACCCCAAGCACCTATTCACAAACAACGCCGCAAGGCGCGGCTCTTGAGCACATGATTGAAATGTGCAATTTACTCGGCGCCGATCCTTGGTTCTGCATGCCCGATCAGGCCGATGATGATTACATCACAAATTTTGCAACAATGGTGCGCGATACATTAGATCCTTCGCTRCGTGTGTATATCGAGTTTTCAAATGAAATATGGAATTCTGGTTTCTCTCAAGGAATTCGGGTTCAAGCCGATGGTGTTTCCAAATGGCCAGCGCTGAATACCGACACGGGYAAATTTGAAGCGCGCATGCGTATGTACTCGGAATATTCAGTAAACACCTTCGATATTTGGGAATCGGTTTTCGGCGGTACCGATCGCCTTGTACGCGTAATCGCATCACAGCATGCCAACARCTGGACCGCTACCAAAGCATTGGAATGGAACAATGCGAATCTTAAAACGGATGCGCTGGCTACTGCACCCTATTGGGGTAATGAGTTAGGAAACCCAAGCAAGGGTTTTGATACTCCCGGCATGACGGTAGACCAGATTCTTGATTTTTGTGAAGCGGATATCCAAACGGAAAGAGAACGTACACAGGTTAATCGCAGTGTAGCCAATACTTTCAATGTAGACCTTATTACCTATGAGGGAGGACAGCATCTGGCCGGCATCAGGGAGTGGCAAGACAATGCTGTTATCACCGCCAAATTTATTGAAGCGAACCGTCATCCTCGAATGCAGGAGTTTTACCGTACCTATCTGGAAGACTGGAAAACGGACGGCGGCGGCTTGTTTATGGCCTTCACGTTGATGGGTTCCTACACAAAATTCGGTTCATGGGGTTTACTGGAGTGGACCGATCAATCCTACCTTTCCGCACCCAAATATCTGGGTGTGGTGGAAGGAGCTTATGGGAATCTGGATGCGTTAGCTATTCCAGCAGCAGATCGTGTCGGCTTGGCAATTTTATTTGGGGTCTTTGGGATTGGTGGACTATTCGTAATTACCAAAATGCGCTAATTATGATTTAGATTATCCTTCTTTAGAGAAGTTCGGCGGCCGTTTTCCCTGGAACGCCTTTACCGCTTCCTGGAAATCGTCTGTCAGCACAGCCAAGGTCTGCGTACGATTTTCCATGTAAATAGCTGCCTCCAACGTGGGGGCATCAATACTGTGATTCAGCACCTCCTTGGTCATGCGCAACCCAAACGGACTTTTCCCCAGCATCGCATGGGCTACTTCCAGTGCCGCATTCAACGCCTCACCATCTTCCACCATTTTGGATACCAGCCCAATTCGTTCTGCTTCTTCACCCCACACATCCCGACCTGTATACAAAATCTCTGAAGCTCGAGACACTCCCACCAAACGCGGTAGAAAGTAACTGCTCCCGATTTCTCCTGCTCCAAGGCCAATATTAATATACGAGGCGATGAATCGGGCACTCTTGGAAGCTACGCGCACATCACATGCCATGGCAAAGGAAAATCCTCCTCCAGCCGCCACACCGTTTACGGCTGCGATAATAGGCTGCGGAATCTTACGCATGTGAATAGGGATATCGGCGATTCTACGCTGTCGACGGGATTGCGCGGACACATTCGGTGTTAATGGCTCACTGGTGTCACGGTCCGCCTTTAAATCCGTTCCGGAACAAAACCCTCGCCCCGCACCTGTCATAATCAGGACCCGGGTATTCGGTTCTTCCTCCATGCGGGTAAGTACAGCATGAATTTCCTCCACCATTTCCCAGGTAATGGCATTAAGCCTATCGGGGCGATTGAATGTCATAAGAGCTACTTGCTCTTCCGGGTATTCAAGGGTCAGTGTGGAATATTCGGACATGAGGAACTCCTTTAGTGGTATTGTGGTGAGTATAATTATAAATAGGTTTTGGGATCAATTTTGGAATAGAGTTCACATTTTTAATGTTTTTTTTTAAATCAGTCGACTGAAGAAACCTAAGTTTAATATCGTAAAGCGGAGCATCTNAATGAAAAAAAACAATTCMATAWCTCGAAGGCGTTTTCTGGAGCAGTCAACCGCTCTGGGWGCRTTGGCTTCTTTTCAGTCTTTAATGCCAGCTTACGCGACGGAAACTGTAGGGCAGCAGCCCATATCTAATCTACAATCGTCTATTTCCCCCATCGATTTGGCAATAGAGGATCGTATTCTCGAAATAGAAGGGCGTGAAACTACCGTAACCACCATCAATGGGACGATACCTGGACCGCTGATACGTCTGCGGGAAGGCGAGGACGTTACGCTTCGCGTTACCAACAAACTTCAGGAAGACACATCAATTCATTGGCACGGGATCATTCTGCCCGCTCCGATGGACGGCGTGCCGGGAATCAGCTTCGCCGGAATAAAGCCGGAAGAAACGTTTGTTTATAAATTCCCAATCACACAAAGCGGCACCTATTGGTATCACAGCCATTCCGGGCTTCAGGAACAATTGGGTGTGTATGGTCCCTTGGTGATCGATCCGGCTGGTCCTGAACCGGTCTCGTATGATCGCGAACATGTCATCGTTTTAGGAGACTGGACATTTGAGAGTCCCTATAAAATTCTCGCCAAACTGAAAAAGAATCCGGGGTACTATAACTATCAACGACGCACCATGAAAAACTTTTTTCACGATGTCTCCAATTCAGGCCTAAAAGACACCATTTCGGATCGAAGACGATGGAATCGCATGCGGATGGATCCCACCGATATATCCGATATTACCGGGCATACCTACACGTATATCATGAATGGAGCCGGGCCGGAAACCAATTGGACGGGKCTGTTYAAGCCKGGCGAAAAGRTACGAYTACGGTTTATCAATGCCGCTGCCGCCAGTTATTTYGAYGTRCGTATACCCGGCCTSAAAATGACCGTGATTGCGGCGGACGGTCAAGATGTGAAACCCGTTCCCGTTGATGAATTTCGGATTGCTATTGCAGAAACGTATGACGTTATTGTGGAGCCGGAAGAAGATCGTGCTTACACCGTCTATGCAGAGGCTATTGATCGGAGCGGTTTTGCACGCGGAACCTTGGCACCGCGATTGGGGATGAGCGCCGAGATTCCCGAACGCCGCAAGAGACCCCTTCTTACCATGGCGGATATGGGCATGGGGGATATGGCAGAGATGGAGAAAATGGACGATGCCTCTCCAGATATGAAGATGGATGGTCCCATGAAAATGGAAGACGCAGCTGCAACGGCATCAGACAGCGCGGGTGCTGCCCCTCATGAAAATATGGATGATATGCCGGATATGAATTCCAAGTGGACGATGAATAGCGAGCCAGTCCCGCACGGACCGGATGATCATGGTCCGGGCAACGCATCCATTCCCATGATGACAAAAAGTATGCTGGACGAACCGGGTTTCGGACTGAAAGATAACGGGCGGCGCGTACTGGTCTACAGCGATCTCAAAGGTATTCGTCCCAATAGCGATATGCGAAAGCCGGGGCGCACGATTGAACTCCATCTGACGGGAAATATGGAACGATACATGTGGTCGTTCGACGGGAAAAAATATTCGGAAGTCGACGGGCCTGTCCAATTCCATCTTGGGGAGAGGTTACGTTTAACCCTGGTAAACGACACGATGATGAATCATCCTATTCATCTCCACGGCATGYGGATGGAGCTGGACAACGGATTCGGTATGTACAATCCTAAGAAACACACAATAAACCTCAAGCCAGCCGAGCGAATCTCATTGGACATTACGGCTGATGCACCAGGGGAGTGGGCGTTTCATTGTCATATTATGTATCACCTGGCCATGGGTATGTTTCGCGTTGTATCGGTAACCTGACGAAAGGGAATTCTAGTTATGCAGCACCACAAACGAAAAATCATTCTATCCATATTCGGGTYCATMGGGATRKTATGTTWTTCGAGTTTYGCMCAACATGACACGCATTCAACCGAWACCRATCAAAARCYWACWYTRAMTWWSGAGAACSAGGTCGTGGACAAAAGCGACTGGCCCGAGCCTGAATCGGAGTTGAAATTTGGAACACTGATACTTGAACAGCTCGAGTATAGATTCAATGAGGGCAATGACACTTTTGTGTGGGATGCCCAAGGCTGGTATGGCGGTGATTACAATCGATTCTGGTTCAAGACAGAAGGCGAAATTGAATCTGGGGGCGGTTCAGGCGGCGAAACAGAACTCCAATTGCTTTATAGTCGCATGATCGCTTCGTTCTGGGATTTTCAAGCGGGTATTCGCATTGATCAAGTTTGGGGTTCGGACTCCGATCCCAATCGACTCCTGGCGGTCATAGGTTTTCAAGGATTAGCACCATACATGTTTGAAGTGGAGCCAACCTTGTTCATCAGCCAAGACGGCGATATTTCGGCAAGGCTGACCGCAACCTACGATATACTCATAACACAAAAGCTTATTCTACAGCCGAGATTGGAGACCGAAATCGCCTCTCGAACAGCAAAAGATTTTGGTGTGGGCGAAGGTCTGGGATACGTAGAATTGGGGTTACGCCTCCGCTATGAATTTCGACGTGAATTTGCCCCGTACATTGGTATCAACTGGCTGCGTCAATACGGAAAAACTTCACAGCTATCCAGGGACGAAGGAGACCAGGACGAGCTTTTTTCAGTGGTTACAGGAATTCGACTTTGGTTTTAGATTGATTTATTCCTTTCAAGTATCTTTTGATTCAATTTCGCGTCTCCTCTATGATACTCCTTTCCCGGATACCCCGGTATTGGAATAAATTGTGGACGAATCCCAACAAAAATTATTGATGCGCTTGCCCAAAATGGATGCTCTTCTCGCTAGTAAGGAAGCAGCTCTTCTTCTGGATACCTACTCGCGCACTCTTGTGAAAAGGGCTGTCCAAGAGGAAATCGAAACTCTTCGTGCAAATATTTTTCACCCCACCGCCGATACCTTGGAACCTATTGTCCATTGGGATAGTATCAGAGCCCGTCTCGAATCATATCTAGCCCCCAGTCTCCGACGTGTAATTAACGGGACGGGCATCATCCTGCATACCAACTTGGGCCGCGCCCCTTTAGCCAACTCCGCGTTGCAAGCAATTCATGATACCGCCAGTGGGTATTCTAATCTCGAATTGAATCTGGAATCCGGTAAGCGGGGTTCCAGATACGATCATGTAGAAAGCATTCTCAAAGAATTGACCGGGGCCGAGGCGGCGCTGGTGGTGAACAATAACGCCGCTGCTGTCATGCTTGCGGTGAATACCCTTGCCAAAGACGGGGAAGTAGTTACATCCCGAGGCGAACTCATCGAAATTGGCGGCTCATTCCGAATACCCGAAGTAGTAGAACGGAGCGAGGCCGATCTGGTGGAAGTAGGCACTACCAACAAAACCCGGGTTGGCGATTTCCGCAATGCTCTGTCCGATAAAACACGTATGCTCCTGAAAGTTCACCCCAGTAACTTTAAAGTCGTGGGATTCACCGAGGAAGCATCGCGGGAAGAACTTGTCGCGCTGGCCAAAGAGAAGAATATCCTCATGGTGGAAGACCTGGGCAGTGGCTCCCTGATTGATCTGTCCAATTACGGTCTACCCGGAGAACCTACGGTATCGCAAGTTATCAAGAGCGGTGTGGATATTGTGACGTTCAGCGGTGATAAGCTTCTCGGAGGACCACAAGCGGGTCTGATATTAGGCCGAGCCGATCTACTGGATACCATGAAGCGCAATCCGCTGCTCCGTGCCCTGCGTATGGATAAACTCACTTTAGCCGCTCTGGAATCCACGCTGCGGCTCTACCTGAATGAAGATACTCTTACTCAAACAGTTCCTATTCTGTTTATGCTCTCTACCGATATTGAAGATATACAGAGACTCGCAGAGCAGCTTGTTTCCGAATTGAAATCATTGTCTGGCATAACCGCAACTATCGTGGAAGACAATGCGTATTCAGGAGGCGGAGCCTTGCCTGATGAAACACTACCATCTTGCGCAGTAGCTCTCCATTCTGAAAACTTCTCACCCGATGCCCTGGCAGAGGCCCTACGCACTGGCGACCCGGCCGTTGTGGGGCGTATTTCCGATGGCTCTTTCCTACTCAACGCACGTACTCTTTTTCAACAGGATTTGCCGCTCATTGTTGAACGACTGAGACAGCTTCATCCATGAATTATTTCACGTTGGGTGTGTTGGGGCATGTGGATCACGGCAAAACATCGCTGGTTAAAGCCCTCACTGGTGTGGACACAGACCGATTGAAAGAAGAAAAAGAGCGGGGGATTTCTATCGCTCTAGGCTACGCATCACTCGAATTACCTCACGGTCAGATCGGCATCGTCGATGCACCGGGTCACGAAAAGTTCATCCGCACCATGGTAGCTGGCGCGACGGGGATTCGCGCTGTACTGCTTGTGCTTGATGTGAACGAGGGGGTCAAGCCTCAGACCGTGGAGCACCTGCGCATCGCGGAGCTGCTGGGCATCGAGCACGGAATTGCCGTCATTACCAAGTGCGATACCGCTACCGATCCGGAGATGCGGGAGCTGGCTGAAGCGGAACTGCGTGACTGGCTTGAGGGAACCTTCCTGGATGAAGCCCCATTCATTCATACATCGACAAAAACAGGTGAAGGCCTGGAAGAATTAAAGGATACYCTCGATCATCTGCTTGTACATATTCCACCTCTTCAGGATGAGGGATTTCCCTGCTTACCCGTAGATCGTGTGTTCTCCATTTCCGGTTTTGGAACGGTGGTAACGGGCACACTTCAACGCGGCACATTGCATGTGGACGATGAAATAGAAATGTTTCCCGGCAACCTGCGCGCCCAAGTCCGGGAACTCCAGGCCCACAATGAATTCGTTCCACAGGTCTTGCCGGGACATCGCACCGCTGTGAATCTTCGTGGTGTGGAGAAACAGGCCATTCGACGTGGTGATTTCCTTGCAACCCCCGGATCACTCCAAACAGGGCGGTTCTTGTCTGTCCATCTTCGATTATTGGATGAAGCTGAAGCACCTCTAAAACATCGTCAAGTGGTACGTGTACTTTACGGTACCCAGGAAATTTTCGGGCGTATGCATTTTCTCGATAGAGATACTTTGGAGCCAGGCGATGCGGTATGCGCCCAGATACAACTTGATGAGGCTRCTCCCATGCTTTTTCGGGAGAAGTTTATACTGCGTGCATACTCGCCCATGGTCACTATTGGGGGCGGAACGCTGTTGGGAGTTGAGGATACGCGATTCAAGCGCAATCGCTCTGACGATACGCTGGCGTGGCTGGAGACGCTTCACACTGGAGATGGAGAGGCTCTTTTGGAGTCCGCCATGAAACGCGCCTCTCTGGTTGATATCGTTCAGTTCTCACGGATCTATCGATATCCCAAGACAGAACTGGATTCCATTCTGAATCAACGCGGATGGCCTCGTGTTGGATCCAATAAAACCGCTCTACCTGAAACCGTGGAGCGAATAGAGTCGCAGATCGAGGAGGTTTTAAAGGATACCCACAAAGCCGATTCCACTGTTCGAGGATTGGCACTGGAGCCATTGGCGAACCTTTTATCACGAGGAATTCCAGAGGAGCTGGTTGGGTATGTGTTGAATTCCTTAATTAAATCCAAACGGATAACACAGACTGACGGGTTATACCATTTAACTGACTTCACCCCGGAAGGTTCTCTGAGTGAAGCGGATCAAATTGCTGCATCGGAGATCGAGGCTGCGTTTCGTGACGGAAAATTCCAACCTCCCGGAATAGTGGATGTGTTAAAAAATGATAAACAGCGCATGCGAATCCATCGCCTTTTGGTGGATCAGGGAGTTTTGATATCCACCTATGTAGCAAATAAACCGCGCACTCCAGCCAGCACCATCGTTTTCCATAGCGATTCATTGGACGCTGCCCGGTATTTACTGCGTGAGAAATTCCCTGATGGCGCGTGTTTCACTCCAGCAGAAGCCCGGGATGTGCTGGAAACGACCCGTAAATATCTTATACCGCTTTTGGAGTGCCTGGATCGTAAGGGGATTACCCTTCGCCGGGATGATGGCCGAGTGGTACGGTAAAATGAACATTTTACACATACAATAATGTTATCATCTTTGACTGAATAGATGGCCTACACAAACTGGAGTTTGAAAATGTCGTTGAAATCCCACACCGCTTTATTTAAGTGTTTCCTCGTTGCAGTGTTGATCCTGCCGATGCTGCTGCCGAGATTGGCGAATGCCCATGTAGACGGGTTGCCCTCCATTCACGATGTGGTTTCCGGTATTCAGCACCGACTTCGCGATACTATTCCATCGGAAGAGTTGATTTCCATGAAGTTTGACGATGTACTCAGCTTCATCACTGCGGAAGAACGTGAAGCGTTGTCTACGGTTTACCTTACCTTCGAAGTGAATACACCGGTGGTTCTTTCCGTTATCAGTGAGGTACGTCTTGAATCCGAAATGTTTTGGCTTCGAGATCGTAACTTTACCAAGACGGACATGGAAGTGCGCGTAGATCGCCGTATGTTCCAGGTGTGGCAGAAAACATTTGAAGCGGGCCATATTGGCCTGGGGGCAAACAGTTTGTCCGGTGCCGGGGAGCACTATTTCGTGACATTGAAGCCTGTGGATTCCGGTACACCTCTGGAGGTTACGGATATTTATCCCGGCCAACACACACTGGATACACTGGCTATACGTGTATCGCCGTATACCGATCAGGACACGAAGGTCAGGGATTTGCCGGATGAATTGGACGGTCTTGCTCTCATCAAAGGAATCGATACGCGTACCAATGATTGCCAGGTGGTGGATCTGTTTCGCCTGACACCGTATCCTGCCAGCGATGAACCGGATCACATTGTGCTGACCTGGTCTGATGACCCCAAGACTACTCAGACCATTCAGTGGCGCACCTCTGCTGCCGCTACGACTGGTGTAGTGGCGTATATGAAGGAATCGGAATTCCGTAATTTTAATCCCGGCACGCCGGAGTATGTTGACGCTGTCACCGTAGCGATGAACACCCTGCGAATTGCCAACGACCCGGTGGTACATCGTCACACGGCGGTGCTACGCGATCTGGAGCCTCACACCAGTTATGTATACGCTGTTGGGGATGCCCGAGACGGCATTCTCACTGGCACACGAACATTTACTACAGCACCGGATCGTATAGAGCCTTTCAGCTTTATTTATATGGGCGATGCTCAAAACGGGTTGGAGCGTTGGGGATCGCTGGTTCAGAAATCGCTGGTGGCCGAGCCGGACGTGGCTTTTTATATCATGGCTGGGGATTTAGTGAATCGCGGGGCGGATCGGAACGATTGGGATACCTATTTCGAGAATGCCGAAGGGGTATTTGATCGTAAACAACTGGTGCCTGCCTTGGGGAATCACGAGTACCACGGCGGCAATTCTAAAATGTATGAAGAGATGTTTACCCTGCCCGAGAGTAGTCCGGTGGGGGAGAAGGCATACAGTTTCGAGTACAGCAACGCCTTGTTCATTGTGTTGGATACCAACAGAAATATAGACGATCAGACCGAATGGCTGGAAGAACAGTTGGCCAATACCACCGCCACCTGGAAATTCCTCATCTACCATCATCCGGCATATTCCTCCAGTCCTTCCCGGGACAATCCGCATATCCGCAAGGCGTGGACGGGTGTGTTCGACAAGTATCATGTGGACATGGCGCTGCAGGGTCACGACCATGCCTACCTGCGTACCTATCCCATGAAAGGGGAAAAGCCCATGGATACACCTGCTGAGGGAACGGTGTATATCGTGTCCGTCTCCGGCACCAAGTATTACGACCAAGGCGACCTGGACTACAAAGCCTTCGGCATGACCAATGTGTCCACCTACCAAACCCTGGATATTCAAATTTCAGGTAACCGTCTGGTCTACCGTGCCTACGATCTGGAAGGTACGCTGCGGGACGAGATCATTATTGAGAAATAGTCCATGCGCTGCACTGATACATAATAAAAACGCGTAAATCCTATTCCTTCGCGGAGGTGAACGGGGCCTGGTGGCCCTCCTGGTCTTCAAAACCAGTGAGCCGTGTGAAAGCGCGGTTGGTGGGTTCGATTCCCATCCACCTCCGCCATTTTTATTTTAAGTTAACCCCTCTTTTATCCGCAGATTCAGGTAATTTTGGGAATTAACTTAAATATTTCTGGATAAGGATGTATTATTGGGTGAAACTATGTGGATGATTTTCTTATTTGTCACTGCTTTTTCAACCACAGATTGCACCGATTTACACTGATTGGGATATGTAGTTTTTTGATTAAATAGAAATATACATTTTTGATTTGTAGTGGTTTTAATTTCCTGAATTCCCGAAATCTGTGGTTAAAAAAATCTGTGTACATCTGTGAAATCTGTGGATAAAAGCGGTTTGGTTCTTTGCAGGAGCATGGAGACTCGTTCCGGGGTACTGCCGTACGGTTTATGAGGCCAGTGCCTGGGTCGGGAGATAAGATGAGAAGGTCGGCTCCGGCGGAGTTGCTAAGATAGCACTCCATTGGAGTTTGGAAATCCATAGTGGATAACGTCCAA
>NVWG01000190.1 GCA_002746185.1 Candidatus Hydrogenedentota bacterium
TTGGACGTTATCCACTATGGATTTCCAAACTCCAATGGAGTGCTATCTTAGCAACTCCGCCGGAGCCGACCTTCTCATCTTATCTCCCGACCCAGGCACCACCCCGACCCGGAACGGGTCTCCAAAAACCTATTCGCCACACTTTCATATTATCTTGCCCATGCGGTTATTGTCTTGGATCATTATCTTTCTTATAAAATTCTACGGCATCTCCATGGGGAGGAAAAAGTATCAATCTTTCGCAATTGGGGCATTTTACAAGAGAGCCAACATAATCCGAAGCTAGCAAAATGAATTCATTCTTTTTTTGTTCATCATCTTCGTTTATCACTTTCATTTCAGCTGATAAAAATTCTAGATAGTCATCTTCTTGTACAACTGCATATCTGCCCTTTGACTCAAGATCAATCTTACCTACAACTTGATGTGAACAAATACAATTCATGATTCAAAACTCCTATCGCATCACCGGGTCAACCCGCTTCCCATTCGTCGTAATGATATGAATTTCATGGGCATTGGCGGTGGGATGGAAAAACTCCCACACCACTTTCTTGTCCCGTGTCACTTCAAACACTTTGGGTTTATCCACTGCCTTGGCTGCATACGCCCCAATCACCGTATTGCCATTGGGTAATCGCTGCCCCCCACATGGGTCGGCGAATTGCCCATCCACATGAGAATTATCCACTCGCCACACCACCTTGCCCTGTAGATCGAATTCGACTGTCTTGTGACCGTGCGTCAGGTTCGCCAAAATGTTCCCGTTATCCAATTCGATGACGGTAAACGGCCAATTATTAACTTCCCGACCACCCAGCTCCGGTAAGTCTGTGGGGATTACCCGCACCACTTCGCCCGTGGGCGTGTACTCCTTAATCTTGAACGCCAGCAGGTGAGGTACCAGATAATTTCCGTTCGCCCGTTTCCGTGCCATGCGGGTCTGCATGTGATTATTATCTGTCTCCGGCTGTAATTTTACTTCCACCTCAATGGTACCGTCCTGTGCCACCTCCAGAATGCGCGGATTCACTCCCAGCTCCACCAGCATCGTGCTGCCATTGGGTAGACGCTGTACCGTCCCCACTTCTTCATTCTCCGCAGAAAGATTATATTCCCAGATAATTTCCTTCGTACCCTTCCGATACTCCCGCGCCGCCTTACCCGTAGAAATCAGAATATTGCCGTTCTCCAGCACATATCCATCGCGGGAATATCCCTTCACCTCCCATACCACATTGCTGTCTTCATCGTATAAGACCGACGTGGTGCTTCCTGTCATGAGAAACGAATGGCGGATACCTTCCGAGCTTTCCTGGCGGATGGGGGCTTTAGCTTCGGTCTTATTCCGAGCGAAGTTGGGCGATTTTCCAGATGGGGCCTGTGTCCAGCCGGATTGCGACAGGCCGATCATCCCGCACAGCGCGATTATTCCGAGTAGATTGGGCTTGAGCGATAAAAGGTTCATGCTTGTATGGCCTCCGATTTTCTGATGCTTGCGAATTAGGGCAGTTGTAGCCTAATCTATAGCTTGGCAATACTACAAGGACTTGGAGCGAGCAGGTTTGAAGCATCAGTGGCTTTTCATATTACTGACGACGACTTTGTTGTCCGGCATATCCTATGCGGCCGATCCCAGTCCCGATTTCATCCGGGATATCCAGCCCATTCTGGCTGAAAATTGCTATGCCTGYCATGGCCCGGACGAGAACACACGAAAATCCGACYTGCGCTTCGACATYATGSYGGAAGCYATAGATTAYGGCGCGGTAACCCCTGGAGATTCCACSGACAGCCTTCTGGTGGATCGAATTCTAACCGATGATTCCGGCGATATCATGCCGCCGCCGAAATCCAAGAAAACACTTACCGAAACTCAAATACAACTGCTCATAGACTGGATTGATGCGGGAGCTGAATCTCGATCTCATTGGTCTTTCGAGACGATACAAAATGTATCGATCCCTGAACCAGTGGATGAGACGRAGTGGATTCGCGATCCCCTGGATGCCTTTATTCTTCAACGACTTCAGGAAGAAGAACTGAATCCGTCGTCTGAAACGAATAAAGAAACATGGTTACGCCGCGTTTACTTCGACCTGACAGGACTGCCGCCCTCGGTGAAGGAGGTAGATTCTTTCTTGAAAGATCGATCGCCCAGAGCTTATGAGAAAGTTGTTGACCGTCTTCTTGCAGCACCTCAGTACGGGGAACACATGGCGGTATTGTGGTTGGACGTGGCGCGATATGCCGACACCTACGGGTATCAGGCCGACGTAGAAAACAAGGTATGGCCTTGGCGGGATTGGGTGATTCAGGCTTTCAACGACAACCTCCCCTAYGATCAGTTTATTATCGATCAGYTGGCAGGCGATCTGCTGCCGRARCCRACTCAAGACCAGRTATTGGCYACSGCATTYAATCGACTGCATCGGCAGACCAACGAAGGCGGGAGCATCGAAGAAGAATATCGAGTGGAATATGCTGCGGACCGAACGCAGACTTTCGGCACGGCGTTTCTGGGGCTGACCCTGGAGTGCGCACGGTGTCATGACCACAAGTTCGATCCCATTTCACAAAAGGAATATTTCCAATTCTTCTCGTTCTTCAATAATATCGATGAATCCGGTATGTACTCCCATTTTACCGATGCCATTTCTCCCCCCGCCCGTATTCTCTTCAAAGATCGAGAAGAAAAGAAACTCCATCGTCAGTCACGTTCATTAGCGAAAACCGAAGTGAAATTACAAAAGGAACAGGCAAAAACGAATAAGCGGTTTACCCATTGGATACAATCTTCAGACAAACTTATACCAGCCCTGGCTCCTATTGTTCATCTAACCTTTAATGAGGAACCCAAAGATCGAAAGATTGTAAACGAAGGAGACTCTAAACCAACCGCCCGGGTAAGCAGCGAATACACACTTGAAAGGGGTATTCATGGACAAGCCTTGCGATTCGATGGAGAAACATCTGTTTCGTTGAACGACACCGCCCGGTTTGATCGCTACGATCCTTTTTCCATTGCCCTTTGGCTTAACATTGATGAATACGCCCCCCATCGCGTCGTCGCTCATCGCAGTCATGCAGAAATTGATGCCGCCAGTCGCGGATACGAAATCCTTCTGAAAAATGGACATGTAGTTTTCGGGCTCAACCACTTCTGGCCCGGCAACGCTATACGCATACAGTCTGTTGAGCCGATTCCCCTGGATACCTGGACGCATGTGACGGCAACCTATGACGGATCGAGTCGGGCATCGGGCATCCAACTATTTATCAACGGGTTATCCGTGCCGGTTACCATCATCCGAGACCATTTGAACAAGACACTGTTTTATAAACGGGAAGATATGAACCCGCCGCTGCAATTAGGCACCCGGTTTCGCGATGTAGGTCTGAAACATGCGAGCCTGGATGAATTTCAAGTATACGATTATCGATTGACAGCATTGGAAGCCAATGCTATTTACGCGGGGCAGACATTGAAGGAGACCCTTGCGCAGGAGCGAGGGCGAAATCCCGAGTCAGCACTACTGCGAGACTACTATGTTCAGCGAATTGATACGAGTATCGCCAGGCACCGATCAAAAGTTTTTACCAAACGAAAAAATGTAGCCCACTTCGTTGAAGACCTGCCCCTTATTATGGTCATGGACGAAATGGCAGAACGCCGTCCTGCGCATATTCTGGAGCGGGGCGAATATAATCTCAAAGGAGAACCCGTTAGTCCCGATACCCCCACTCCTCTCCCTCCGTTTCCGTCCTCATCCCCGAAAAATCGCCTGGGCCTGGCGCAATGGCTTGTAGCACCGGATCATCCCCTTACAGCGCGGGTAGCGGTGAATCGATTATGGCAGCAATGCTTCGGAACAGGTCTGGTACCCACGCCGGAAGATTTCGGCATTCAAGGCAGCGTACCCAGTCACCCGGAACTGCTGGATCATCTGGCCTGGACCTTTATAGATTCGGGCTGGGACACCAAGGCCATGCTGCGCCGTTTTGTACTGTCCTCCACGTACCGTCAATCCTCCRAAACAACCCCGGCTCTGATAGAGCTTGATCCGGAGAACACGTTACTGGCGCGCGGCCCCCGGTATCGTCGGTCTGCGGAAGAAATCAGGGATACCGCTCTCGCGGCATCAGGTTTATTAACCCCTGCCATCGGAGGCCCCAGCGTGAAGCCCTATCAGCCCGACGGCCTCTGGAAAGACTCCAGCAGCACCACCTATACMCAAGRCAARGGYGATGCRTTATAYCGCCGAAGCATGTATACCTTCATCAAGCGCACCGTGCCGCCGCCATCCATGTTGACCTTCGACGCTACCAGTCGGGAAGTCTGTATAGCCCGTCGTGAAAGCACTATCACGCCCCTGCAAGCGCTGGTGCTGCTCAACGATCCTCAATATGTGGAAGCGTCCCGAGTATTGGCTGAACGGGCTTTGCTGGATCACAAGGACAGGGAATCCGCATCAACCTATATATTCCGGGCACTGATAACCCGTAATCCAACCCAAGCCGAATTGGATATTCTCATGGAGGCATTGGACGAACAGCAGGGCTGGTTTTCGGAGCATCCCGATCAGGCTCAAGCCTATTTAGCTGTAGGTGAACACCCTACAGAGAAGTCGCTTGACCCGGTCGATGCCGCCGCCATGACGGCCCTGACTCAGGCTATAATGAATCACGACGAATTTCAGGTGAAACGATGAACCAACACGATCCAAACGATACGTTGTGTACTGGGCCCTGGGCCGTGGACGGCTTGAGCCGCAGGGATTTCCTGAACCGGGTGGGTCTCGGCATGGGCGGAATCGCTTTGGCTCAACTGGTCGGCACCGATACAGCATCCGCGACAACCTTCAAGGCTCCCCACTTTGCGCCCAGAGCGAAACGCATCATCTATCTGTTCCAGAGCGGCGGCCCGTCCCAACTCGATCTCTTTGACTACAAGCCCATGCTCAACAAACGGAACGGCGAAGAACTGCCCGATTCCGTGCGGCAAGGTCAACGCCTTACGGGCATGTCGGCCCATCAGTCCTCGCTTCCCATGGCCGGGTCCATCTTTGATTTCCAACAGCACGGCGAGAGCGGCGCATGGGTCAGCGATCTCATGCCCCACACCGCCAAAATTGTAGACGAACTGTGCATCATTAAATCCATGTACACCGAAGCCATCAACCATGACCCGGCCATCACCTTTTTCCAGACCGGATCGCAAATTGCCGGCCGTCCATCCCTGGGCTCCTGGCTCAGCTACGGTCTCGGCACGGAAAACGACAACCTCCCGGCCTACGTAGCCCTGGTCACCAAAGGCAAAGGCGGCCAACCCCTCTATTCCCGACTGTGGGGCAGCGGATTTTTGCCCTCCGAACATCAGGGCGTGCAATTCCGGTCCGGTGCCGACCCCGTGCTATATCTGAATAATCCCGGGGGCATCGGCGCGGAATCCCGGCGCATGCTGTTGGACAAATTGGCCGATTTGCATTCACTCCAGTCCGATGCCGGAAATGCCATGGATGCCCGCATTGCCCAATATGAAATGGCGTTTCGTATGCAGACCTCCGTGCCGGAAGTAACGGACTTCAGCGATGAACCAGGGATGCTCATGGAAGCCTACGGACCCGACGTTCACGATCCCGGTTCCTATGCCGCCAACTGTCTGCTGGCGCGCCGACTCATCGAGCGGGACGTGCGATGCGTACAACTATTTCATCGCGGCTGGGACCAGCACGGCGGCCTGCCCAAAGCCATCAAGACCCAATGCACCGAAACCGACCAGCCCACCGCCGCGCTTATCCGCGACCTGAAACAGCGCGGCCTGCTGGAGGAAACGCTGGTGGTGTGGGGCGGAGAATTCGGACGCACCAACTACTCCCAAGGCACCCTCACCGAAACCGATTACGGCCGCGATCACCATCCCCGCTGCTTCACCGTGTGGATGGCAGGCGGCGGTGTAAAAGCCGGAACCACCTACGGCGTCACCGACGAATTCGGCTACAACATCGTCGAGAACGGTGTCCACGTCCACGATTTCCACGCCACCCTGCTCCACCTTCTCGGCATCGACCACGAACGCCTCACCTTCCCCTACAAAGGCCGCCAATTCCGCATCACCGACGTCCACGGAAAAGTGGTTAAGGCACTACTGGCGTAAGCGATTCGATAATATTTGGTTCCTGTTGGTATTTTCGAAT
>NVWG01000013.1 GCA_002746185.1 Candidatus Hydrogenedentota bacterium
AACGAAAAAACAATCAACAATAAAATAGGTGAAAAACCGGGAAGCAACGGAATAACTGCCACGGCAGTTAATAAATTTGACATGACCTTCTCATGGAAGTCTCTGCCACAGCGGAAGTCAATAAAAACGGGCGTTTCACACACCTGTACGTTTTTGTGACCTATTGTTTCGCACAGGGGTACTTGGAGCAGCTCGGTGGGGAAGGAGATGGAGCTGGGGAGTGGTGCAACAGGGATGTAAGGATTAGTAGGGGTTGTTGGTGCCCCTTCTGGTCATGTAGGTGGTTGGGTCAGGAACCCCTGCACAGCGGGGAGGTGGAGCCCCTTCGGGTCAGGATGGTGGCTGGGTTAGGAACCCCTGCCACAACTTAGGCGGTTGATATATCTATATGTCGGGTCATGAGCGTCTCGCCCATGAGTATAATTAAACATGGGCGAGACGGTGCTGTTGAAAAGCCCCGAGACGCCCATGACCCGGTTTGTAGATATGGTGAATTATTCCGAGAATGCGGTGTATATTTAGAGACAGGAGAATACGTTGAAGGATGCTCAGATCAGTCCGGACGGGAAAAGTATGGTAATTGCATACAGTACGTTTCGGTATTGGGTTACACGTGGTATCTTGATATCGATTTCTATCTCTTATGCCGCGCTTGGTTCGGCTTTTCTTGTGCTTGGATTACTTGTTCTGGATTTAGCGATTGATTTTATGTACGTATTGGGCTTTTCGGATGAAGATTGGCTTCCAGAATGGGATTTGCTCAATGTCGTTGCCGGACTTTTCTGTTTCGCGGGTGTATTATTCTTTATCAGCTATTTATTTAAGGTAGGGTTTAGAATGCAGCATATTTCACTGGTAGCTACTCGTGAGCATCTGGAGTTACATAGAAATGGGAAACGAATCGAGTCTTTCTCATGGAATAATTTCGAATATATCGACAACAATTGGAGATATAAGAAGAGAGTAATCGTGTTCGAAAACGCCCGATTGCCAATAGCAAATCTCTGGGGTTTAGCGGTCAATTGGTACGAAGTATTGGAGTTTGTCGGTATTGATCCGGAAGGAAAAATTCATCAAAATCCTTTAATAGCCTTGATCCAAAAAATTCAATTTCGTTAGCGCAATGGCTTTGCCACAAAACACCCCCCTTGATCCCCCCTCAATGGGGGAATAGGCTGAATCATATTTGAAACTGTATTGATTGAAAATGGGAAGCCTTGACGGGCGGTTCGCGAACCGTCCCTACGGGTCTGTCGCACGAGCGGATTGGTGTCCGGACGCTTGAGAGCAGAACATCTGCGGTATCAGCACAATGACACAAAAAACGGTGTCATTGCGAACGAAGCGTAGCGAAGTGCGGCAATCTCCTCACCCCGAGACTGGTCTTTCCGTCTCAGGTTTATGAAAAACTATTGGCGCAGGTTGAATTTACCTGACAGGTTCGGGTCATCAGAAACTCGGCCTATGATCCAGCCTCCGACTGCTTTTGCGACGGCTTCGGCGGTGTCGCCGGGGACGGATGCCAGGAGTCCTCCGGAGGTTTGGGGATCGAAGAGGAGGGGGTAGGCTTTGTGGGGAGGTACGGTGTTTCGGTTTGCGATGACGCATTCGGCGTTGAGGTTCTGGGGGAAGAGGGAGCTGCGGATGGCGGCTTCGGAGCAGGCCAGGGCACCGTCGAGCAGGGGGATGGCATCCAGCTCGATCTCCGCGCCGTATTGGGAACCTGCCAGCATTTCCCGCAAATGACCTGCCAAGCCGAATCCTGTGATATCGGTAACGGCATGGGCATCTGCATCCCGGAAAGCATGTGCCGCGTCTCGGTTGGAGCGCAGCATACTGGCAATGGCCTGGGCGATCCAGGGTGCCTGGGCCTTTTTACGCATGTCTGCGGCGAACAATACGCCTGTCCCCAAGGGTTTGGTCAGGATGAGTGCATCGCCGGGCTGGATTCCCGTCTTGGACAAAATATCTTCTGGTGCGGCATATCCGTTTACGGTCAACCCGAACACCAGTTCTTCGCCTTCAGTGGTATGACCGCCCACCAACGCCGTGTTCTCTGCTCGAAGTACCAGGTTCGCCCCGGCGAGCAGGTCTGACAGGATATCTTCCTGCATGATCTCCGGACCGTGGGGAAGGGTGACCGAAGCCAGCGCGTTATGAGGCGTAGCGCCCATGGCGTAGAGATCGCTGAGACAGTGGTGTGCGGTGACCTGTCCGAGGAGATAAGGATCATCGACAAACGCCTTGAAATGGTCCACTGTATGCACTACCTGCGATCCCGGCGGGTAGGTGATGACGGCTGCATCGTCGGGATGATCCAGTCCTCGCACTACACCTTCTGCCGGGTAGGGGGTGATGTTGCTCAAAGCCCGACTCAACACATCTTGACCGACTTTGGATCCGCAGCCGCCGCAGTACATTTCGGACATGCCCACGTCGTCGTTGGACATGGGGGACATACCCATCTCGTATTTACGCATGAATTTTTGGTCGATGTAGTCTTTCCACGCCCACATGAGTCGTCCCTGAGCGGCGAATGGACCTTTGGAGGCCACAGCTTCTTCCGGGCCAAGACACATCAGGCTCAGAAAACGAGTTTGAGGGGTGAAGGGTGTGAGCGGTTCGTTACGCAGATGATGGCGCAGGTTTTCCGCCAAGTACGGTCCTTGACGTACGGCATATACGCCGGACTTGGGGTGGGGGGTGGACTCCATGGTAGCTACGTCGCCTGCAGCGAATACGTTGGGATGAGAAACAGACTGGAGACCGTCATTTACTAAAATGAAACCTCGATCATCGGTTGCCAACCCAGATGCTTTAACCCATTCCGGTGCAGATGCTTGTGTTACCCAGATAAGCGCGTCGAAATCGTGACGCTTACCCTCCTCGACGGTCAGGTGTGTTGGTTCCACGGATACGACTGTCTCGCGATAGTGTACCTTGATAGCGGCATGCTCCAATGCGCGAAGAACCCGGCGTTGAACGCTGCGATTATGGGTGGTGAGAATTTCATCGGACCGGGTAATCACGCTGAGGTGAAAGCGGGCGGGATCTTGTCCCAGTGCTTTCGCTTCGGAGGTGAGTCGATAGCGCATGGTGAGGGCCAGTTCCACTCCGCCTGCACCTGTGCCGACGATGAGCAGGCGATACGTGCCTTCCGAGCTCAAGGCTTCCGCTAGAATGCGCTCCCAGCCTTGGATGAAGATGTCTACAGGCTTCACTGCGAGGGCATATTCCTTTACGCCGGGGATTCCCTCCATATCGGGTCGGCTGCCTGTGTTGATGGATAGAACATCGAAGGGAACGTCTGGGCGATCAGGGCAGATAATCTTCCCGTTATCTAGATCCAGACCTGCAATTTCGCTCTGACAAACCCGCGCACCAGCGGCCTTAACTAAGGGGCGAACATCTATGTGGCAGTCTTCATAGCGATAATGCCCGGCAATGAATCCGGGAAGCATACCGGAGTAAGGGGCAAGCAGATCGCGGGATACTACTGTTAGCGCGGTGTCCGGTTGGGGGTGCATGACCCATTGCCGCAATACTTCTACTTGGCTGTGGCCGCCACCCAATAAAACTAACCGTTTCATAACAAGAAGAGTAGCAAATTTACTCGGCATCCTTGAAATGGAAACGTGTTTTAAAAGAAGTATGGATTTTACCGTCCACTTCTGCGTAGGGATATATGGCGTAGTTCAGAGGGCCTCCTTTGGCCATGGGGAGGACGATATCCCGACCTTGAGTAAACTGTATCCGATTTTCGTCAAGTCCGCAGAAAAGTGCCTCCCGCATTTCCGGGTGCTTCTGGGCTTCCGACGCGTCTACTGGCAGCCAGCCCCGTTCATTGTGAAAGAATTCCGCCCAACAATGGTACCCTGATATATCACCTTCTTTGGGTCCAATTGGTATTGGGAAACCCATAATGAATCGGGCTGGAATATTCAGTGATCGAGCCTGGCCTATAAACAACGAATGGAAATCGGTACAGTTTCCTGTTCGTACATCGCAGACATACAGTGAATCTCCACGCCCCCAGCCATCGCCGCTCTTATCGTACGTTACTGTATCAACGATGTTATCGTAGAGCAGCTGGGCTTGTTTCAGAGTGTCTGTTTCGTTCGCTACGATGCGTGCTGCTTCCGCTTCTATGGGTCCCGTGGAGACGACCAGGATGGAATCGGCTAAATATTGGTCCAGTTTACTGCGATCAATATTCGGCATGGCGAACGGGGTGTACATGGGTACCATGGCCTTGCGGACAACATCGAAATTAAGGGTGATATGTGGTGGAACTTCGAGGGCCTGAATCTGGGTGTCGGTTAATTCGATGCGTACAAAGCGATTGCCGTAGGTCTCATCTGTGACGATATTGTATGGGTGACTTGATACGATGTTCATGCCCTTGATTGTCTGCAGCGTTGTGGTTACGGGTAAAGGCACCCACATCAAAACGGATTCCGACATCTCTGGAATATCCGTCATCTGCGCTTCATACGTGAAATGAAATGCGCGACTTTTGATTTCGGGATGTTCACCCGTCGATGCTGCCCAGGGTGTGGACATCGCCACCAGCCATACCATTATCGCTTGCATAATTACTCCTTTAGTTGAATAAGTAAACACATTATCGAACCTAATATATTTCATGCTTCAGCAGATCGCCAGACAGTTTTCGCGGTGGTGAGTAGTTTATCGTCGCTATGACGGTGACTGCTATGGGCGAATGAGATTGTTTCATCAGATTTCGCACTTTCGCAGGTTCTTACATCCACATGCTCGCCCAGGGTGCATTCTTGACGATAGATTATCTCCACTGACTGCGGAAGGTGGGTATCCAGCAGATCGTGGGGTACGGCATCGAGATACCAATCCAGATATGCGGCGCTGTTTGCATGCTGGTTGGTGTCAATTTCGCTGGCACGCACGGTTACGGCGCGATTTATTTCTGACTTCTCCACAGGCTTCATTCGGGTGAAATCCAGATCCACGGCGCGCTCTTCAGRGAMMTYKMCSKRRYAKWMYTYCRAMARYKRMKGSRKYWKSSYSRKSYSCTKSYYGRSYRCRWSSATRRRCMGSSWYYGKKMRRTASCCYGSGCGANKGTCKMMSYKKCKYMSKKKYRKKYCAGCCATTCACGGACGGCATAGAGTCCGGCCAGATTGTTGGCCCAAGTCTGAACATGGATGGTATCGCCCTGGATGGGATACGAATCGATTTCCATGTATAAATGATGGATCATCCAAGCATAGCCTCGGTCGTATAATGCTGTACCGGGGAGCCCGGCGGAATCGCTATGGTGGATGGCTGTGTCCTGAAAGTAATTGTACAATGCGAGCGGCATGAGCCGGGATCGGTGGTCTGTCTCGCTAAAGCGGACGGTATACGTTTGGGTGTGTTTCATAAAGAGGGCATTGTATCAATTGAGGGGAAAGAAAGACTATTTTATGGCTGGAGCAACTATGTTATATTGTGTGGATTCGATGAAAACATCAGGGAGTTACCATGAAACGACGTACTTTTCTTAAATCTACCGTTGCCGCAGCAGTCGCTACTTCTGTACCCGGAGCATCWGCCAGTGAAACCCCCTCATTGCCAAGARAATATCAGAACGGGTCTAGCCCGTGGCCGTTGTGTCTGAATACCAGCACGATTCGACCTACGCCCATTCTGGRGAAGATTGATGCGGCTGCCCAGGCTGGTTTTGATGCCATGGAGTTGTGGACACAGGATTTGGAGCAGCATCAAAATGATGGGGGGGATATGAAGGAGCTGGATCGTCGAATTCGAGACAAGGGTATGTTTGTCATTGATGTAATCGGTCTGTGGGATGGGATGCCTGTTGACGAGGATGCATATCGTGCGCAGATGCCTTTGAATCGGGCGCGGATGAAATTAGCTGCGGATGTAGGGTCGAAGCATATTGCTGTGCTGCCTTTGCCTGACCGGGCTAATTTCGATCTGAAACAGGCTACGGCGCGATACCGGGAGCTGTTGGAAATTGGACTTAGCGATTATAATATTTGCCCGGCTATGGAGTTTGTAAGCATATTCAAAGGGGTCACTCGATTGGGTCAGGCTGCCCAGATTGCTCTGGATGCTGATCATCCCCAGGCTTGCATCATTCCCGACACGTTTCATCTTCACAACGGCGGCTCGGGTTTTAATGGTATCAAGTTCCTGCAGGGGGATTTTATCGCGTCGTTTCATTGGAATGATGTGCTGGATTCGCCGCCTCCAGGTGAAATGGGGGATAAGGATCGCATGTATCCCGGCGATGGTATTTTGCCGTTGGATCAGGCATTGCGGGATCTGCATGCTATCGGCTACGTTGGCCCGTTGTCCCTGGAACTCTTTCGTCGCGAGCATTACAAGRTGGATCCGCGGGTTGTCTGTAAAGAGGGCATCGAGAAAATGCGGCAGAATGTGGCGCGTGCGTTGGGTTAATCCAGTACCAGTATTTCAATTTTCCGAAACTCAACTGGATGGCTTTCGGACTGTAGGGCGATGTAGCCTTTGTCGAGAACAAGGTTATCACCTTCGATGATCGCCTGGGCATCTTTGTCGGTGGGAWCKTMTTSGGGNNNGTMRWWKTCAATTACATCCGCGCCTTTTACTTTGTGGATGATGGTGTCGCTACCGCGCACCTCCACCTCTATAGATACCCATTGATCGCCGTCGAAGGTGGGGGAGGAGGAGTTGATGCAGTGCCGGGTTACGAGTTTTCCGCGCTTCTCCACATTCGTACCAGGTGTGCATAGGTTGCAGGTGGACCGTTTGCGTCCGTCACTTTTTCCGCCCAGGAACTGTACTTCGATAGACACGGGGAAATCCTGATTTAGTCCCATGGATTCGGGGTCCTGACTGTGTATCATGACTCCGCTGTTCCTAAAAGCCCATCCTGCGCCGCCGGGACATTGTTCGCCGGTGAACCGGTATTCCATGCGGAGACGATACTTGGAGTAGGGGGTTTTATAAAATAAGTGACCGTATCGTTCATCGAATTTGTCGTACTCATCATACGCGACCTTTATTACGCCATCCTCAACGCGGAAAGTGCTGCCGAAGTTCTCGCCCAAGGGATAACCTTTAATCTTAGCCGTCCAGCCATCTAAATCTTTGCCATTGAATAAGCTCACCCATTCTTCCTCAGCGAATGCGGCGGGCATAAATAAAGCAGTTATCAGGGTAGTTAAAACGATACGTTTAAGCATGGAGAGTTTCCTGTTTTCGGTTTGAGTAGCTGGATACCATTGGTGTCAACGTGGCGACTATTGTACCATGAGCMTYKAATCATTCGTCAACGATATAATACACCGAGRAGTACGTWTCCCATGGGATTTCTGGGTTATGAGATTGACGATGGCATGTCAACGTCTTCCACCGCCAAAGCCGCCTCGTCCGCCGGGAAAAACGCCTCTGCCGGGTGAGCCGAGTTGAAATAGGGGATCGCTGACTACATCCTGCACGGCTTGATTAAATGCGGTCTGGTCGTCTTGTGAGCTAATGCCGTACTCTGATGCTACCTGAGAGAGCATGGAGTTTTGTTGCTCCATAGTTATTTGACGCATACTTTGAAATGTTCCGCCCATMGATTCCCGRAGTTGTTGGCGTTCATCATCCGTATCCGCGTTTCGCATCTGATCGCGGATATCCAGTAATGTGTTCTGGTGTTCCGTTAATGCTGATATACGTTCCCGGGTTTCGGGATCTGATGTCTCCCACCGTTCATYCATATATTCCACCCACTGATTTCGTCGATTTTCCATCTCCACACCGAACTCACGGCGGCGATTTTCCCACCTGCTTTGATCGCGCTGCGGTTCAGTATCAGCCAAGGAGGACTCATCCTCTGGTGGAATAACCTCCTGGTCTTCCGTTAAAGCAACCTCTACATATTCTTCTGACGATTTTGTATCACTTTCCGATTGCTCAAGTAAATTCGTCAGGCGCATGTTGTCTTTGTTCAGATACTCTGCCCGACGTTTTGTTTGCTCCAACTCATCCTGCAAAACCTCCAGATCAGCCTTACTACTGGTTAATTCACTCTCCAAAGCAGTTGCCCGTGCCACTGTGGTCCCTAATATCCAGGCAATCATCCCTGTAAGGAGCACAGTAATACCGATCACGAAATAGCGAATCATCTTTATATCCTCTCGGTTGAACAATATTATATTGGTATATCGTTGGAGTGTTTTGGTTACAAAATAGTTAATTATGGCAATTTTATACGAATTCGCAAGGTTTTCGATTCATGTTGCACATAGAGAAGAATACGGATAGAATAAACAAGTTAGTTGGAGGGATATTACTTCGGAGGTTATCGATATGAACAGTAAGATTATTATGGCCGTTGTGCTTTGTGTAATGCTTTGTGTTGCCATGGGTGCCATGTCTACTGAGGCTTTCGCCCAGGACTCCAATGCAACCAAAGCAGTGGATAAGGATCTAGCCAATAAAAGAGGTATTTCTGCATCGTTAGCCAGTGGTGCTGATGATGAGGAAAGTGATGGTCCTACCAAGATGCAAATGGGTTTAGGGGTTGGTTCCATATTCGTCATGATTATAGTCGTGAAATGGCTATAAGTTTACTACACATCGTCGAGTTTAATTATTGGAACACAATGGGGTAGGGGGATACCTGTTTGGGTAATCGTATTCTAATTCTGGATGATGATCCACAGATCTTAAAAGTTCTCAGCGAATTCCTTACATCAGAAGGCTATGAGTGTTCTACTTCTGATTGTTCCGATGATGTTCTGGAGCGTCTGGGTGGTGGTGGCTACGATATGCTTGTAACGGATATCCAAATGCCGAAATGTAGCGGCATCGAAGTAACATCGAAAGCCAAAGCCCTGGTTAAGGATCTCTCGGTTGTAGTCATGACGGGGATCAATGAGGTGGGGACAGCTGTTCAGGCAATGCGGGCTGGTGCTGATGATTATGTTCTTAAACCTTTCGATTTTTCGGAAATATCTATTGCCGTAAGTAATGGTCTTGAAAAACGTCAACTCATTAAGAAGACCCGTTCACACGAATCGGAATTGGAAGATAAGATTAAGGAAGCGACGGCGAATTTAAAAGAATCGAATCTGAAGCTTTTTGAGACGAAGACATATTTGGATAATCTTATTGACAGTACGGTTGATGCCATCATCAGTGTGGATATGGGCGAGATTATAACCTTTGCCAATCGGGGCACACAGCGCATGCTTGGATTTAAGGAAGAAGATCTCTCAAAAATGCGTTTGAGTTTACTGCTTAAAGGCGGTGTAGAAGAGTGTCAGTATATTCGGCGAGTTCTACGTCTGGACAAGCCGCTGCAGAATTATGAAACCGAACTCATCCATCGTAATGATTCTATGATACCCGTTAATATTTCCTTTTCGCTTGTGCCGAACGCCCAAGGGGAAGTGGTTTCCATGCTGGCCATCTGCAAGGATATTACGGAGCAGAAACGGCTTCAGGAAGAACTGAAGGAAATGACCATCCGGGATGGCCTGACGGGGCTTTATAATGTGCGTTATTTTTATGAGCGATTGGAAACGGAAGCCGAGCGTGCCCGTCGTCAGGAACATACACTCTCTATGCTGTTGATTGATGTGGATCAGTTCAAGACCTACAACGATGCCCACGGTCACCTGGAAGGCGACAAAGTGCTGCAAGCGGTAGCCAGTGTCATAAATGAATGTACTCGTGAACACGTTGATATGGGGTTTCGCTACGGTGGAGATGAATTTACGGTCATATTGACTGAGGCGCGTGAGGAACAGGCATTGACCATTGCCAATCGTATTCTGGAGACGTTTGAAGCCAAGCGTTTTGATTTGCTTACGTTGAGTATTGGGTTAATGACGTACGAAAAGAATTATAATGTCGAGACCTTGATTAAGTTCACAGACTCTATGATGTATGATGCGAAGCGCTCTGGCGGGAATCGCGTATATGTCTACGAATCTGGCGGCCAGGATAATCCGGAGAGTGCCACCCAATCGGGCGGTTCATAGCAGGCTCTATTTCGCCACCATTGCTTCGGCGGCCATATCATCCAATAATGGATCTACAAAGCGTAACCGTGCAGGTTCCACTTCCTCTCGTGTAGGCCAATGATAGAATTGGTAGTTTTTGAATTCGGGTATTTCACCGAATATGAGCCATTTCACACACATAATAGCAGGGATGATTGCCAAGTGTTTGAGGAAATGCGCCACGCGCCTGAGATCGTTCAGTACCCCGTAAAGGCACGGTACGAAGAACAAGGTTAATACCGTCGCAAACGCAACACCAGACGCTATCGATATTGCCATGGGGATTACGATTTGAGCCTGGCCATCTTTTTCCATGATGAGAGGCATCAACCCGCCGACGGTACTAATGCTGGTTAATAGAATGGCACGGAAACGTCGTATGCCTCCCTGGATAATGGCATCAAATACGCGTGCGCCCTTTCCGATGTTTCTATTGATGGCTTCAATCAATACGATAGCATCGTTCACCACAACACCGGTTAACGCTATCATGCCAAATACACTAAACATGGCCAGGTCTACGCCAAATAATATRTGACCGTATATGGCGCCGATAATACCGAAGGGTACGGTGGTTAAAATGATCAATGGTTGTACATACGACCGGAAAATGGAGGCAATAACAAGGAAAATGCCTAATGCAGCCACAGGGAAACTTTTGAAGAGTCCGGCAAAGGCATCGCGGGCATCGGTCTGCGGGCCGTCAAAAAGCCAGCTGAGATTGGGGTAGTGTTCTTTTATTTTTGGCAGGTGATTCGCGTTAATATCCCTCAAAATTTCTGAAGGGGTGCTATCACTTGCTTCATCAACTTCGGCCGAAACGACGATATTTTTTTGGCCGTTCAATCGTGCGATACTGGCGTAACCAGATTCATACTTAACTTCAGCTACGGAATAGAAGGGGACTTCGATGCCTTGGGGAGTTCGAATTCGCATATTTTCCAAATCTGACATACGGCTTCGTTCGTCTTCGGTATAGCGTATCTTTACGCGGATGTCGTCCCTGCCACGCTGGATTCGTAAAGCTTCGCTACCGAAATAGCCTGAGTTTACCTGCTGTGCCAGAATCTCCAGTGTCAGCCCCAGGGTACGTGCTTCCGGTTTGATATTAAGCTGGAGCTCATTCTTTCCGGGGCGAAAGGAATCTTGTATCTGATTGACACCGTCGTAGGTGTGGAGCACTTTCTGCAGTGCTGCGGAGGCTGCTCTAAGGTCATCCATATCGTCGCCCCGTAGAGATATCATGATGTCGCTTCCTGGCGGTCCCTGCTCTTGCGTGGCAAAAACTTGTCCGATTGCACCAGGTATAGGCCCTACTTCTTTTTCCCAAGCTACCAGCAGTTCCTGAGCGGTGATATCGCGAAGTTGTCCATCTACCAGTTCAGCACGGACATATCCCATATTGCTGCTTGAGGAACGAACGAAATCTTCTCCACCGTTTTCCCCTGTTACCGCATGTATGTTCAACGCTATCTGGTAGCCTGCTTCCGCTTCCAGTCGTGTGATGAGGCGCTTGAAGGCCGCGTCGGTTTCCTGCACGGCCTGATGTGTTTTGGCGGTAGGCGTACCGTTGGGGAATTCTATTCGGGCTGTAATGGAGTTGGTGTCTTGATTCGGAAATATAATGAATTTGACGAAACCACCGCTCATGAGGCCGACGGTACTAAGTAATATCGCAATAGAAAAAGATATAGTGATGTATCGGAAATGTAACGCCTTTTTGATGGCGTAGTCATAGAGATTGTGGATAATAAAATCGATGACCCTATTTACCCCGGCACGAAGGCGTTTGGGTACCGATTTTTTCGTTTCCGGGAGATTTGTCATGGGGGGTAAATGATTGAGGTGGGCAGGCAGTATAAAGAGACATTCAACCAGGGATACAACTAAAGAGGCAATCACTGCCACGGGTATATTGATGATAAATTTACCGAGTATACCCTCTACAAACAACAAAGGAATGAACGCGAGAATGGTGGTAGTTACGGCTGCCAAAACGGGCATACCCACTTCCATGACTCCGTTGACGGCTGCCAACATGGGGCCATCGCCCTTTCGYCGATGAACATAGATGGCCTCGCCCACAATGATGGCATCATCCACGACGATACCTAGTACCATGATCAGGGCAAAGGTTGAAATTTCATTTATGGTAGCTCCGATCATCCACATGATGAACAACCCGCCGGACAGGGAGATAGGAATACCCAGGGTGACCCAGAAGCTCAGTCGCAGATCCAGGAAAATCCAAAGTGATAGAAAGACGATGGCCAGGCCGAACATCCCGTTTCGCATTAAGAGAGACAGTCGGCCCCGGATGAGGACAGATTGATCCGACCATAACGTCATATTGATTTCTGCAGGAAGCTCCTGTTCACGAGTCGCTACAAATTTCTTCACTTCATTAACGATAGCGATGGTATCTTCCGAAGGGGTCTTGAATATCCCCAACATCACGGCTGTTTCACCGTTGAATCGGGAGATGATTTCATTTTCGGTGAAACCATCATTTATGGTGGCTAATTGCTCCAGGGTGATGATATCCCCGTTGGGACGTGCTACCACTACGATTTCTGCAAATTCTTCGGCTCGATATTTTCGACCTACCGTGCGTAGGCGTATTTCTTCTCCTTTTGTGCGCATAGTGCCGCCGCTTAGATTCAGGCTTCCTGTACGCACAGCTTCGGATACTTGCTGGAATGATAATCCGTATTGGCGTAGTTTCTCTTCCGAAATTTCGATGGCAATCTCGTATTCACGAGCGCCGGAAATGGATATCTGGGATACATTGGGGAGAGCCTGGATTTCGTCCTTTATTGTTTCGGCAAATTCTTTGAGGGTGCGTTCATCTTGATTGCCCCATATCGCAAGCGTCAGGATTTCTTCTTTGATGGCGAGTTCCGAGATGATCGGTTTTTCGGCATCCAGGGGAAAAGTCGAGATGGAATCAATAGCGTTGCGTACATCGGTGTAYAWCTTGTCAGAGGGATASCCMTCCTTKATTTCGATGATGCCGGTGGCCAAGTTTTCTGCCGAGACTGTGCGATAGCGTTTGATGCCTTCGATACCGTCTACAGCCTCTTCAATTTTCAGCGAGATGCCTTCTTCTACTTCTTGAGGATCCGCGCCGGGGTAGGGGACGGATATTTGGAGAATATCCACCGATACTTCGGGGAGGACTTCTTTCACCATGAAAACACTAGCTAACCACCCCATGAGAAGAATGAGAACCATGAGGAGGTTTACGAGAACGGTATTGCGTATAAAGACAGACAGAAATTTCTTCATTAGTCAGTCTCGGTATGATTAACCATGTTGGTAATGAGCAAAGTGTTTTCCAATGGAGCGATCAATCGTGTAGTAACCACCAGATCCTTTTCTTCCAATCCTTTGGATACGTACATATACTCACCATCCATATAGGAAATCAGTACGGGGGTGATTTTCAATCGGTATTCGTTAGGGGTATCACCTGGCTGTGCTAAATATAATTTCCTATACCCATCATCATCTTGCTCAAACCCTACTGATGTGGCGGGCACTTTAGTTACCTGGCTGGCTATTCTCCCTGGTATGTTCACTTTGCAGAACATACCGTCCACCAGCGGCATGGTGCCCAAGGAGGGTTTTGACGCTTCTCGGCCGGTTATCCGCACCACGACGGTAAGCTGGCGTGTCTGTTCATCAAATTTTTCTACTCGGTGAAGGATGCCTTCCCAGCGACTGTCGGCGGGGTTCTCTGTCCATGAAATAACAACGGGGACCTGCTCTAAACCAGTGAACCACGCGTTACCATTCTCATCGTTGTGAATACGTAACCATTGGCGTGCTTCTTTGCTRTTYAACGGTAYGGAAATTTCCATTAYAGAATCATCTGCCAGKGACAGTRCATTKATRCCTGGMGTGATATATTGGCCACGTTCCAGGTTGACCGTTTTGATACGCGCATCAAAGTCTACGCTTACTTCCGTTCGTTCCAGGTTGGTTGCTGCCAAATCGGCAATGGCCTTTGCTGAAGTAAGACTGTTTTCCGCTTCCTGAATACGAAGGGGGAAGAGATCGACAGACTGGGATAGTTGATCAAAAGCGTCATTGGCATTGTTATATGCCATTTCACTGCTGTCTACCTGACTTTGTGAGACCACACTTTGCGCTTGATACAGTTTCAGAATACGCTTATATTCGGCATTTGCTAAATCGCGTGATCGCTCAAAGGTTTTTAATCTATTTTTATCTATAGCGAATTGTTTGTTAAGTCGTTTTACGGAATTTTCAATTTGAGATACGGCAGCTTGTGTATTGGTTAACTGAGCCTGGTAATCTCGTGGATCAATTCTAAACAGCATTTCGCCAGCCGGAATAATTTCTCCTACTTCCAACYGTGAATGYACATTRACGATACGTCCYGCTATYTCRGGTGCAATRGYWACCACATCCTTGGGRCGYACCGTTCCCAGRCCGGARATAAAAATTTCTACGTCTTCAAACTGTGCTTCTTGAACATCTACTCGCAGGGCACGTTCGAAATTTTCTGCTTGCACTGGATCTGTTCGCATGGAGGTTAACTTTTTTAATATAAGCACGCCCATTGCAATAATAACCATGCATATAAGGATACGGATGACGACACTGATGGTTTTTTGCATCGAACTAATTACTCCCTACGATATTTGACTGTTGATTGTGGTTGTAGGTTGTTCTAAATTCATGGTTTCTTCTATACGTTTGTATATATCGACCATTTGTGAAGCGTACTCTGGTCCAATAGCCTCCAGCGTATCTCCCAGCGCCTGCAGCATCTGATTTTCCATGCTATTTACAGCAAATAAACCTGTTGCGGTTAATCCAACGCATATCTCTCTACGATCCCGTTTACTGGGTTCCCGGGTAACTGCTCCCAATTCCACCAGTTTATCTACCATACAAGAAGCGGTTGGTGCTGCAATCTGCATTGCATTTGCCAGTTCTTTTAGGCTTACACTACCCATATCCCGAACAACGGCCATAGTGCTTAATTGCGCGAATGTAAGCTCAATATCAAGGTCATTACAGGTGATAGTAATGGGTCCGAATCGACGTAACAGCTTATTTTGCAAGGACTTAATAGTTTTATTGAGGAAGCGTGCTTGTTCAAGCGTAGATTCATTCATACGGGATTTATCTTTTTTTGTTGAGCTAACAAGCTATTAGTTAGATTGAAAAACTATTATAGAGTAAAATTATTTTATTTTCAAATTATTTAAAAATAACACTATTCTATTGTAAACACAGTATTGGTTTATAGGTTCCCAAAATTGCATGATAAACATTCAAGAATCGATTACTCGTACGTTGTTTTGAGGGAGTATAGTGTACAAATGCACACCATTAGGAAATTAACCGCGCTGCCAGATAATCTGGATGAATTCATCAAGGAGATGGCTCTTGGATATGGCAATCTATATGGAGTGGATGCTGAACATTGGTATACCCAATCAGTAGGTAATAATTTGAAAGTAGCGATAGGTCATGATTCTGTATATGCCCTTTCAGCATATTCAGATGGAATCGTTGTGGGGGTGGTATTTTGTCATCATCAGCATTTTGTGGGACATATTTCGTTATTACATGTACTTCGTGATCATTGCGGAAAAGGGATTGAGCACGATCTCCTTCACTCAGCAGTACATTATTTACGGGAACAAGGTCTGGATACTATAATTTGTGAGGTGATTCCCTTTTTCGAAGCTGATTACTCTAAGACTCTTCTTGATGAATCGTTTTTGCAGTTTCACCGTGCTTTAATGGCAGCACCGTTAGTTAGATTGGATTTTTCTTCCCAAGCTGGCTTATGTTCCAAGCCATTAAAGGAAAGTGAATTGGCTGGTGCGGCTGAGATACTCGTGCTTGCTTACGAAAACCACCCTGATAGAAWGATGCATACAGATATTCACGATGCCGATTCCGCTGAACGATATATTCGTAGTGTTATGGCAGGGGAATTTGGCCGATGCCACCCTTCATATTGTCGTTCTCTATACACCGATACTACGATGAAGGGAGTCATTCTGGGTTTTGAGGCTTGTCCCACTGTCGGGTTTGTGATGCAAGTTGCGGTTGCAAGTGATTTCCAGAATAAGGGAGTGGGGACGTGTCTTCTACGTGATCAAGCAAATGCATTTATGGATCAGGGAGTAAAACAGTTTTCRYTGGGTGTTACATTGGATAACCCGGCACAGAAATTGTATGAAAGGCTTGGGTTATCCATAAAGCGTCATGTGAATACTTTTATTTGGGATAGCAAGGTTGCTTTAGCGCATTCGGAATAGATGGTGCTTTTTGTTAGGTTCTGTTACGATGGAATGAAAGATTTTCGGAAGGGGAAACTGTGCGAAATATTGTGATGTTTGTTTTAGTGTTGGTGTCTTGGGGGCAAATGGCCTTTGGGGTTGAGTTGCCGCCCGAATTGGCACATCTTGAGTCGTTGAGCGGGGACGAGAAGATATTCGTTGAAGCTGCCCGAGAGTTATTCGTGGAGCAAAAAAGGATTATTAGTGAGGCCAATACGCCATCATCAAGCACTCCGGCAGACGAAGTAGAAGCGATGCGTAACGATTTTCGTCATCAGTTAGCATTGGCAGAAACCATGTGGAAATACGTCCTTTCCTATTACCCGAATAATGCCCGAGCCAATAATTATTATGGAGAATATCTCTATGATTATACTTCGCAGAAAGAGGTTGCTGTAAATTATTGGAGAAAAGCATCTACGTATGATAAGAGTTTCGGCAATTCATTTAATAATCTTGGGATTCATTATTTTCATAATGGACAAGTAGAAAGGGGAAATAATTACCTGGAAAGAGCGCTGGAAGTTGATCCGAAAAATCCGGACTTTAATTTCAATATAGCGCAAATGTATTTGAATCATTTCGATCAGCTCGAAAAAATTCTGAAAAAATCCCGAAAGCGGATATATAAAGACGCCATGAAATATTCTCAAAAGGCAGTAAAATATGCTCCAGATGATTTTGAACTTCTTCAGGATTATGCCGTTAATTTTTTTGCGGCGGTGAATTTTGATGTTAAAGCTGATTGGAGTAAAGCCGCCCAAGCCTGGCAAGCCGCTCGGGAATATGCGCGACATGATCAGGATATTTTTTTTACGCATTTAAACGAAGGACGGGCTTGGCTGCGAGCTGAAAACTATCAAAATGCGGTTAGTTCTATTGAGGCTGCGCTGAAGGTTCGTGGAAATAGCGTTGCCGCTTTACAATTATTAGAACAGGCAAAAGAAAAGCTATAACGACTGTGAAACGATTTATTAGTAGACTCTTTTTTCGAGGAGTGGAAAATACACCAGCCCGTATTTCTTTTTATGTGTTCGTATTTATAGTTTCGATTCCGTTGATTTATTTGTTCGGTATTGAGCAGATGCGATTCTTTACGGTTCCGTCCAGATCTATGGCTCCCGGCATTGTGCCCGGGGATTACTTGATGACCATGAAAGCCCCTTTGTATTATCGCGGCGATGTGGTGGTGTTTGATGACCCGTTGGAACCTGGAGCGTATGCGGTAAAACGTATTGTTGGTGTATCAGGAGATCGGGTAGCCGTGAGGGGGGGAGCGCTGTTTATTAACGGGGTATATGCTTCTGAGCCGTATCGTATGGAACCCATAGATTATCTGATGGATGAATATACGGTATCCATGGATGAGGTGTTTGTTTTCGGGGATAACAGTAATTGGAGTATTGACAGTCATAACTGGGACATGGATACCGCTGCCTCGGATGAAGAGCGAAAGGGTAAGGCTAGCGGTGTTCCTCTTGATAGCATTGTTGGGAAAGTTCATGCCATTTATTTGCCGTTGAAACGCTCTGGCAAGGTAAAATCCTACCCTTTAACCAATGTGTTGGGTGAATAGCCGTCGATTTCCGCAATGTCCCCGTAGTACAATGGTTGAGAAACAGTAATACTTCTTTAAGGACAAGTACACTTTTATATGAGCGATTATTATCAACAGGAAGCACGTTTTGGGTTTGGCAGTGTAACCCATGCTGTGCAGCGCATCATTATTTTTACCGTAGGAGTGTTCGCTTTTCAGCTGCTTCTGGATATTCCGTTTGGTGATCAGAATGTGAACGGTGCGCCGGGCGGGTTCTGGTTGACGGAATACGGCTCTTTTTCTACTCGGGATTTCCTACGTGGTTTTTTGTGGCAGCCTTTCTCTTATATACTGCTCCATGCCAATTTAAGCCACTTGTTTTTTAATATGTTGATGTTGTTTATGTTCGGATCAGAGGTAGAACGGGTTCTCGGTTCACGTCAATTCATTCGATTTTATATTTTCTGCGGTGTTGTGGGGGTTTTGGCGAATTTCATTCCCTTTTATTTGTACCAGGTTTTGTATGGGAATGCGTATCATGTATTGGTATTGGGAGCCAGCGGTTCTGTGTTGGGAGTCATTATGGCGTTTGCCATGGTGGATCCGAATCGAAAAATATTTCTGTTTCCCATTCCGTTTCCCATTACGGCATTATGGCTGGTCATCTTTATCGTAGCCATGAACATCATGATGGGTGTAAACGGCGGTTCGAGTACATCTGTTGCTACACATTTGGGTGGATTGGGAGCTGGTTTTCTATATATGAAGTATCGGCCCATATTTAATCGGCGTCGATGGCGCAAAGGTTCTATTAGCAAGGCTGCGAAGTCGGACAAGTCGAAGCATGATGAGGATGTGGGCAAGGCTATTGATAATATTTTCGAGTTCAAAGGCCGTGGTAAAAAATARTAMGTKAMTGYAGYGTTATGGAGTTTTGGTATTGTGTTCGGAATGACCGGTATACAAGAGTTAATCATCCTCATGGTCGTTATTGGGGTGYTGAGCAGCACCGGGCTGTGGCCTCGTATCATCCAGGGGCTTCGCGAGATCCGTGGTGATGGGGGATCGAATMTTTCCCCGCAGGATATGGATATGTGCTACAAAATTCTAGGCTTATCTCCCAACTCTTCATGGGGTGAAATTGAGCAGGCCTATCGTCAGAAAGCCAGGGTCCATCACCCGGATCGCGGGGGAGATGAAGATGCTATGCGGGTCTTGAATGATGTATACGCGAAGTTGAAGAAGGCGCATCGCAGCTAATAGTCGCTGGGAAACCCTTCTTCATCCACGTTTTTAACGAGTTTTTTGTATGCTTCATCCAAATCTTCAGGATTACGTCGTTCATCGGCTCTTCGTTCGTCTTGTCGACGTTCAGCGGACGTTTCTTCTGGTGATGGAGGGGGGCGTACCATGCGTCTACGTTCATTGCTACGTCGATGGTCTGCGCGCCGTTCGTCTTCACGTCGGTCGGTATTCCATTCCTTTTTTCGGGCAATACGTTTAGAAATGATGCGATAGAGAATGGCGCACAGGATAAGTATGGTAATAGCCCAAACCATAGTTTCTGATGCGATCATTTCGAATATCCCCCTTGGATGATTGAACAGCGAGTCTGAAAGACCCTCTATCTAGGCTAACATGACCTCGCTAAAAAGGCAACTTGCGTAGTTATCAGCCTTTATATCGAAGGATAACCAAGGTCATATCATCTGTAGCTTCTCTTCCATTCATGAAATGATCGACACTGGATTGAAATTTCATAAAGACATCTTCTGCGGAGGGTTGATGTGCAGCTTCAAAAAAGGATGTTTGCAGGTTGTCTTCGCCGAGAAATGTTCCATCGGGATTTTGTGCGTCTGTATAGCCATCGCTATACACCATCAGTGTATCCCCTGGTGATAGATTAACTGAGACTTCTGTGTATGTGGCTTCCTCCATAATTCCGAGTGGGAACCCCGATTCGCTGGTCATCCATTCGGTATCGGTATTTTTATCTCGCAGCAGAACTGGGGGAGGGTGGCCTGCCGAAGCGTATCGGACTGCGCCTGAATGAGTGTCAATGATCATGAGGAATAGTGTTACGAAACGATGGGTCGTGCCGATGCGTTTATAAAACTCTGTATTGGTGCGGCTTAATAATGTGGCTGGATCATGTGTATCGCTGGCCAAGGTTCGTAAGATGCTGGCACATTGAGTCGTCAGCAGTGCCGCTGGCACTCCTTTTCCGGTGGCATCGCCAAGAACAACAGCGATTATACCCGGTTCCATCTCGATATAATCATAGAAATCGCCGCCTACCTGCTTACTGGCTAGACTGTACCCATATAATTCCAGGCTGCTTACCACTGGCGGTGCATCAGGSAGAAGCATCTGCTGCATTTCRGTGGCKATACGAAAYTCGCTTTCAAGACGTTCCCGCTGTGATGTYTCCTGCTCCARTTCGTGCATGTATTCCTGAATGGAAATRGCCATGGTATTGAAGGATTGTGCCAGTGCATTGAATTCGTCTTTTCGTTTYAGRCGGAGTCGGTAATTTAAGTTTCCTTTACCGAATTCACGGGCACCTTTGGCGAGTTCGTATAAGGGCTTAGACAGGCCTCGGGACAAGATAATGCTGGTGATGATGCCTAGGATAAACAGGACTGCTCCGATGATTAGCAGGACGCTGATTCGATCTCCTATGAACTCTGCCTGGTTGCTGGCATCGTAGAGGGTAAAAAGGGCTCGTGGTTCATTTTCGGGATTCGTTTGAGGCAGTAATGTTACTACGCCTATATTCAATTCCATTTCGCCGCTGAAAGGTGGTAATACCTTAAATTGATTTTCTGGATCCTCGGGGATATTTTCCATAAAGTCAGCAATGAATTTTGAGATTACTTGGCGTTTATACTCAGATACACTTTGTTCTGGATTGATAACTTCTGCGAATGGGTGCCCTTTGCTATCCGTTAATTGCATGAATATATATTCATCATTGAGCATAAAGCGTTCTAAAAGGTACTGCGCCGAAAAGTTCTCGATAATATTCTGGTAGGTTGATTCATCCGTACCAACCTGGACTATAGCGGGATGCTGCATTCCTGATACGCCCACATATTTATACACCGCGCCGTCGCTATCCCGGGGTTGGAGATCTTGTCGAACAGCCGAATTGTCTGGGTTAAGGAGGGGGGCAAATTCTCCAGATTGAGTAACAGGATAGGTATCATTCTTAAATTTGAACCCAGTTGAATCGGTAGATACAACGGTCTTACCCTCAGCATCGGTAATATTAAATTCAGTGACTAATGGATTCCGGATTTCTTTTTCGGCACGTTTTAACGTCCTTTCCAGGGCATCCGAGATATCTTTATTTGTCACATTTTCTGTTTGTTCCGCTAATTGAACCAGTTCCGAGGTGAGGATAGCCTGAAATACCATCTGATCTTCTACAAATTCCAGGGAGGTTTCATTTAAAATAATTCCAAACCCGATATTTGGATTGGTCAACTGGGTTAACGCACTCCCCTTGGTCCAGGCTGTGGCCCAAGTGTCAAACACCATGATGCCGATCTGAGTGAGTGTCATACCGGAAATGACRAGGAAAACGAGGGTCGCGATAGTGAGATTGAGGCGGGTTCTAAATCGCAGGGCCATCAGTCACTCGCATCTGGATTGGCGGGAATAGTGTCCTTCTCCCGGGATTCCAATGTCTGGACGAATCGTTCCGCTGCTGTGTTTGTTRATTCATCACTGTAGATAACAAACAGCTTTTCAAGATTGGTGATACGGAACACGTTGTGTATATCCCGGTTTACGTTACACAAACGGACCGAACCGTTGGAGCTGCCCAGGAAATGATACAGCCGAAGGAGTTCGGTCAAAGCGGCACTGGAGATATATCGGATATTTTCGAAATTGACCAGAATGTTAAGGCCTGCATGGGCTTGGGCATACGCGAGTGTTTCACGGCCAAATGCGTCAACATTGGTTCCGTCCAATACCTGTGTATTTATAATCGTTCCAATAGTAACGGGACCATTATTGGTATATTCTAAAAGAGGTAGCGCGTCCGTCATGAGCCGAATGTGTCCCCGGTTGGTAAAATTGCATCGAGAAATTTACGTGCATGCGCCTGTAAACGTATCGCGACTAAAAATCATTTCAAAAGTATTATCTGATTCATTGAAGTGTACTTCATCCATGTACTCTTTAATGAGACAGACCCCTCGACCACCCATCTGGTTACAATCGGGCATGTGAACTGAATTGGGATCGAACCCGCACCCCTCATCCCGGATTTGTATCTTGCACGATTCTCCGTCTTCCAGAATGCGCAAGGTGATCTTACAGTCCGGGCTGTTCTTGTTTCCGTGTACTACGGCATTAACCAGCGCTTCTTCCAGGCACAGCCGAATACAAAAATTGTTATTCGGGTCACACCACCGGCGTTCGCTGAGAGCGGCCAACGCCTCGGAGAGGGTGGCGGCTACAGCTTCGGTGGTACTGCTGAATTCTTTTGTAAAGACCATGGTACTCATCTACCTTTATTATGCTCTACAAAGCATGGAAATGCCGACGAATAGTAGCACAATTTGACCACTTTTCAAAGGAATCGCTCTCAGTATACTCATTTTGCATATATTTAGAAAGGTTTTGTGTCCCCACACCGTAGTTAAATGTTATTTGGGTTTATATTCAGGGCATTTCGTTGCATTGGGACGCTCTGGTCTGGTGCATGCCGAGGGGTGATCGTATTGACAATTATCACATAAGAATTCGCTGGGAGATCGAACACGCAGCCACCACTGTTTTACTTTTTCAATCATGTTTCGAGCCTGCCTTTTTACTTTTCTGCCGGACTTGGTTTCGATATGCGCCGGGCGATTTTCCAGTATGTTTCTTGAATAGTTTGCTGAAATTGGATGGATCTTTCAAGCCTACACGCTTTCCTACTGATGCCACTGTCAGTTCGGTGGATAAAAACAGGTGTTTGGCACGGTCAACCCGGAGTCTCCCMATATAGCCGCTGTACGATACTCCGAATTGRCGTTGCAGTCGTTTTGTTAATGTAGTGGGATTCTGATTAAGTTGGTGGGCTGCTTCTTGAAGCGTAATGCCATCGACGAGATGCTGATCGAGCAATGTATCCAGCTTGGCGAAATCCTGTATCGGCGTATTGTTTCTAGGGGATGTTCTCCGCAAGGGCTTCAAGGTATACATGACTCCCCGACGCCAKGCTGCGGTGTCGTCATCGTTGCAAAGAATTTCCGTGAGACCTGCTATGCGTTCCCAGCAAGAGGTTGTATCTATACCGCTGCTTTCGGCTTCTTCAAGAATGGAGGCTACCAGCATGAGACACCGGGCGCGGCGTGTAGAGTGGTCCTGTTTCTTCTTTCTAGCTGGTTCGGCCATCCATGCATCGATGATTCGACCGGCACGCTTGGTTTCATTGGCGATTAAAGCCGTAAGCAGCGCGGTGGCATCAGGTGTGCCGCCATCCGTGTAGCTCCGTCGGGAAGCAGCAGTGCCCTTGGGCGACTCGGTATCAGTGTGATTCAGATCGSTATCAGACGGGGACGACTGAATGTACTGTGTTGTGAGGGCGTCCCGGGTCCATTCTGCCAGCACGGGAATAGCCTGGGCATTGACATGGGGAATATCATCCAAGGAAAAAGGGAGTGAATTCAGTTCTTGCCGAACCAGTGCTCGAAGTCCGTCAAGGGCTTCATGATCGACGGATACCGGAATTGAATCGGGGTAATAGGGTCCAAGAATAATGGCCCAGTTGGAGGAACCCGAGATGGCATTGACGGCTACAGCGGAAAAACCCATGTGGCAGATGAAGGGTACTGGCGTATTKCGCCGRATTGAAGCTGTGGCGGCGGCYWYASKSGWYKYYSRSCWTGYYKRYKSKCYCSWGGGTSTKKYGGMKMMRYRMSWDCWGGCMRCCGYSCAGSKMSSSCACSYTGCAACCTGATACGATTCTTCGGAATCGTCATAGCGAAATACCGCTAACGCCGTGCCCCCGATAACTGAWGCGCGTTTAAGCAGTTCTGTGCTGGCTTCTGACTCAAGATAGGCTTGTTCGTCCAATACCGGTCCTCACAGGTTTTATAGTACCTGTTACTGGATWCGCTCCCTGCCATGATCCATTATGTTTATCATGGGGGATGGGTTTTCCTGATCTGCAATAAAAAATGACGCAGGGTGATTCTTGAGTACATTGCGCGCCATGTATTCCACCTTTTCTTCGGTGTTATTCTCCTTACTTACATGCATTGCCACCACCAGCCTAAGGTCATCGTGCAAGAGTTCCGCCAGCAGTTTGTTCATATCAACATTAGACAAGTGCCCGTGATTGCTTCGAATTCTTTGGATGATTTGCGGGGGATAGGGGCTATTGCGGATCATGTCATGGCAATAATTGGACTCTAATATTAAGGCATGGCAGTCTTTCAATCGCTGCCGAACCAAATTGGATACGCTGCCTAAATCCGTAGCCAACCCCATTCGGCATCCATTGTGTTCAATAACAAAACTGACGGGGTCTGCCGCATCGTGGGCAATACGAAACGTGTTGATGGAAAATGAATCGATGGAGAAGGTATCACCTGAATCAAAAAAGTTAAGACTTTCTAATGCGCCAATATTTTTCGGCAGATTCTCGAACGTAGCACGAGTGATGTAAATGGGTACCTGGCATTTTCGTGAGAGGACACCCAGTCCATTTACATGGTCACCGTGTTCGTGTGTAACCAATACGGCACGTAAATCTTCTAATGATTCTCCGATCAGTGCGGCACGTTTTGCCAATTGTTTGTAACTTAAACCGTTATCAATGAGCAGTTTTCCTGTAGGTGTAGTAACTAAAATGGCGTTCCCTGCACTGCCACTGCCCAAAAGACTGAACCGCATACTTTCAACCCCCATGTACTGTTATAAAAAGGATATTCGATGAATCGAATGGGTAAAAACACAAATGGTCATTTATAATTTAACCGAGTATAACAAGGCCTATCCACATGGACAAATTGACAAAACCCTCAACCTGAACGTATAATGGCATATATCTTGCTGGGGGGTGATCGTACGATGATGCAGATGGAACACAGGCTCATTCAGGGGCAGTCACAGCGCCTGATGTTAACGCAGAAGATGCAGCAGGCCCTGAAAATTCTGCAATATAATGCTCAGGAGCTGGATCTTCACGTTCAGCATGAACTGGAAACCAACCCTGTTCTGGAGCATACCGCTTCGATTCCCGATAATCCTCCCCCGGTGGTTGAAAATTCTACGACTCAGGGGCATGRCGCGGCAAGTTTTGATGATGCAGATTATGATCTGGATGCGTTTACAAGCCGTTGGGAAAAACGTATTCAGGAAGGCCGGGATCTGAGTGTYAATGGGGATATGGCGGCCAAACGTGATTATTATGAGAACTCCATTACMCARGACCAATCACTCTCTGCCAAATTGATGACCCAATTGAATTTGGTCTTTGCTGATACAGACCAGTACATCATCGGGGAAAGAATTATAGGGGAGATAGATGACCGAGGGTATTTTAGCGGCTCGCTGGATGAAATAGCGCTAGAATCTAACATCCCCTTAGGTGAAGTTGAGCGGGTGTTGTATCGTATTCAACGATTCGAACCATTGGGAATTGCCGCGCAGGATTTATCGGAATGCCTGCTCATACAGATCAATTCTGAATTTCCTGATGAGCCGGAACTGGTAACCTTGGTAGAACATCATCTGGATGATTTACAGCATCGTCAGATCCCCAAGATAGCTAAGGCTATGAAGACAACACCGGAGCGCGTGGAAGAGCTGAAGAATTTACTGGCTACATTGAATCCTTGGCCAGGCCGGGGGTACGCGTCGGAGCCGACTCAGTACATCATTCCCGATTTGGTTGTGGAGAAGGAAGATGGGATCTATGTGGTGCGACTTTCCGAAGAAGGCAGCCCCAAACTCGCTATCAATGATGAGTATAAAGCGCTGTCTAAAACCAAAGAGATGGTGAAAGAGGATAAATCCTTTCTGCGAGAAAAAATGGAATCGGCGAAATGGTTGATTCGTAATATTGAGCAGCGTCAACAAACTATTCTGAAAATCGGCAAGGCCATTATTGATGTRCAGCGYGAATTTCTCGATAAGGGTGTAGATAAAATTAAACCRCTMACCYTRCAGGAAATTGCCGATGTGGTGGGGGTSCATGAAGCYACMGTGAGTCGTACTACCCGGGGGAAATACATGCAGACTCCTCARGGRCTWTTTGAACTTAAATATTTCTTTTCTACAGGACTGAAGACGGCATCTGGAGAGGATCAATCTGCGAAGAGTGTGCAGCTTCAAGTAAAAAATATTATTGAAGGGGAAGATAAACTCAAGCCCCTTAGCGATCAAAAGATTGCAGATAAACTCAAAGCAGACGGCCTATCTATTGCCCGGCGTACGATAACKAAATATCGYGAAGCGTTRGGRATCYCATCCACCACCAAACGYCGYCAATACTAATTCGAGTTTGCTTGCTCTAAATGGTTTTTCATAAACCTGAACAGAAAGAACAGTCTTGGGGGTGAGGAGATTGCCGCACTTCGCTCCGCTTCGTTCGCAATGACATTGTTTATGTGTCTTTGCGAGGACGGCGAAGCCGGACGCGGCAATCTAGTCACTCTCGCGATCACGAATCAAAGGGTACGATGTTTCACGCCGATAAGAACCATGTGTGAAATCCTTTTCAGCCAGAGGCGGGGAGGAAAAGGTTTGTCTCAGGCTTATGAAAAGCTATTTAGAGCAAGATTGTGTGATTCCTACTTCTTAGTTTTAACCACTTTGGCTGGAGGTAAATCTAACAAACTTTGCACACGTTGAGCTAACTCTTCAATTTTGAATGGTTTTTTTAAATAATCATCGAACCCAAATTTTTTCAGTTCCTGTTCCTCGGGAAAATCTATATATCCGGATATAGCCAGAATGCGTGTTCCTTTGGTTTCGGGTCTGGCCTTTACACGTTCGCACACCATTCGTCCATCCATATCTGAAAGGTGAATATCCAATATAATAATRTGRGGRTTGATGTCTACRACAAGGGCACCGGCATCAAAWCCTGTTGAAGCAACAGATATAKTGTAATCATTGTCYTTGCTGAGAATGGCAGGAATGATATCCAGATAATAGGGATCATCGTCTACCACCAGGATACGTTTTGCACCCTCTTCCAGACGATCCAATGGAATACCGTGTCCAAGCATAAACTTACGAAGGTTTTCGTATGGGATGCGGCGATCTCCGCCAGGACCTAAGCGATATCCCTCGATTTGGCCTAAGTCAAACCAGCGCGATACGGTGTCAGCGGAAACGCCGCAAATTTCTGCAACTTCCCCGCTTGTAAATACTTTATTGGTGTTCTTTGTTGACATTTAGTAATTATCCTTACCTGTAAAACTGAACGCTCAATATATCACGTACTGCCTTACAACCCCTTGTTAATAGGGTAAAGAGTATAGTTAATAAAAGTCAAGTTATATGCAACAGGAATAAATTCAATTAAGCTTGACACCTGAATAAACTTACAGTATACTGAATAAAAACGCAGGTATTTATGCTATGAAAATGAATGAATTAATTCAATTTGGGTTTCCTGCAGAGCTCATTACACTCTGGAAGGCTTCGGAGAGTGTATCGTTACTTCCTGTGCAGGAGCGTGCCGTTCGCCAGTATGGTCTATTCGAAGATGAGAATCTCCTTATACAAGCACCTACCAGTTCTGGAAAAACATTTATTGGTGAGATGGCTGCTGTACGAACGGCACTTCGCCGAAAGAAGGTAATTTATCTGGTTCCTTTGAAAGCGCTTGCRGARGAAAAATACGCGGATTTTAAATCCAAATATGAATCTTATGGTATCAAAGTTATTTTATGCACCCGAGATCATAGAGAACATGATGCAGCGTTGGCTGGGGGAGATTTTTCTATTGCGGTGGTGGTTTATGAAAAATTATATCAACTGCTCATTCGCAGGCCGGAACGTATTGAAGAAATTGCGTTAGTGATTGCCGATGAATTGGAGGTGTTATCCGATATGGAGCGAGGCGCATCGGTGGATATTCTTTTYACGCGCATCATYCGTTCTTCTTGYCGYTTRATAGGTATGTCCGCTGTGATCGGTGAAGCAGAAAATCTTTCTGAATGGATGCAGGCGAAATTATTACGGTACGAGCGGCGCCCAGTTGAATTGCGTTATGGGGTCCTCCACGATGGTGTATTTCGGTACAAGATGTATAACGAGTGTGGTGAAAACGAAGAGGTCATGGCTGGTGCAGAGGAATCGTCGCCGTGGGATCAATTACGAGAGACACTACGGAAATTTACTGATGCAAATGAATCGAGCATAATTTTTGTTAAGTCGAAGCACGAAGCACGTATCGGCGCTGAAACTGTTGCGCGAGAGTTAGGCGGTGAAGCAGCGCACGAAACCATCGAAGCATTGGATCAAGTAGAAAACTCATCATCACGCGAATGTTTATTACAAACTCTCCAATCCGGTGTAGCCTACCATTCATCTGATCTCACGCGCGAAGAACGTCAAGCAGTTGAAGAGGGGTTTCGTTCCAAAGAAATTAAGGTTCTCGTATCCACCAGCACTTTGGCAGTAGGGTTGAATATGCCGTCAAAGAATGTTTTTGTCACCACGGATAAATGGTGTTATGACGAGCGATTCGGTACGCCCTGGAAAACGCCCATCTTAAAATCCGAATATGACAATATGAGTGGTCGAGCCGGGCGGTACGGCGTGGGGCACGAATTTGGCCGTTCCATACTGATTGCGCCGTCACCATTTGATGCGGAGACATTGTGGCGCAGGTATATCGATGGGATATGTGAAGGAATATGTCCACGATTAAATGTAGACCAGCTGGAGGATTACGTTCTCCAATTAGTAGCTTCGCGGCAGTGTTTGACTGTTGATGAGCTTATTGATTTTCTGGAGAGCACCCTGGCTGGGCAATGGGTGTGGCGGTCACAATATACTGCGGAAACTGTCGAACTGAAAATTCGTTTTGCACTGCATCAAAATATGGATAAAGGCGTTATTTCTGAAGAGACTCCAGGTCGATATGATGCAACACCTCTGGGGTATGCCATTGCTTCTAAGGGTATTCGTATAGAAACAGCACGAATGCTGGAAACTTGGCTGGCGAATGCCGAGACATCGATATGGACGGATGCAGAATTGATTCTGGCTGCATGTATGACTCCAGACGGACGGATGTACAACGTCATGTTGACAGCACGGGAGTTTGAATCCGAGAAATACCCCCAAATGTGGACAGCACTCGATATTGAATGTAGTGGAAAGGAATCGCCTCCATTTTTTGAAGAGGTGCGATCCCTAAAAGTGGCATTGATACTTTTGAATTGGGTGGACCATAGTTCCGTTCGTGAGTTAGAGGAAAATTTCAATACTACTGCCGGGCAAATTCAATCTGCTGCCGATCAGATATCCTGGGTTTTGGATGCTGCGGCAGCATTGGCAAAATCACTGGGAGTGAATAGCGCTACGATAGAACGTATAGAAACACTTTCTTTTTCTGTCCACCGGGGTTTGCAGGCGGAAGCGAAATCGCTTTTAAGTCTTGTTGAGCCGGGAATCTCCAGGATGACGCTTGCTGCCCTGGTGGATGAAAATTTAATAACACCTCAGGATTTTCTTGATACACCGGAATCGAATCTGAAGCGTTGGTTTAGTAACGATGAGATTCGCCGATTAAAAAAGATTGCTCTTGGGCATGCGAGATTGAGGACAAAAGAGATAGAGTCTCAAAAGGAAGAAGTTCTTTTGAAGTTGGATTGCAAACACCCTGGTACCGCGTGGATTTTTGGACAGAAAAAAGTGTTTCAGCACAAACAATATCAGCTTTTATCGCTACTTGCCTGTCATCCTGGCGAATGTATCACGTACGAGACTATTTACGATACGCTCTGGGGGAATGAAGTAGTGGAAAATAATCAGATTCATTATCAAAAACGAAAATTGCATGAAATCCTAATATCAGCTGATGCTCATTGTAAAAAATGGATTCGGACTATTCCGAAACATGGTKTTGTATTGGAGCTACAGGCTCATGAGATTGAACAAGGGGGAGCAGAAATGGTTATCAGCAATACCGAGGTATCAGTTTAAATCGGCACGTAACGCCGCTTCAACTCTCTCGTTTAACTTTACGGAACGCTCTATTGCCATTTTAATAGCATGTACCCGAGCAGTATCGTTGTTGTCTCTTGCTTCGCGCATTGCCAATCCCAACGCGTTATTTAATGTGCTAAGTTGAGATAGCATCATACCGTATGTCTGTTCTGATGTAGGTATACGTGTATCCAGTAATACACAAGGTTCAGAAGCAAATCCGGCCTCATCAAAAACATCTTTCATCCCAGGGTTTTCTTCCATCGGCAAGGGATTTATAACTCTAAACAATTCGTGCTGATTCAGAAACTCCAGGAAATCCTGAAGGGACATAAGATCTTTCGGCAAATCATTAGATAAATGCTGATGCAGTACATCAATCCGCACTAATGGATTATTGGCTTGTTGCAGGTATAACAAGGTTTTTTGTTCGATATCTTCAAAATTCATGTTTTAATCCTTTGAGCCRGGAAGTAAATCTGGATTTAATRCTGCAACTTTTTCTAACGCTACCTTAATTCCATCGCCATTCCAATGTCCATTGATGGGATAATATAGCGATGGAGGATTTTCGTGTTCTCGAAATATAGGGTGAAGATCAATGTAGCGTATGTTATTTTCCTGGCAGTATGCAATTGCGCGTTCAAATGCTAAATTCTCGGCTGTTCTCTCTATCATGACAGATTCTTTGCTCGGTATAAAAAGAACAATTAAATTTTGTTTGTTCTCAATCGTTTCATTTTGTATAAGCTCCAACCAATATGTCAGTTCGGCATTATCGTTTTTTACTTCTTTTGTTCTTAGTTTAGTTAGTGCTGGTGCTTTGTTTTCCAGGAGGGTAAAGAAAGAGTTGTATCCTGGAAACATATTGTCCCATGTACGGAGCAGCGGCGTTGAGCGTAGAGGTGGACCACACCAAGTACCGGAATGAAATGTAAACCAATCCAGACCTGATTCACGCCAGGATAGGTAATCATCAATCTCATTCATATCGTTTTCGGTAATGCCTAAGAGCACCACTTTAGGATTTATTGGATTGACATACGTGCGCACTATGTCCAAATATTGCGGGGGAGACTGACGGTGTATAGCCAAATTATAATAGTTCAGTCCTCTTGCGGAAAAGTAATCCGTAACATAATATGCGGCATGCTCCATAAACGAATCGCCAATGCCTACTATTTGAATAGGTTCATCTATCTTTTTCTTCTCTAAGACATTGGGCGGGTTGATGAACCCATGGTTGTCTGTTGATAAAGGCCACGTTTCACTATCTTTGTCTAAAAATCGAATTCCTTCTGAAGCATCAATATTTTCCTTCCAATGGARCCCCAACTTATCGTCCAATACCAATAATTCTTGAATGGCCATCACTATTTTTGTTGGACTGCGGAATTGCTCTGCATATCGCTTTCGGAAAAGAAATTCTCCTAAAACGATAAAAATACATGTGAAGATAATAATATTTCGAACATAACGGTTGGACATGTGAAGTCTTTAGTCTTTCATATATTATGTTGAAGAGGGCCTATGACCCTGTTAGGCTTTCCATTATGGACGAACTCAATGACTTTATTAAACTTGCTCGTGTTTCGGATTTTAAGGGTAAGCGTATCCAATCGTATCAGGTGCTGGGGCGGAACATTGCTATTGTGAATGATAGCAATCGAGGGTTCTACGCTTGCGAGATCAGTTGTAAGCATCAAAATGCCGATTTGACTACGGGGACCTTTAAGGGCGATGAAATCCGTTGTCCACGCCATGGGTGGGTTTATGATATTTGGACTGGTCAGTGTCTTAATCATAATTCGTCGCCGTTACGACGTTACAGTCTAAAAATAAAGGGGGAAGATATATTCGTATCCCTTTTGCCGGAAGATTCACCTGAAATAGTTGATGATGACGACTGGATGGGCGAGGTGGTGATTCGAAAAAAAGAAGAGCCCCCGATTACGTAAACCAGGGGCTCTTCAATACTATTTGTTTTAGTATTCTTGGATATTGATGTTCTTGAACAGGAGATCCGTCTTGGGATCATGTCCTTGTAGATGGATTGTCCCTGCTTCMGGCACAAAGCCTTCTTTCGCATTGTARCCTTTATTGATATWGCGTGTGTCCAGATAGTCGCTGACCTGGTACCCGTTAATCCACACGGCAAAGTGGTTGCCAGTTACTAYGATGGTYTTTTGAAACCAYTCGTGATCGCTGGATACRACTTTKCGTGCGGCCTGGTTGCCGTAGTTTCCGCCTGTACCATAGTCTACGGGACGCGTCCGGTCGTTTCTGCCCCACTGATTCCGTACCTGGCTTTCGTAGCCCTTCCAGAATTTGCCTACGGGGCCACGGAAAAATACTCCGCTATTCAAATGTTCACCTTTAGAGAGGATGTCCATTTGCAGCAGAAAGTCTTGATAGACATCGTCGGTTTCGATCTGTCCGTTTCCATTCTTGATACTGATGGAGCCATCTTCCACGGTGAAAACTGATTTGCGATCCGGGAGAACATTCCAGCCTTTGAGGTTTTTGCCGTTAAAGATAGGGGAGAGGGTCAGGGGGCGTAGTTTGATATCTTTCACTTCCACTACGGATCTGCCGTTGTGGTGAAAGAGAATGCCGATATATCCCGTTCCGCGTGTGCCAACTTCTTTCCGTACGCCTCGTCCACTTACATTGATGGTAACTTCGTCGCCCTTGGCAACTACATGTACATCTCGCCACTGTGAGGATTCGCCTTTTTCTTCACGAATCCATGCAATGGATGAGCCGTTAGCGGTGGGGTGTCCTTCCAATCCAGCCCTGAAAACCAGGCCAGTGGTGCTGCCTGGTTTCACGCGAATTTTAGCGGTCAATTCGAAATCACGAAACTGTGACGTGGTAGCGAGCATACCTCCAGTGCCTTCGCCGGAGGTGAGGATACCGTCTTTCGCGGCCCATTCCACATCCCCAATGCTGGTCCAGCCATAGGTGGTATCGCCATCGAAAAGACTGATCCACGCACCCTCGTCAACTTTTTTGGAGGCAGCTGAGGCGACCACCGCTGTACATATAACCAACATTCCACATACTGCCGATACTTTTCGCATAACCACGCTCCTTGAGTTTTTAGTGATGCNTACTGCATAAACATATTNRGNGGGGATTATGGCAAAAGAGGCCGACTGCTTCAATAGAATCTTTTGAATATGGAGGGGAAAGGGGGGGNNNAGTTATTCAAAAGGAAGGTTAAAATGATTTTCAGAACAATAGCAGAGGGAAATTAGTCCAAAGAGGCGGCGCATATCCCGGGGTAAGCAGGGTACACGCCGCCATTGGACGGAGAGGAGGAGGTAGGGTTACCCGACCGCCTCCTTTCCAAGTTCACCGGTACGAATGCGGATGCATTCGGATAAGTCGGTTATAAAGATTTTTCCATCCCCAATATTTCCTGTTTTCGCGCCTTTAATAATGGCATCGATGGCGGTTTGATAAAAATCTTCATTTATGGCCAGTTCCAGCCGTACTTTTTTCAGAAGATTAACTTCAATGTCCGCGCCACGATAGGATTCGTGGAACCCACCTTGGGATCCGCAGCCCAAGGCATTGGTTATGGATAATTTGGTTATATCAGCTTCATACAGTGCCTGCTTTACTGCATTCAGCCGTTCTGGTTGTATATACGCTACTATCAGCTTCATTATTTTGCTCCTGCCCGCTCCTCCGTATTGGAGGGCTCAGTCGTTTTTAATTTTAAGTGTTTCTGCTTCTACAGAATTCAACTGTTTTGGTTAACGCATGTATGGGTTATTGTGTGGTGAATATCTGGAATCCACTGTAGGCTTCCATACCGTGTTCGCCCACATCCAGTCCGCCGATTTCTTCTTTTTCGCTAACCCGGATGCCCAAGGTGTATTTCACGCCTAAGAAGAGAATCAATGCCGATGGGAAAGCTACCAGTCCGTAGGCTGCGACCCCAATCAATTGAGTCAAGAAAGAGAAATCACCAACGCCGAAGATGCCTACGGCTAATGTTCCCCAGATTCCGCATACCAGGTGAACCGATAATGCACCAACGGGGTCATCCAGTCTCGCGCGGTCTATGAGGATTACCGAGCCAACTACCAGAACTCCGGCAATGAAGCCGATGATGACGGCACTCATCACACTGACTGAATCTGCACCAGCGGTAATACCTACCAGACCAGCCAGGGAACCGTTTAATACCATGGATAAATCAGGCTTCTTCTGCACAATCCAGGTAGTACACATGGCACCGATTACACCCGCTGCTGCGGCAAGAGAGGTCGTCACGAATACAAGAGACACTAAATTAGGATCGGCACTCAATACAGACCCGCCGTTGAATCCGAACCACCCTAACCACAGCAGAAATACACCGATGGTTGCCAGAGGCATGCTGTGTCCGGCGATGGCTTTGATTTGTCCGTTTACATACTTTCCGATGCGGGGTCCCAGTACAATAACCCCTGCCAACGCGCCCCAGCCTCCTACCGAGTGAACGAGTGTGGAACCAGCGAAGTCATAGAAGCCTTTTGCATCCAACCAACCTCCGCCCCATTTCCAGCTTCCCAAGTACGGGTATATCACTGCCACATAAATCGTGGTGATGATGAGGAATGGCAGCAGCTTGATACGTTCTGCTACGSCACCGGATATAATTGTTGCTGCTGTAGCGGCGAACATGGCCTGGAAGATGAAATCTGTCCAGTAGGTGTATGCACCATCAGCATAGGCAATCGTCTGCCCATCGACTCCGGGGTCTACGCCGAATCCAGCAAACCCGAAAAATCCGCCGCCGAACATCTCAATAGAGAATTCGCCGGGATACATCAGGTTGAATCCCACTAATGCGTAAGTCAGCATGCCGATGGCGAGAATCGCCGTGTTCTTGAAAAGAATGTTCACGGTGTTCTTGGCSCGTGTSAGTCCWACTTCSAGACAAGCAAAWCCMAGGTGCATGATGAACACCAGAAAGGTTGCCACCAACATCCAGGTGTTGTTCACCGTGAACAACACATCCGCGGCTGTAGGTCCTTCATCCTGTGCAAACGCTCCGGGCGCCAGCATGAGACCCAGCATCAGTAACGCCAGACCTCCTGTCCATTTCCAATTCCGTTTCATGTACCCTCTCCTTGTTGCGTTGGGCCGCTTTTCAAACGACCAATCCAAACTCTTAGCAAAAACCGTCCAAGCTTTCGCGATTTACATAAGGTTGTGACCAAATGCTGTCATGCTAGAGCAACAGGTGTGCCAAGTTGGATTCGAGAGGGAATGTTGCAGTAATAGCCAATAATACAGACGTTTTTGAGTGAAATTATGTAAAATTACATACTATTGAGACATACGAATAAGTAGTAATTGAATATTTACATACATGTTGGTAGTAAATAGGAATTTCCATACATTATTGTAAATAAAAAACCGGACAATTGTCCGGTTTGAATAGCAAAACGAAATGTCATTGAATCTATGCTTGGTAAGTTTTGTACTCCCGAGGATTAATGTTGTGCTTTTCTACACGTAATCCCATGATGCGCTCTGTAATTCCCAGGGACTTGGCGGCTTTGCTCTTATTGCCGCGTACATTTTTCAAGGCCTCGATGATCATTTCTTTCTCCACCCGATCAACGGTTTCGTCCAATGTACCTTTCATCACGGTATTACTGGCCTCCGCTGTTTGGAGCGTGGGGGGGAGATGATGACCGTGAAGTACGCCGTCCTGACTGAGCAACACGGCGCGTTCGATACAGTTTTCCAATTCACGCACGTTTCCCGGCCAGTGGTATCGGGTAAGCATATCGATGGCTGGGGTAGAGATACGGAGGATTTTTTTACTGGATTTTTTACTGTATTTCTCCGCAAAGAAATTTGCCAGTTCGAGRATRTCTGACTTGCGTTCACGTAACGGGGGGATATGAATTGGAAAAACGCTGAGGCGATAAAATAAATCCTGACGAAATTCTTCCGTTTCGATAAGTGCTTCCAGATCGCGATTCGTGGCGGCGATGACGCGTACATCAACTTTAATTGTGGCGGTACCGCCTACTCTTTCAAATTCCCTTTCCTGCAGTACCCGCAGCAGGCGAATCTGGGTGTGAGGGGAGAGATCGCCTATCTCATCAAGAAAGATGGTTCCGCCGTTCGCCATTTCGAACCGACCTTTACGTTGTGTCGTGGCACCGGTAAACGCCCCTTTTTCATGACCAAAAAGTTCACTTTCAATCAATGTTTCCGGGAGTGCGGCGCAGTTCACTTTTACATAAGGCTTGGTGGCGCGCAGGCTGTTGTAATGGATGGAATGGGCTACCAGCTCTTTACCTACACCGCTTTCACCCCGAATAAGCACGGTGGTATCGCTGGACGCTACCTGGGCTATCATGTCATATACATTCTGCATCACATTGGCCCGGCCCACGATATTTGCAGGACGAAATCGATCCTTCAACTCCTCTTGAAGCCGAGTATTTTCCTCGATAAGCTGAAGCTGGTTTTGTTCGATTTCCTGACGCAATCGCACTGCCTGGGCAACCATGGAAGCGATGATGGATAGTAGTCTTACGTCCTCGTCCAGACTTATTTTGTCGTCGAACAACTTATCCGCAGAGAGAGTGCCAATCACTTCATTATCTACTTTGATTGGTACGCAGATAAACGAGATTTCGTCCTTGTTGAGATTTTTCCGAGACTTTGTTTTGTTCAAGAACAGAGGTTCCTCAGATACTTTTGGTACAGCTACCGGACGTCCAGTGCGCACTACCTTGCCCGTAATTCCCTCGCCCAGGGTGTACTGCCCGAGTTTTTCTTGGCTTGTTGAGAGTCCAGATGATGCTTCGGTTATTAGCAGACCGGTATCGCGATTGAGCAGGGTTATACTGCCGCGAACCATTCCGGTATGTTTCCCGATAGCTTTTATTACCGGATTCACGACATCGCGAATATCCATGCTCTGATCGAGGAGTTGGCTTATTTCGAACAGGAGTTGTAGTTCCGAGACTTCACTGCGGACTTTGGGTAAATTTTTAGCCATGGAGTTTCCAATCGTACAATTATGTATATTTAAGAAATTTCTATTCGCAATTGTATTAAATAGGACTTTTACATTCAAGTTTGTTATTTTCAGATGAAGTTTGCATAAAGTTGGTGTTAAATGGCACTTTTTCTCAAGATTATATAGGATTTAATCGAAACTACATGGGACGGGCATAGTTTGAACATTACATTGATTACGGACTTTGGTATGCGGGACCCTTACGTGGCAGCGGTAAAAGGCATCATTTTACAACGCTGCCCGGATGCCCGTATTCACGATCTGACCCATGAAATTGCGCCTGGCGATATCATGGAAGCAGCGATATTCCTACGGTCCAGCATTCCGCATTTCCCTGCGGGCACCGTTCATGTGGTGGTCATTGATCCGGGAGTGGGTACGGACCGACGAAGATTGGTGGTTTGTGCTGCGGGGCAGTATTTCGTGTTCCCTGATAATGGCTTGCTGACCATGCTGCTGGAGGATTTCAATCTGGAATGGGCAAGGTGTATCGAAGATACGCCGTTACTGAATCATCCTGTCAGCAGCACCTTTCACGGCCGGGATGTGTTCGCTCCTATAGCGGCTTACCTGGCCAGTGGGGGAGACGTGACTGAGATTGGACCGGAAGTGGATGACCTGGTTAAATTATCCTTTCCCGTTGCCACAGCGCACGGGGATTGTATCGTTGGAGAAATCATTCACGTTGATCGTTTTGGCAATGCCATCTCGAATATTTGGCGCAGGGATATACCCAAAGGTAAAGTACCCTGCAAAATAACTGTCGGGTCGCAGTCGTTTGATAGGATTGGTACGACGTATGGTGAGAGTGAACCGGGAACGCCAGTGGTATTGTTCGGCAGTTCGGGTTTATTAGAGGTAGCTGTGAATCGTATGAATGCGTCTCACGCTTTTGGATTAAAAACTGGGGACATCCTGACGGTGCAGCTAGCCGACTAATTACAGGTGCTTTTCAATCCAATCCACGTACAGGTCTAAAACTTCATCTTTCAGCAGGTCATTGTGGAGTTCATGATATCCATCGTCGTACAACTTGAGCGTTTTATCTGATGAAGCAGCTTTCTCGTTCAGCATTTCGCTGGCATCACACTTTACCACTCGATCTTCTTTACCATGTACTGCCAGAAATGGTTGTGTAATCTTGTCCATGTTCGCTTCAACATACTTCATCGTGGTGAGCATTTGGTGTCCGGTACGCGCATTGATTTTTCCGTGATACACCAGCGGATCGTTAACATACTTATCTACTTCTTCCTGAACGCGGGATATTCCGGTGACATCCAGTTCGTGAACCGGTACGCCTGGAAGCACAGCCGACATGATCCCGGATACTTTCTGCAGTAGAGGAGAGACACTTTCATCTGCCTTCACCCCTGCGGCACTGAATATAAGACCCGCAACCTGCGGTGCATTGYGTATTGTATAATTCGCCAGAACCARSCCGCCCATACTATGGCCATACAAGAATAGGGGTTTTCCTTCAAGACGGGGGGAGAGATGAGTTAAATACGCATCCAGATCTCCAGCCAGATCCACAAAAGAATTAACGGTTCCCATTTTTCCTGGGCTGTTGCCATGACCGCGAAGATCGTAGGAATATACGGAAAATCCCGCTTGGTTAAAACGTGCCGCTACATGATCGTAGCGCGCGCAATGCTCACCAAATCCGTGCGTAATGACAATGTTGGCTTTGGGGTTATCCACAGGCCAGTGACGTTCATATAACGATACCGAGTTCGTGACAGGAAAGTGTCCAGTTTCGGGCAATGTGATTCTCCTAAATTAAACGGTACTGATACCAAAATCGAAAGTGCCTTGCCCGCCATTGTATTTGACAGAAATGGTTATGGTAATACCGTCCTGTGTCTTCTTAATGGTGCCGCCCTCTATCAGCGTCTGCATATTACTCTGCATCCAATTTCCGGCCCACGGTGCTGAAGCACCCGTTAGCATGGATATTTGCCCAGCACTTTGCTGCATAGATGCTTTCTGTTCTTCAGGAAATGTGGATATAATTTTGATGGTAGTCAGATTCTCTGCAGGACCAATCAATTGAAACGTGGTACCGTCAGGCATTTTTCCTGYCATGGAGTTTCCAGACCCAGAAAATTGAGCACCGGCACCAGTCAACATGCCTACCAGCATTTGTCGGGGGATGCCCAGACCTTTCTTACCGCCTGCACCCCCGGCAGCAGCACTGCTGCCTAAAAAGGCTGAGCTGTCTACAGGGGCTGAAGAAGCAGAAGATTCCTGTACACGAAATGCCGGATCGCTGGGCACATCAGAGGGCTCAATAACCTCCCCTGACTTTACGTTATCATAAAGTTCTTTTAGTTCATCGCGGTAATACGGGTCATCATTGATGGTAACAGACGTGCCGTCTACTGCATCGACTGATACGCTTATAGATCGGCCTTCCTTAGGAATCTTAACGTAATACGTTGAACTCGTTTTATAAATCAGCACGTCGCTGTACTGTTTACCGTTAATTACTATTGAGTCCGCCGCTGCTGTGTGAACGATGGAAAGAAGAATTAAACAAACCGAGCCAGTCAAAATATATTTCATTATTTTACTCCAAATATAACCGCTAATATAAACAAATCATAGGACGTATTTTATTCATTAAGCATAATGGTCATGGTGCTAATATGCAAGTTTAGCCGATCTGCTTCAGGAAGATCGGAGGAAAATTCCTGATCTCCAGTAAGTGCTTTGTAGTCAACGGGCAAATACGGCTCCTTTGGTGCCAAATAAGCCATGATGCTGTTGCTAAGTTCATGATCCGCTTCCAATTTTCCGCCTCGCCAACTGGTAATAAATCCGGCGTACTGCCACTCAAATCCCGCGAAGGATATAGGCCCCCCGTTAGCCTGTATTATGCTACGAATGCGGGTGCCTGGCCCTATTTTTGATATGGTACGCCACTGTGTTCCGCTCACCACCACCGCTTTAGGCTTCACACGCGGGATGGCCCATTGAACGATTATCTGCCGAGCCGCGTCCCCAGCGAAGATWGCGGTACCTTTTTCAAATGAGCCGTTGCCCATGGGTATCTGGGTGTCKRATRWAYTRASWYCWCYSMRWMKRWGMACMWTKKCYWMRWAKGKSKYYTTWTTRGTYWTKKGACYKRCCNCGTTTTSMKSRSWWGSWKMMMYRAWSMWGCKRMWMSTSYWACGAGGGGGGAGCCTGAACGAGATACGCATCAAATACGTAACCCTTGTGCTGATCATGCTGTATATAAATCCATAGTCCTTTTTTATTGCCGACCTCCAGCGGTACAGGATCAATCACATCCGCGAGTGCTATAATGCGTGTGTCTTTAGGGATATACTGAATTAACGCGGCATCCAGTCTGGGACCTGTCCGTAAGGCAAGAGAAGAGGCATTCACATATAGAACGGTGCCTGGTAGAAAGTTAGGCGCCAATATTGGTACAGCAGGCTCGGGTGGAGACACGGGCAGGATAGTTTCAGCAGGTGGTTCTAATGATTCCAGCGGTTCCAGAGGCTCTAGTGCCTCCAACGGCTCAACCTGACCCAATCCAGCAGCAATCACGAGAGTAGCGATTACGACGAACATAGTATTTCCCCCTTTTTATTCTATAATCATAGAATACACCGATATTGCCTCTGTTTCCAACCTGATTTTAATGAGGTTCTGCTTATATACATCCCTTGGCATGAAGAAAAGTTGACTCTATGTTGATTTATTTGCTAATCTTTTGCCTCATATAGTGTTAACAACCATCTGGCCGAGCGGGTTGCTCACGCAGTCGCTGGGCAAATTGTGTAAAAAGGACGACCATGGCGAATATCAAATCCTCGAAGAAACGTATTCTCACTAACGAGCGCAATCGGCAGCGTAATATAGCCGCCAAGTCTCGTATCAAGACCCTTTGGAAGAAGGCCGACGAAGCAGTCGAATCTAAAGATGCTGAAGCAATCAACAGTACGTTGAATGCGACATTGAGTGAAATTGATCGTGCTACCAGCAAGGGTGTTTTTCACAAAAGCACTGCTGCCCGGAAAAAGTCCCAGCTTCAGCGGAATGCCGCCACAGCCCTTAAGGGATAGTTTGTCCGACTATAATGTGAGTACCCTCCCGTAGAGATTTCTCTGCGGGTTTTTTATGGGTACGCCGCGATGGAGATATCGGTCTCATAAATGTATAACGTCGATCGATTGTCATCGGGAATAAAGAAAAAACGAAGTCCACTTTCCGTATTCAAAACATAAAACGGATTCTGATTCATGGAACGTCCCCGTTTCGACCATAGCTGTATGGGCACCTGATTTACGGGCGCATCTATTTTCAAGYCGTTTAAATCGATTCCGCCCAGACTTAAAGAGACTCCATTTTTACCCGGCTTGCCGAATTTCTTTAGGCCGCCCATCAAGATATATGGCGTACCGGATAGTAATTGCAGATCCTGGAAGTCCACGAAATGATTCGGATTGTTTCGTGCGATGGGCTTGCCTGGCTCGATTGGAACGCCATCATCGTTCGTGTCCCATCGATAAAAAGTTCGGGATCCCCAATTCACGCCCAGCAAAACCTTTAGTTCAGGGTGATGCAGAAGCCCTCCCAAGTGATCCTCGAAGTGAAACATCTTCTCTTCCGTCATGGTTTCAGGATCAACGCGATATACGGTGGAGGTGCTGGAAGGCTTGTATTCAGCCAATGCGATCCATAGAAATTTTCCGTCAAAATCCATGCCGCTGGGGTGGTATCGCGGACCATCAGCCCATTTCAGATGCCGAAGCAGATTGCCTTTCTGGTCTATTTCAAATAGATGCCCCAGGCCTTCACCTTTACTGCGGTTGATTACTTGAACCGATGTTAGATAAATCCGGTCGCCAATGACTGACATGCCTTGAGGGTGGTATGTGYTGAATTTCAAYKGCACGGARTCTTTCAGTGTATACCGGGTACCGTGTGTAAGTGTCTTGAATTTTTTCGCGATGGCTTCGCCGTCATTGCATAAGGCAGGTGTTGAAAACATTAAGCCCATGAGGAATATACCGAGTACAATATGTTTTAGTGAGTAGTGTGATGGCATATTTAGTATCCCCTTGCTGCGTTATCGCTTCGGGTGTCTGGCGCTCCCCAAAAACCTTCCGGTGTAATCATAATGGCATTGGCCTGTCCAATCGATGCACGTTCTTCTGTCTCATGACCCCGGACAATTAGCTCATCCAGTGTAGTGGGAGACAATGCTTTCGGTTCGAACATAATTTTATCCGGGAGCCATTGAGAGTGATGGCGAGGAGCGGAAATAGCTTGCTGGATATTCATACCGTGTGTCACTACATTCAAGAAATTCTGAAGTACGGTGGTAATTATGGTGGAGCCGCCGGGCGACCCCAAAACCAGATAGGGCTCGCGATCTTTAACAATAATAGTGGGTGTCATGGAACTGAGCATACGCTTTCCAGGAGCAATGSCATTGGCCGCATTACCCACAAGTCCATAGGCGTTTGGTACACCCGGCTTGGCAGAAAAATCATCCATTTCGTTGTTCATAAGAAATCCGGCACCATCAATAACGATGCATGATCCGAAAGCGGTGTTAAGTGTGACTGTTACGGAAACCGCGTTGCCCAGGTTGTCCGCGACGGAATAATGCGTGGTCTCCATACTTTCTTTCGGCGCAGGAACCCCTGCACTGATCTCGCTGCTCGGCGTGGCGGTCTCCATGCTGATATCAGAGATCCTCTCAGCGGCATAAGACTTTGCCAGTAACCCTTGTATGGGTACTTCCCAATGGTCCGGATCTCCCAGGTGTTCCGCACGGTCCGCATAGGCTCTTCGCTGGACTTCTGTGAGCAGGTGTACATAATCCGGTGAATTCCACCCCATGGATTTCAGGTCAACTTGTTCCAGCATGTTCAGCATTTGAATGAGAAAGATACCGCCCGAACTGGGAGGCCCCATGGATATGATTGAGTAGTCGTGATAGGTACCATTAACGGAGGGACGATACGTGGACTCATACGCCGTTAAGTCAGCCTCGGTAATCAGGCCTTTGGTGCGTCTGTGTTGTTCAGCCAATAGAGACGCTGTTTTACCGGCATAGAATCCGGTGGATCCGTTGTCAGAGATCCTTGTTAAGGTTGCAGCCAGATCCCTTTGTATCAGCAGATCACCAGCTTTCCAGAGGYGSYYTTCRGGRTGAACGAAAATCTTCGAGGCACCYGGGTCRGCCAGGAATTGTTCCTGCTTGCTGTTCAGGGAAGCTGCAAGATTAGAGGACACGGGAAAACCATCGTGAGCCAGACGAATCGCTTCAGTCAAAAGTTGTTTACGAGAGATCTTCCCCGAACCGTGGTCCCGCCAGATGTGGAGAAGGCCATGAACCGTACCTGGTACGCCCGATGCTTTGGAGGATTGGAGTGACAATCCTTCAATGACATTTCCTTGTTCATCCAGATACATATCGCGATGTGCCGCAGCGGGTGCGGTCTCACGGAAATCCAGCGTTATGGACTGGCCTTTTTCTTTAACGGCAACCAGAAAGCCGCCGCCACCGATATTACCGGCCAGAGGAAATGTCACCGCCAACGTGAACCCTACTGCTGCTGCGGCATCAAATGCATTGCCGCCATTCTTCAATATGGCAATCCCCGAGTCGGATGCGAAGTTGGAAGCGGAAACCACCATGCTGTTTTTGGCATATACAGGTGCAGGAGTCTCCGCTTGAACAACGGGCATGCTGAATGAGGTTAACGTCACTAAAACAAATGTAATTAACCTGAGAGAGTGGATGTTTTTCGTAAAGTACATGTGGGCTTACCTATGAATAAATATTTTCAGAAAATCGTTTAGAAAGTATAGGATAGTCCTGTAATTGGATACAAATACGCTAAAATATGGGAATAAGCCACATACTTTACTTCAATCTGAATAGCTTTCGTAATTATGCGGTCAATTTGGTATAGTCTATATAGTGGGTTTAAGCTGTAGCTGTACAATAGTTTTACCCCGAACCTGGAGGGATCCATGCGTAAAAATAGTAGTAAAGCCGAGTTTTTTGCATTGTTCTTGTTCATGCTGGGAACTACGTTGGTCCTTACCAACGGGTTCTCATCGCGTATCTTCGCTCAGGACTCGGACAAGGTTCTGTACGATCAGGTAGAACCGATTGGGGATGTTCTGGCCGAGATACTTCAGAACTACGTATATGAAGCTGATCTGGATCGTGCGGTAGAAGGTGCGCTCATGGGTATCATGAGTTCTTTGGACCGTAATTCCAGCTATATCCCTGCGGAAAGCTTTCAATCTATGCGTGAGGATACGGAAGGGGAATTCGATGGTATTGGTGTTCACATTCGTTATGATGACGATGGCAATATCCTCGTATTCCAGCCTGTTCCTGATGCACCTGCTGCAAAAGCCGGCATACGATCAGGCGATTTTATTGTCGAGGTTGATGGTGTAAGTACCGAATCCATTCTTGAAGATGCCGCTAACGGTAACGTGGCGTTATCTCGTGTATCCGAACGCATCAAAGGCCCCAGAGGCACGAAAGTGAATGTAGGAGTGAGCCGGGCGATTGACGATACTGGAACCGAACGTGAAACAATGAATTTCGATGTGAAGCGCGGTAAGATTCCTCTTCAAAGTATCGTAGAAGCACGGATACTCAATGGGGATGTTGGTTATGTACGCATCAGCGATTTCAAAAAAAATACGGCAACAGATCTAAAGAAAAAATTACATGAATTTGAAAAGGAGAATATTCGCGCCATGATTCTTGATCTACGATGGAATCCTGGTGGGTTGTTGAATTCTTCTCGTGAGGTGTGTGAATTATTTCTTCCAAAAGGTTCGCTGGTTACCTCCACTCGGGGTAGGGAAACTGCAGAAGGTCGTTTTAAAGAAGACATGGTTCTCACCACACAGAAGCATCCAGTAGTTCCGCTTACCATGCCACTATTGGTATTAGTCAGCAGCGGGTCGGCCAGTTCATCTGAAATCGTTACAGGCGGTCTGCAATACCACCAGCGTGCTCTAGTAATCGGAGAACAGACTTTTGGCAAAGGCAGCGTGCAGACTATCATTCCGCTGAACCGTCCTCACGGCGCCGCGCTTC
>NVWG01000191.1 GCA_002746185.1 Candidatus Hydrogenedentota bacterium
ATATCGTGCAGAACGCCGTGAAATTGTGTTCGGAATCTGGGCTGGAATGCGGGCTGTACAGCGATGTGCGGGGCAATCCTACGGGCGCGAACGTAACGGGCGGCGTGGATATTTTCAAGGCGGGTAATCATGATGGAGTCATTGCGTTCGGCGGAGGCAGCGGATTGGATGCTGCCAAGGCCATCGCGTTYATGGCGGTWCAGGAKCGYCCYYTSTGGGAYTTYGARGAYGTGGGYGAYAACTGGACCCGCGCWATTCTCGACGGCCTCCCCCCCGTTGTTGCTGTGCCCACTACTTCGGGCACCGGTTCGGAGGTGGGACGGGCATCTGTAATTACTGACGAAGAACATCACATCAAGAAAATAATTTTCCATCCGCGTATGCTTCCTGAAATCGCATTGTCCGATCCGGAGTTAACCGTCGGTCTGCCCTCCCACATTACCGCCGCTACGGGCATGGACGCATTGTCCCATTGTCTGGAAGCGTTCTTCGCGCCGTTTTATCACCCCATGGCGCGAGGCATCGCGGTGGAAGGTGCGCGACTTGTTCAGCAGTGGCTGCCAGCCGCCGTATCGGACGGAGGAAACATCGAAGCCCGGTCGCAGATGATGGTGGCATCGCAAGCCGGGGCAACGGCTTTCCAACGCGGACTGGGCGGCATGCACGCCCTGGCGCATTCGTTGGGTGCGTTGTATAACAGCCACCACGGACTGCTCAATGCGGTGCTTATGCCCTACGTGCTTCGAGCCAACGAACCTGCCATCAAAGACGATGCGGCGTATATCGCAAATTGCCTGGGGCTGTCGAATGGGCTGGACGGTCTCATAGAATGGACATTGGCACTGCGCAAGGATGTAGGAATCCCGCACACGCTGAAGGGTATGGATATTAACGATACGGATCAGACGAAAGTCGGCGAGATGGCGGTGGGCGATCCGGCGGCGGGCGGCAACCCAATCGCATTTACGGCCGAACAATACACCACGCTGTTTCATCATGCCGTACACGGCGACTTGAACATCAACCTGTAAGAAAGGCGAACCCATGGCAGACTCGAACGGACCCAGCATTGAGGAAATCAAAGCGCGGATTGAAACGCAGGACATCCAATACATCAAGATTGGCGTGTTCGATATGGATGGTGTGCTTCGAGGCAAGTATATGCACCGCGACAAGTTTCTGTCCGCCGTAGAAAAGGGTTTCGCGTTCTGCGACGTGGTGCTGGGTTGGGACAGCAACGACCAACTCTACGACAAGTCCACCTTCACGGGCTGGCACACGGCGTATCCCGATGCGTCTGTACGTGTGTTGACTGATTCGTGCCGCGAGATTCCTTTTGAGCCGAATACGCTCCTCTTTCTCGGCGAGTTCACCGAAGAAGCGGAGTCGGTCTGTCCACGAGGCACATTGCGCCGCATAATTCAACGCGCCGCCGACGCAGGCTACACCGCCCACGGCTCGTTTGAGTTCGAATTCTTCCTGTTCGAGGAATCGCCCCACTCCGTCCGGGAAAAGGGATACAAAAATTTGAAACCCATCACGCCCGGTTTTTTTGGCTACTCCATGCTGCGCAACTCGGTGCATTCGGAGTTCTATCACGAGCTGTTGGACATGTGTACTGCCATGAATTTCCCGCTGGAAGGACTGCACACGGAGACCGGGCCGGGCGTACTGGAAGCGGCTCTCAATATCTCCGAAGGCGTGGAGATTGCCGACCGGGGCGCGTTGTTCAAAACCTTCACCAAAGTGCTGGCGCAGCGTCGGGACTGGATGGCTACGTTTATGGCCAAGTGGTCGCCGGATTGGCCAGGTCAGTCGGGTCATCTGCACATGTCGCTGAAAGATGCCAACGGCGACTCGGTCTTTTACGACGAGTCCAAGCCCCACGGCATGTCGGATGCCATGCGCTGGTTTATCGGCGGACAACAAATGCTCATGCCGGAATTGCTCTCCATGATTGCCTGCACCGTGAACAGTTATTCGCGGCTGGTACCCGGATTTTGGGCACCGACGCACGCCACATGGGGCATCGAGAACCGCACCTGCGCGTTGCGCGCCATCACGGGCAGCCCTAAGTCGCAGCATGTGGAATATCGCATTGCCGCCGCAGACGTCAACCCCTACATCGCTCAAGCGKCGGCGTTGGGCGCGGGACTCTGGGGCATGGAAAACCAGATCGAGCCGACCGATCCAGTGAAGGGAAATGCGTACGAACAGAAGTTCCCCAAGAAGCTGGATCTTCCTGCTACGTTGTATGAAGCCGCCGGACGATTGCGTAAATCACAGGCTGCCAGAGAACTGTTCGGCGAGACGTTTGTAGAACACTACGCTCAGTCCCGCGAATGGGAAGAACGGGAATTCCGCAAAGCCATCACCGACTGGGAAATGGAACGGTATTTTGAGATTATCTGACRCTACTCCAGTTCGCACGAATCCCATTCCCCCCTCGAGGGGGGATCAAGGGGGGTGTAGGCTTTTGGATTGCAAATTCCACCGCTCACCTCAAACCAACCATCGGGACATGGGCGTCCCGCCCATATTTTATTTTAATCATGGGCGAGACGCCCATGCCCCGTCTAATAAAAGCGACTCACCTTTCTCATTAAATTTATCTACCAAAAAATTCGCCCCTATCATTCCCCCCTCCAGGGGGGATCAAGGGGGGTGTAGACTCCCGGTGCGCGACACGAAAAACACCCCTCACGCTCCCCTCAAGGGGAGAATAGACGGTCTCTTTTATAGAAGCGAAGCCGTTGCATATATCAAAAGACCATTTATGAGTGCTTCCTTCGGAGGCGCGGGTCGTGGCTAGACAGGTCCTCGTTATAGAAGGTAACGCCCGCGCTACCAGCGAAACGATGGAATCCTTAGGCGGACAACCGTATGCCACCTCCTACGCCGCGCTGTTGGAATCCATCTCGCCCGACGTGACTTGCTCTATTGCTCAGCCCAGCGAGAACGGCGTGGACTGTCTGCCGGAGGGAAARTCACTKTCCGATTTYGAYGGYTTCGTGTGGACCGGRTCGGCGTTGAGCTGTTATCAGGATTGCCCGGAGGTACCGAATCAAATTGATTTCGCCAAGGAAATATTGGCTTCCGGCAAGCCCATATTCGGAAGCTGCTGGGGTTTGCAGATTATCGTCAACGCACTGGGCGGGTCGGTTCGCGCCAATCCCAATGGGCGGGAAATCGGAATCGGACGGGATATTAAACTGTCCGAAGCGGGCGCGGCGCATCCCATSTATGATGGCAAAGATTCTCCGTTCGACGCGCTGGAAGTGCATCTGGATGAAGTRGAGACCATTCCGGACGGTGCCGTGRTWCTRGCGTCCAACGRCATGAGCGAGGTGCAGGCGTTGGCTCTGGAAACGGATGACGTGGATTTCTGGGGCGTGCAGTACCACCCTGAATTCGATTTTGCCACAGTCGCGCTGGTCATGAAACGTCTGAAACAACTCTTGCAGGATGAAGAGATCGCCAAGTCCGACGCGGAAGTGGAGGAATGGATCGCCGCATTCAGTAAAATGGACGTGGAGGACGCGGCCCGGCGAAAAGCCTTCCGAAAATTCGACCTGACACGGTCCGTCACAGAACCCGCGCATCGGCATTTGGAAATCAGCAACTGGTTAAAGACAAAGATATTGGCCACAGAATAAACGACTCAAACCGTTCTATTTTTTATCCGCTGATGACGCTGATTTCACAGATAAACTGAACCACATATTGCACCGATTTACACAGAATGGTGTTTGGGTGTAGATGCCGAGTACGAGGAGGAAAGATGGAGACCCGTTCCGGGTCGAGTGGGTGCCTGGGTCGGGAGACCCCGGCACAACGGTGTTAGCCCTTATCACGTCAGCTCTTTATACCTTCTTCATGTTCAATATGGATGCTTCTATTTCTGTTGTATTTGTGTCATACCAGGTACACCAACCATGTAGCTTATCATCATTATCGCTAATCTTGATTTGAAATCCTCCTATATTAAAAGCTTTAGTGGTTTTTTGAGGTTTATAAGTACCTGTGATAACATTTCGTTTTAACTGACCTACATATTTATATTTTTCCTCAGGATCATTTTTCATATAGCTATTGCCGTAAATGAAACGCCCAACTTGGTGAAAAACGAAAACTTCTTTTCTTTCCACGATCGTATCGTTTTTGGTGGGCTCCATAAAGGTGCCTTCCCATTGCCCTGATACATCGGGTAAATCGGAAAATAMCCCTGCCACAATCCCACTTAATGCGAGCCATAAATATTTCCAAAAGAATCCACCTATTGCAGTTAGAATTATAGTTACAATTATAGTTGTTACATATTCCATATTATATGTTTTCCTAGGTTAACATATTGTTCAAGCTTATATGGATATCAAATTGTACAACATGCACATAATTATGGATAATACTATTATAATTATATTTTTAACAAMTTTATTATAAAATAAATTCTACCAGATCGCTCGAATTGATTCTGTAGGCGGTAGCTACAAGATTACGTTGATTGTGAAATCGACGTGATTAACAAACAGACCAAGGAAGATGGAGACCCGTTCCTTGACGATACTGTGCTCGGGTAGGGGAACCCTCGAACAACGTGTAGTCTCAACCATTAACAAAACTGTAGRGGTGGTTCGTGAACCGCCCGAACCATCCAACAAATCACAGCCGAGGGCGGCTGTGCCACAATAGTTTTTGTTGCAAGGTTAAGGAGTTCCCCTACTCCAGATGCGCGCCTTCGTTGAATTTTATTAGTTCTGCTTCRTCGCCSAGGGTGATTTCGGTGATGGCGCAGTTTTGTTTTTGGTAGTTCATCCATGTTGTCATGTCGGGGTCCAACAAGTGTGCGAGGGCCAGGGCGAGGGCGGAGCCGTGGCTGACGAGGATGATGCGTTGTCCGGTGTGGTGGGCGGCGAGACGTTGGAATACRTCCACRACGCGGGTCTGGACTTCGCCSAGGGATTCGCCGTTGGGGGGACGGAATGCGGGGTCGATGAGTCGTTCACGCTTGAAATCTTTCTGGAGGAATACCTGGGGATAGGACATGCCTTCCCAGTCTCCGGCATCCCATTCGACCAGGTTGGGTTCGGGGACGGGTTCCTTACCTATACGCTGGGCGATGGCTCCGGCGGTGTGCCAGGMACGGAGCAGGGGCGATGCGTAGATGGCGGCGATATCCGGTTCGGTGTCTTTTAGATGGGCGGCGACGCGAGCGGCTTGGTCGCGTCCCGTGTCGTTGAGGGCTTCGTCGGTGGAGCCGCCTACGTAGCCGTGTTTGTTGCCGGGGATTTCGCCGTGGCGGATGAGGATGAGGGTGGTTGATTCGGGAATGGACATGGAATTTGACGTTTCCGTTCTGATTTATTTTTTTGGTAGAGGTGTGTATGTTGGGGTGTATTCTACACTCCTCTTTGATTCCTCTCAAGGGGGGAATGTATTTGGAACTTAGACATTTTGTCTATGATTTAATTTCACTCATGGGCGAGACGCCCATGGCCCGAATTACTAATTTGAATCAACGGTGAAATTCTGATTCTTCGGTGAAATGTTTTTTAGCTTGTTGTCTCTTCGTTGTCTTTACGCTCGTTGCGGATGAGGGAGAGGAGGATGGCGGAGCAGACTAGAATGACCATGGCGCCTATGTATACGGCGCGGGTGCTGGCTGTCGATTCGTAGATGGCGGCGGCGATGAGGGGGCCCAGTGCGTTGCCTATCATGAAGAAGGTGTTGGACAGGCCGTATATGGCGGCGATGTGAGCCCCGCCGAAGCTGTTGTGGATGGCTACGGGGAAGAGTGCGGAACGTCCACCGCCTGCCAGTCCGGCTACCACGGCAAATGCAAAGATGGCGATAAGGGTTGTGGAGAGATCGGAAGAGCA
>NVWG01000192.1 GCA_002746185.1 Candidatus Hydrogenedentota bacterium
TCCATTCCCCCCTCCAGGGGGGATCAAGGGGGGTGTTCACCCACTACGGAAGCCGCTCCTGACAATGTTGTGCCATCCACTCCCGACCCAGGCGCACCCTCGACCCCGTACGCTGTGCCAGGGGCTTCCGACCCAACCACCACCCCCAACCGGGGCATGGGCATCTTGCCCATGAAAAAAACAAATCATAGGCGGAACGCCTATGTTCAAAACCAAGTTGTGACAGAGTCTCCAGGCTCAGCCACCACCCCGACCGGAACGGGCTCCAATACCACCAGCGCACCCCCACCCACCGTGTCATTGCGAACGAAGCAAAGCGAAGTGCGGCAATCTAATCACCCCGATCACCCCGCACCAACAAGCGACACCCCGGACACACTAACAACTCCACTTAAAACCAATTCCCCCCTCCAGGGGGGATCAAGGGGGGTGTCCACCGCCAATATACCGTACGGCAGTACCCTCCTGACCCAAGCCCACGCTATCCACCCCCAACTCGCCGCCTACCTCATCCAAGAACAATTCGAAAAAAACTGGACACGCCTCCRACAACACGCCCCCAACCATGCATCCCTCCACCAACAATTCCACCGCTGGTTCGACGCCCTAAAAACCCTCCGCCTCATCCACCACCTCCGCGACACCGCCTACCCCGACCAAGACCTCCACCAAGCCATCCAAGACCTGAAAGACTTCTCCGAACAAGAACAAACCGACAGCTCAAAAAAATAGGCCCACATCTCCCATAGCAGAATATATTCGTTGTAGCATAGCCGCCCTCGGCTGTGTTCAAAATAAACAGATGCAAAGCATCTCCAATAACAGGAACAGGATTTGAAAACATGTCATTGCGAAGAGCACAGCGCCGCAGCAATCTCATCACACCGAAGATTACACACCAACCTCTGACTTCAGATTGCAATGGCTGGGCTAGGCTGGAATCCTATGCCGCAATATTAAAGGCTCAACACTACGATTCCAGTTCTACATACATAGAAGCATCAGCCAATTCTTGATCCATCTTAAAGCCGTCATGAAATGAATCTAGATTTGACCACCCGATTATATTCGCATGATTTTTATCGTCTTCTAACCGCTCTGGAGATATATCTAATCCGATCGCTCTTATTTTTTCCACAGAAACATCTGCTCTGCCAATCAGTGATTTTGAACGTTTTGCGGCAACAATATTCCCTACTCGCCAAATATCCTGTGTTGAATAACCGATATGGCGTGTTACAGAACAACGACCGTTTTTAGGAGGGGTAAATACATATCGTTTTACCGTACCGTCAGGACGGCAGGGCTTTTTCCTTCTCTCATATAGAACATACCTCGCAACAATTTCTTCATCGTCAATATCTTCACTAGGTATATCCACTAGTTTGAAAAAATTCTCTGCGCAAGAGAGGCAATATCAAAACAAGCCTTTTGATCCATTCTTACCTTTCCTCGCTCATCCTCATCATCAAACAGAGCTGAATAATAAATGTACCCCTTTGAATCAATACCAGCAACAAGAGTGCGACGAGAGGATAGATCCCACTCAAAGGTAATTAGACCATGCGGACTAGCATCTATCTCGGGTGAAGGGGTATCAATTGGTAACAGATCAAGAAATTTAATGGCATGGATAAAAGTACTTTCTTCTACCGGATCAGCCCCTTCTCCATCCCAGTTTGCGTGTCTAAATTCATCAAACACATCTTGCAAAAGTATGCGCGATTGTTTTTTGGGATCCTGTAGTCCAAAAAACTTTCCTGATTGATATTCTTTGCTAAATTTAAGAGCAGAAATAGGATCAGACTGAAATTTTTCGAATGGATCGACATTAACAGAGCTTCTCGAACTTATCACAATCTGTATACCAGACGAATAATGGTTGCGGGAAGGAAAAATCATGTATGTGGGTAGTTGTAACCCCATATTACCTTCATCAACTTGACGAAGAACAGAAGTTTGTTCTTTTGATAGATCCATAAGTCCGGGATTAATTTGTGACTCTGATATTGGCTTATAATCCTGCGCTAACATCTATGAATCCTCTTCTTCCATTTTTTCTTTTATATATTGAATAGTCATTATCTCATGACCAGTCTTTTCTTCAATTCGCTTGATAGCTTTCTGTAATTCACCGACCAGTGACTTTGCAGTGGTAAACGATATATTCAGAACCGCATCATTAATACCGTTACGTAGAAGTATGATGGCGATATCACTGGCTGTATGACCAACCATTACACCGTTTGCATAAAGGCCAACAGCATTTGGATTAATCTGCCCATCAGGTATATTTACCTCTTCCACTGTTGGTTCAGGTAATGGTTCATCAACCATAATATAAGTATCCCTTTTAATTTAAGAGTCCAAAGTAATCATAGCACGATTTGTAGCATTTTACGCGACCCATTAACAACCATCGCTGGATTCAAGGTCTAAGTGCAAATAAGTAATTTTGCCTTTGTCTTTGGAAGATTTCGTTTGGTGTTCTTGCGTTGAGGCATTTCCTTGGTCTGGTATTAAGTTGGTGGACGATGTTTTGGAGTCTGTCTGGGTGGAGCGTTTTGAAGCAGGTGCCTTTGGGYARRTAGCGSCKRATGAGGCCGTTGGTGTTTTCGTTGGTGCCRCGCTGCCAGGAGGAGTAGGCATCGGCGAAGTAGGTTTTGACGTTGAGCAGRTCCGCTAYTTTTTCGTGTTCGGCGAATTCGGTTCCGTTGTCGAAGGTGATKGTTTTAACCCARGAGGTGGGRAGGTCGATGAGCARTKCGKTGATRGCSTYGGCGACCACGTCGGCGTGTTTRCTGAACACTTCGACGGCGCGYAGCATCCGTGCGCTGCGTTCGACGAGTGTCACGAGAAAGCTRTCTTGATTCTTGCCGAAGACGGTGTCGGCTTCCCAGTGRCCGGGTTCGAYGCGCTCTTCGACGTGTKCGGGACGGTGYTCAATWCCGACCCGGTTGGGGATGGATGGTCCTCTTCGTGTTTTTCCTTGTCCCCGTTTTCTGCGYKTRGGRCGTGATTGCGGWAGGCATTTTATTAGGTAATGTAAGTCRTGTCGCGTGTAAATCTCSCGATAAATCGTCTCGTAACTCACCCGCATCATTGGGTCATCCGGGAAATCCAGCGGCAGTCGAATAGAGACCGTTTCCGGTGTCCATTCCTCATCGCGTATCTTGGTGATGACATAATCGAACAAAGGCGCATGACCCAGTTTCCTATTCGGGCGACACTCTTTGCGGCGTTCAACATAGTGTCGCTGCGCACGCTCCGGGTCGTAGCCACGCGGCGTACTATTGCGCTTAACCTCGCGCACAATCGTGGACGGCGCGCGCCCCAGCTCCCCGGCAATGTTCATGGGGTTCATACCTCGTTTCAGTAAAATGTGGATCTGACCCCTCTCAAAAGAGCTAAGATGTGTATTGGGCATCGCGGATGTTCCTTTCTGTTGATGGTCGTTAAGCAACCTCAACATACAAGATCTCCGCGATGCCTTCCTCTTTTCCCCTAATTCACTCGGGAATCGTCAACAAAAAAAGGGGAGCCGCCCTTTTCCGTCAATCCCATCCGTCGCCGCTCTGGGTGAGCGACGGATGACATCGACGGAAAAGGGCTTAGACACTACCCTGTACAAATACTTTGCAGTTAGTATATGAATCCGCAATCCCTAAATACCGACCAATCAACTTGCACAAGATTGGTAAAGTTATTTGGCTTGTCATAGGTAAGATTATTTGTAATAATTGCTTACAATGATTTCCACAATCCTGTACCTATTGTTTCCCACAACCCCAATCCTCGCTACGGCAGCCGTTGTGCCAAGGACTCCTGACCCAGGCACCTTATATACCGTACGGCAGTACCCCGACCCGGCACGGGTCTCCAAAGCCCCCGCACTATCCCCAAGACACAGCCGATCCGTAGAAGCGCCCCCGCCTTCTGTCATTGCGAACGCAGCGCAGCGCGGTGCGGCGCAGTGCGGCAATCTCATACCCTGCACGCTTCGCCGATAGCGTCAAACCCCTCCAATGTACCCGTGTAACCCGACCCAGGCATGAACGACTTTTTATACAGCTTTATCAAAATGTGCTGCCCATGATGTCGATTTGTTCTGTTACCTATGTCGCCAGTTTATTCTGTAACCTATCTACCCGGTTCGTACCGCAATCTATTCCCCCCTCGAGGGGGGATCAAGGGGGGTGTTCACATGCACCACCACCCGTTCTCTGTTGTGCCGAGGTCTCCCAACCCATGCGTACTCTATTCCCCCCAAATTCCAGAAAAACGCACTCAATGCTCGCCCCCATGCGTACATCCCTCAAACGTAGTCATCATAGTATGCTCCGGCAGACCCAATTCCTCCACACGCCCTTCTTTCGACGTGTAGTACCCAAAAATAGTCTTGGATTTCAGGTCACGAAAAAAAGATATAGACACAGATCTAGAAATAAAATTCTTACTTAAATTGCGAAAGATTGTCAAAAACGATGAATCGTCAATGGAAGAAAAAGCAYTACAGATAGATTCTTTAGCGCTGAGAAATGGCGAAATTTCWGAAACTTATTTTCATCTTGWTAGGATGTCGATCCTGGAGAGCAATGGCTTTTTGACTTAGCGTGACTTCGCCAGAGGTTCCAGCGTTTCCTGACCCAGTTTCAACCAATCCGCATGCTGCTGGGTTACTGCCGGATGTTCTCGCGCCACACTGTAAATTTCTTCCGGGTTATTTTTCATGTCGAACAACAGGCCCGGATAATAGTGATACGATTTCGCGCCTATCCGCGCATTCCAGTTTCGATACCAGGACTGATATACCAGTTTCCAATCCTGACTCCGCACACCAGAAATCAAGTTGCCGTCAAAAAGATAAAGATACTCGTGAGGCGATGTCTCGCTTCCCTCCAGAATGTTCCAGATGTTCTTCCCGTCAATAGGCCGATCATCAGGTATTGCAACACCCGCCAGCGTGAWMATAGTGGGGAGGAGGTCGATGTTCATGCTGATAGCCCCCGACGAAGTCCCGGCAGGAATCTTCCCCGGCATTCTGGCCAGCAACGGCACCCGCATCCCGCCGTCCCACGAGCTGCCCTTGCGATTACGGTATTGCCCCGCGCTGCCTTCCCACCACGGCCCGTTATCACTGCTAAACAGGATCAGCGTGGTTTCGTCCAGCCCCAGCCGCTTCACCGTGGCCAAAATCTGACCCACACTCCAGTCCAATTCCTCGATCACGTCGCCGTACAAACTCGCATCGGATTTTCCTTCGAAATCTTTCGACACAAACAACGGCACATGCGGCATGGAGTGAGCCAGGTACAAAAAGAACGGCTTGTCCCGATTGGCTTCGATGAACCGCACCGACTCTTCCGTATATCGTTTGGTAATGGTGGTCTGATCTACCGGCTCTTCAATACTCTCCGATTGACGATATAACGCCAGCGGTTTCATGTCGTTGCTGTACGGCAGTCCGTAAAAATAATCGAACCCGTGCTTTGTAGGCCATTGATTTTCTCGATGGCCCAAATGCCATTTACCGATACATGCCGTGGCATACCCCTTCGTCTTCAGACCGTCCGCAATCGTAATAGCATTGTCGGAGATACCAATGGTATTCGTGGGGCGCGCCACATCGTTGCTCAGCCCGTTTCGGATGGGGTACTGACCCAGCAAGAGACCTCCTCGGGACGGTGTACAGATATTCGCGCTGGAATAAAAACTCGTGAGCGTGATGCCTTCCACCGCCATGCTGTCCAGATGCGGCGTGCGAATCCGGGTATTCCCATAAGGGCCGATATCGCCAATACCCAAGTCGTCTGCGAAAATAATAATCACATTTGGTAACGTCGCAGCCTGCACCGAA
>NVWG01000193.1 GCA_002746185.1 Candidatus Hydrogenedentota bacterium
TCAGGGATGAGGCCGAGGATGCGGTGCGCTCGGGTGCCGGGCATATCGTGCTGACGTATAACGTGATAGCAGGCGGTATTCAAAGTAATCTGGCAGACCCGGATCAGAATAAGGATAAACCCCATGCCGAGTTCATGCCCGATGTGTTTGATGGGGGCAAAATTCCGCGTGGTGCGGGTAAGGCTCCTGACTATATTGCTCCCAAAGGCTATACCCGAGAGGAGTTCTTGGCGATGTTGGGAACCGTTCGGGAAACGTGGGCCGACTTTGAATCGCGTATGGGCGAACTGGATGAGTGTACCGGGAAATTCCCCCATTTCGCCTTTGGTCATTTAACATCTGCCCAATGGGTTCGGTTCGTCACCATGCATACCCTTCATCATCTCTACATCATTCGCGACATACTTGCTGCTTGCTCCCCAGAGGAAAACGGCTTCGGAAGTGCGCTTCACGTTTAGTTCCCGAATCACGTTGCATGCGACCTCTTTGTTTTTGAGAATGGTTTTCATTTATAGTAGCCTCAGAAACGAGGGTTCACATGGCGACGGTTCGAAAAACCAAACAACGGCAAATTATTCGATGCGTATTCGAGGATGAGAAACGTCCGTTGTCTGCCGGGGAAGCCGTTGAGCTGGCTCGTATGCGGGTTCACTCCATTGGCACCGCGACGGTCTATCGCGCCATTAACAAAATGGTGGAAGAGGGCCTTCTGGTACCCGTGGAAATTCCCGCCGAAACTACCCGCTACGAAATCGCGGGACTTCACCACCACCATCATTTTTGTTGTCGCGTGTGCAAGAAGGTGTATGACGTAGACGGATGTCCYTCCGATTTTTCGCAGTWCATCCCGAAAGGTTTCGAGYTGGATGCGCATGAGGTGATATTGTATGGRCGTTGYGGRYYGTGTGYTACGGCRTCGTAGGATGAGATGAGCAGCATTCTCCGTCGTGACAACGGGGACATTTCCGGCATTCGTGATAATTGACGTAATGCGCGAGTGCAATACCCAGAGCACCGACTACGATGATGGGCAGTCCGATCCATTCGGCGGAAACAAGGTGACCTATCCCAATAAGAGCAAATCCTGAAATAAATATGACGATGGCATGAATTTTCCGGTGGTGTCGAAAGTAGCTCGGGAAGAGGGACAGGCTGGCGATGATGAAAGCGGTAACGAACATGGTTTCTTCGATTGCCGGGCTTGCAAGAAATTGGAGTCCCAGAAGGGGCAGCACACCCGCTAAAAGCGGAAGCAGTGCGCAGTGGATAGCACAGAAAAAGGACGCGGAAAAGCCTATTTTGTCTAAATGTTTAGCGCCGCTGTTCATGGTTCGATTCCTTGTCGATATTGAGAACTCAATATCATTATACAGGCCGTATCTTAGAAAAGCAAGGGTTTTCAGGAGTTTTAGTGTTGCTGTATGCCTTTGAAATATTTGGGGTTATGGTATTTGCCATTTTTGGGCATCCAGAGAGAAGAAGAATGCTGCGCCGTGAGGGATTGGACGGCGGCATTGAATCAGCGCGACTGGCAAGTGAATAAATACTGTTCGGAGACGCAACCTATCTGTTGAGAATTGAGCGTTTGCAGGGGTATTCAGCCGTTTTGGATCTCGATTCTGACATTGAGTAATGCTGTTCGATTCAGTATGATCTGAATTCAATCTAATTTTATCGGGGTTTATTTCACTTATGAAGCAATTTTTTTTACTGAAGGTGCTTGTTTATTGTATTGCAGTCACTGCGGTTTTTACCCCRTTGGGYGCGTGGGCGCARGAAGYCGGGCCGGGATTCAATCAGGAAACGGCTGATCAAATCACCGCGTTTCTAGGTCGCTTTCATCCTATCGTCCTGCATTTCCCCATAGGTTTGTTGGTCGCTCTGTTTATCATGGAAATGGCGGCCATGTTTCGCTCTTCCCGATCATTAGAGGCCGCACACTGGTTTCTGCTTATTTTCGGCACACTCACAGCAATTGCTGCTGCCACGTTTGGCATATTTCTTTCATGGGAAGGGGGCTACGACGAGCAAACTCTTTTTTGGCATAAATGGACGGGTATCGGCGTTGCGGTATTGGCCGTGCTGGCCATATTTCTGAAGGCCTACCATGAACGAACGTATAAGGAAGGTGCAGTCACGGCCTATCGCGTATGTCTGTTGGTATGCGTGGGGCTGTTGATGGCGGCGGGGCATTTTGGCGGTAATCTGACTCACGGTTCTACATACCTCTTCGATAATATGCCTGAATGGATGCCGCTGGCGGAATATCTACAGGAAGAAGGAGGGACCTCCGAGGCGGTGGCGGGGAGTGTCTATGCGGAGACCATTTTGCCTATACTCGAATCTCGATGCTATGAGTGCCACGGCGATACGAAACAAAAAGGCGACTTCGTTATGACTACCCGTGCGTCGCTTATTGCCGCTGGGGAAAGCGGACTGCCCGCCATTGTTCCCGGCGATGCCATGGCCAGTAATKTGGTTCGCGTGATTACGTTGCCGGGAGAACATGAGGCCGTTATGCCGCCCAAGGGAAAAGGGGCACTGACGGGTGACGACATAACAGCTATTATCCATTGGATTGATCGGGGTGCGGATTTCGGTGACGGGACCAATCTCATTGAACTGGAAACGCCTAAGAGCGCACCTGCGGAAATCGATATGTCTGGCTTGTCTGACGATGTGCCTGTGGATTATGTGACCTACATTCTGCCCATATTCGAGGCAAGCTGTTGGGAATGCCACAACGAAGACGAGCAAGAGGGCGAACTTCGGATGGATACATTGGCTTACTTCCTGGAAGGTGGGGAATTCGGTGAGATCATCGAACCGGGCGACCCGGAAAAAAGCACGCTATTTGAGCTGATTACGTATCCGCCGGATGATCCGGATTTCATGCCCGCCAAGAACGATCCGCTGCCGRATGAGCAGATCGCACTCATCAAGCGTTGGATCATCGAAGGCTGTGATTTCGGTGATTGGACCGGAGAAGAGTAATCGCTCTTTTTCCTAGAGATCAGTCCCTATCCTTGATATAGTGTTCCTCTCTGTTTATAGCGGTCAACAGGAAGGACAGCGGACGTGTATTTGGGAATCGACTTGGGAACTTCGGCGGTGAAAGCTGTCCTGGTGGACGATGCCGGAGATTTGATTGGACAGGCAGATGCGCCACTGGAAGTATCCCGTCCTCATCCCCTATGGTCCGAGCAAGATCCTGCGGACTGGTGGGATGCAGTCAATACAGCCGTAAATGTACTTAAAGAATATCATCCAGTCGAACTCAATGCTGTGCGCGGTATTGGGCTGTCCGGTCAAATGCACGGCGCGACTCTCCTTGATTCTTCCAATCACCCCGTCCGGCCAGCCATTTTATGGAACGATGGTCGCAGTGGGGATGCGTGTGCCGAGCTGGAAATCACGGTACCTAATTCCAGAGCAATTACTGGAAATGTAGCTATGCCGGGTTTTACAGCTCCGAAATTGGTGTGGCTGCGCAAACACGAACCTGAAACATTTGCGAAGGTGACCAAGGTGCTTCTGCCCAAAGATTACCTGCGCTTGCGAATGACCAATGAATTTGCTTCGGACATGTCAGATAGTGCGGGTACTTTGTGGTTGGATGTGGCTAATCGACGATGGTCTGAATCTATGTTGGAGGCAACGGGATTAAATATTTCCCACATGCCGAAATTATACGAAGGGGTGGAGCCTACAGGAAATCTGTCTCCTGATGTAGCTGCTCGATGGGGCATGCACGAAGTTCCTGTAGCGGCTGGCGGTGGCGATAATGCAGCTGGTGCTGTTGGTGCGGGAGTCATTCGGCCTGGCGAAGCGTTTTTGTCGCTGGGTACGTCCGGCGTATATTTCGTTGCCGGGGAAACCTACCGCTCCAACCCGGAAGGCGGCGTTCATGCCTTCTGTCATTGCTTGCCTGATACCTGGCACGAAATGTCTGTAATTCTAAGTGCTGCAAGTTGTCTGTCTTGGCTCACGGGACTTACCGGAGCAGCAAACGAAGGCGCACTGTTGTTGGAAGCGGAGAAAAATTTTGACGGCTGTGGCCCGGAGGGACTCGTCTTTCTGCCGTACTTGTCCGGTGAGCGCACACCGCATAACAATCCTCACGCCAAAGGGGCATTCTTCGGGATGACCCATGAAACCGCACGCGACTCCTTGTGCCAGGCTGTAATTGAAGGAGTGGCCTTCGCGTTTGCCGATGGACAACAAGCACTAGAGGACGCTGGTTCTGTCATTAACGATGTATCGGTTATTGGCGGTGGATCTCGGAGTATCTATTGGGGTCGAGTTCTGGCTGCTGTGCTGGGACGTCCTCTGACTTTTCGCGAAGAGGCGGCAGTTGGGCCGGCCTTCGGTGCGGCGCGTCTCGCCCGACTTTGTGTCACCAATGAATCTCCTGAAACAGTGTGTACTGCACCCCCCGTGCAGGATAGTATAGAACCCGACGACGAGTTAGCGGAACGGCTTCAGCCTAAACTGGAAATGTATCGTGCGTTGTATGCGGATACGCGTCACTTGTTGACGTAACCGAAAATATAAAAGGATGACCAATTTACCATGAGTGAACCTTACTTCAAAGACATCGAATCAATTCCCTACGAAGGGCCTGACTCCAGCAACCCTCTGGCTTATCGCTATTATGATGCCAATCGAGTATTGATGGGTAAAACGATGGCGGAACACCTGCGTCCTGCGGTGTGCTACTGGCATACCTTCTGTTGGGGTGGCCAGGACATGTTTGGTGCCGACGTTTTTGATCGTCCATGGTTTACCGGCGATAGTCCCCTGGCTATGGCGGAACACAAAATGGAAGTAGCCTTTGAGTTTTTCACCAAACTGGGTATCCCGTTTTACTGTTTTCATGACAGGGATGCCGCTCCCGAGGGCGATACACTGGCCGAGAGCAACGCTAATCTGGATGCGATTGCAGACAAGATGCTCGGTAAAATTAATGAGACGGGTGTGAAGCTCTTGTGGGGTACCGCCAATCTGTTCAGCCACCCTCGGTACATGGGAGGGGCTGCTACCAATCCTAATCCGGAAGTCTTCGCGTATGCCGCGGCGCAAGTCAAACATGCGCTGGAAGTGACCCATCGGCTCGGTGGGGTGAACTACGTGCTGTGGGGCGGTCGGGAAGGCTACGAAACGTTGCTCAATACGGATATGAAAAAGGAAGTGGATCAGCTGGGCCGTTTCCTGAACATGGTGGTGGAGCATAAGCATAAGATTGGGTTTACGGGATCGCTGCTCATCGAACCGAAACCCCACGAGCCCACCAAGCATCAATACGATCACGATGCGGCGACGGTGCATGCTTTCCTGCAAAAATACGATCTCATGGGTGAATTTTTTGTTAATCTGGAAACCAATCACGCCACATTGGCAGGGCATTCCTTCCAGCATGAAATTGCGTATTCCATGGACAACGGTATTTTCGGCAGTGTGGATATGAACCGGGGGGACATGCTGCTGGGCTGGGACACGGACCAGTTCCAGAACAACGTGGAAGAGGTGACTTTGGGGCTGTATACCCTGCTGCAAGGCGGGGGATTGACCAACGGTGGATTTAATTTTGATGCCAAGATCCGGCGACAGAGCAATGACCCTGCCGACCTCTTCCACGCTCATGTAGGCGGTATCGATACACTGGCGCGGGGACTGATCAACGCTGTGGCGATGATCGAGAACGGCGGACTCAAATCCTTTGTGGATGAACGGTACGCGGATTGGTCAGGCATATTGGGCAAGGACATCCTTTCGGGTTCTGCCACGTTGGAGAGTATGTCCGAAAAAGTATTAAATGAAAACCT
>NVWG01000194.1 GCA_002746185.1 Candidatus Hydrogenedentota bacterium
CGCCTGTGCTCACTATTTCGAATACACGTACTCATCCGCAACCAATCGACTTTTTCAACAGCCCCATCTTGCCCATGTATACAATGATTGCACGAGAAAATACCTGTGCCCCTTTTCGTTAACCGSSMCSRGYYWMMWRMWYMKSKSWWMAWRYCTGTCATTGCGRACGAAGCGWAGCRYMGTGCGGCAATCTCATCACCCCCTACGCCTAAAATTCAACGCCATCACAAYCCCRWWTCACGACGAAAAAGAATCCACTTCACGATACGCATCAATCACAGCCCGCTCCCCTTCTTTGCCGCGCTGACTGTTGCCGTGTTCCATTCCTACGATACCCGTAAAGCCCTTCTTATGAATGTGCTTGAATACATTCTTGTAATTGATTTCGCCCGTAGTCGGTTCTTTACGGCCCGGATTATCGCCCACCTGGAAGTAGGCTATTTCGTCCCAGGCCTTATCGATATTCGGAATGAGATTTCCCTCGGTGATCTGCTGATGGTATAAGTCGTTCAGAATTTTACAACTGGGGCTGCCCACAGCCTGACAGATCATGTAGGCTTGAGGTACCTCTGTAAGGAACAGGCCGGGATGATCTGTAAAAGCATTCAGCGGCTCCAGTACCATGACGATGCCCTCGGGCTCAAAAATGGCGGACWTGCGTTTCAGATTTTCGATAACATTCCGCGTTTGGTAATCCCACTCCAGTCGCTGGTCATAACGTCCCGGCACCACCGTTGTCCACTTGGCATTCACACGTTTCGCTACTTCCACCGCTTCCTTGCATCTGGCCAGTACGGGCTCCATGTCCCGGGCCTTGGATGAGGCACAGTTAACATTTTTGAAATCAGCAGACGTAACAAACACCCCCATCGTCATGTCCAGCTTGTTGAGCTTTTTACCGATTTTTTTCTGGGTATCAGCACTACGGCCCATCATCCCATTATCTTCCAGCCCGGCAAATCCTTCATCCGCCATAAATTGCAGCTGATCCAGCAGGTCCTCCCCGGCGTGATGCTTGAACATGCCGAAATGCGGGGCATAGTTGAGCTGGAATCCTTTAGCCTTGGCTTGGGCGGTAGGTACTACAGGAGCTACTACGGCTGCGGCGGCAGCGAGACCAGTGGCGGCCAAAAATTCACGTCGATTCATGGAAAAAGCCCTCAATAGGTTAAAAAAACATCAAACTGGAAAGTCTCCTGACATATAGTGTCAGGAGACTTTGATACGGTATGCCTCTAATTTAAATATCATATCTTGCCATCAAAGGGCAAGCAATGGTTGATATGAAATTGAATCTCCACTACCCTGATAGATAGGAAAAAGGAGCGGGTATATGACGAAAACACGATGCGACTGGGCTGGATCCGACCCACAGMTGATGGACTATCACGATACCGTCTGGGGTGTCCCCGTTCGTGACGACGCGACTATTTTTGAATTCCTGGTGTTGGAAGGAGCGCAGGCCGGGCTGAGTTGGGCGACCATCCTGAAAAGATGGGACGGCTACCGGAATGGTTTTGCAAATTTTGACGTAGAGAAAGTGGCGCGGTTCGGGAAGCGGGATATAAACCGACTCATGAAAGATACCGGGGTGATTCGGAATCGTCTAAAAATCGAATCCACTATAACCAACGCCCAGCACTTTATCGAAGTTCAGGTAGAGTTCGGCACTTTCAGCAAATACATCTGGGGATTCGTGGACGGTAAACCCAAACAGAATAAATGGAAATCCATGAAGCAGCTTCCGACGGAGACGAAGGAATCGATTGCTCTGAGCAAAGATTTAAAGCAGCGAGGATTCAAGTTCGTGGGACCGACAATAATGTATGCCCACATGCAGGCGACGGGAATGGTGAACGATCATACCGTGGACTGCTTTCGACATAATCCCGTGAAACGCCTGGGCCGTTAATATAGTTCCCACACCAACTCAGCCACCATCCATCCTGAACCGTTCCGGGATAAATATATACCCACTATGAACGAGCCCGAAGGAGTGTGTAGTTTCACCGGGTAGATGCGCGCTCTCTTYCCTTTAATGGCTAATTCTGCCGCCGAGAAATCGGACGTGGARCCCGTGAAATAATCGCGTTGRTCCGCCGTATCCAAATARRCCTGTAAATCATCACGCGTAGGGAAYGGAATRCTGGTGAAGGATTCGTCCACCAAGGTCATGGCGGATTTCATATCTTCGGCCAACAGATGCTGGGTCCAGCCCTCCGCTACGCCCATGGCAATTTTTCTCTCCACGTCACTTTTTGAAGATGGGGTACWGGCACACTGAAGAGATAAAATGGGAATCAAAACCAGTGCCGCGATGCGAGCCCATGGAACTATTATGGAACAGGTCATAAAATCCCTCTTTTTGTGGAAATAATTGTGCAGATAGAATACATCGCTATCCCGCTATGCTTCAATCTTTTCGACGTAATGCAGGATTATTACCAGAGAGTCCTCCTGCCATGGTAAAATACATCTCGAACATTCTTACCGTAGCGGGGTCTAAATCAATAACGTAATGATGCATGCATCCGGGTAATTGTATGGAACTGCTCACAGAACAGGATTCTACCGAAGCGGCACTGCTGGATAGCTGTAAGAGCGGCGATCCGGAGGCGTTCGAAACCTTGGTCAATACTTACAAAGACCGGGTCTACAACATGGCGTATCGCTATTTRGGCCGCCATGAAGATGCCSAGGAYGTAACRCAGGAAACMTTYRTCCGCGCTTWCAAAGGTATCCACGATTTCGAAGGCCGTTCCCAAGTCTTTACYTGGCTWTAYAGTATCGCKRGMAAYYTGGCACGAAACCATGTACGTGATCGTTCGCGCAAGGGTCGCGATAAAACCGTCTCTCTGGAACAGCTTTCGGAGAAGGCACCAGGACTCGCGCAGCAGTTCAGCGCAACAGTAGATTCGCCGGATGCCTTGGCGGCGGCTCACGAATTGCGGGATACGCTCCAGCGCTGTGTAGAGGAATTGCCCGACCACTATCGATTGGTTTTCGTGCTGCGCACGTACGAAGGCCTGAGCTACGACGAAATCGCCGAGGCGCTGAATTGTCCGCCAGGCACGGTTAAATCCCGACTGAATCAGGCGCGGGTCCAGTTGCGCAACCGCCTGAAAACGCTGTCGGTGTTGTGAGGGTAATGACATGAAATTATACGAAGCGTGTGAAGATGTGCAGGAGGATTTTTCTGCGCTCCTGGATGAGGAGCTGGCTCCGGATGAAGTGGAAGGAGTGGAAGCGCACTTGTCCACATGCTCGGATTGCCTACGTGAACTGGACAGCCTAAAAAAGATGCAGTCCGTTTATGATGCCCTGCCGAAAGTCGATGCACCAGATCGGTTCAAAGTGGACTTGCGGGAGAAATCGAAATCAGCCCCGGTGAGTTTGCGAATAAACCCTCGCCATACCAAGGTGAAACCGTATAAGTTTTTGATTGCAACAGCTGCAATGCTCCTGTTTATAGGCTCTTTGTGGGGTTTGGTGGGGAACACTTCCGATGATACGGCACCTGTGATGTCGTCGGCATCCCCGCAGGCGGATGCCGTGTTCAATGTGGCGCTGATGGATTCGGGAGTTGTTGAATCTACTGACGACGAGAGCAATATTGCTGCGATGAAATCGAGCAGTGCAGTTATGGAATCTCTCGCGGTGCCAATGGCGACGGAATCGGATTCTGTGAAGAAGGAAATGATCCTTGCGGAGGAAGAAATTAGTCGCTTTGGTGACTCGGTCATGTCTCCTTCGGAACCCGTCCGGGAATTCACGTCGGCGCGTGTTGATAATCGCGATGTCTGGACGCAGCAGGGCTTTACGGACCAAGAAGTGCTGGAATTAAAACCGAATACTCCCGAATTGGCGGGCATTATAGCGAGCAATCCATACTTGGCCAAGATCATAAATATCGTCCATGAAGTCACCTTCGAGCATGAAGGCGCGTGGTATCGCGTTACTAACTAAGCCATCCTTGTTGCAGACCGAATAAGCGTTCTCTGCTCTTATGCCGTCTGTCGTGCCGCAAGTTCTTTTAATCGAACCCATGTGAATATGCCCGAGGTGTGACCATCGTTCCAAGCGATGGATACAGCGTAATTTCCCAACGTGCCGATGGATGACGTTTCGATGTTGGCAGAGACGGTAGCCGGATCGAGTATTTGTTCTCCGGAAAATTCGTGAACACAGGCAGCGCATTGACAGGCTATCCGCACGTCCCGGTTGACAAGACGATCCACATGTCCATCGGGCCAGCTTATCACGATGTGGCCAGACTCTTCCGTAACTTCCGGTAATGGTTCGTGTTGTAAACGGCGTTTTCCGATGGCGCGGTGGATGTTGTCGGTAAGTGTTTTCACCTGCTCCACATCCGCTCCGGCATCCGCATCGCCCAGATTGGACAGTCCATCAATGATAGGGAATTCAGCCAACGTATCCAGGCCGAAACGATCTTTTAGGGTATGGGCGCTGTTTCCGAAAATGTGGTGTTTCTTGTCGCAGTTATCGCACACGAAATACGACATGTTCTCCACGATACCCAGCACAGGCACGTTGACCTTCTCGAACATGAGAATGCCCCGCGCAACGTCCACAAGAGAAAGCGAATGAGGAGTAGTAACRATGATCGCGCCATCCAGCGCCGCCTGTTGTACCAGCGTGAGTTGAATATCGCCTGTGCCGGGAGGCATATCGATAATGAGGTAATCCAGATCGCCCCAATCCGTCTGTTGAAGGATCTGCTGGGCGTATCCCGATACCATAGGGCCGCGCATCACCGCTGGCGAATCCCCCAGCACAAATCCCACAGACATAAGTTTCAAGCCGTCCAGTTCCAGCGGGATAAGCATATTGTCCCGCATCATCAGTTCMGGACGRTGCATRTTAAAYAAKGTCGGGACCGASGGRCCGTAGATATCCGTGTCCAGCAGTCCAACGCGTAGACCTTCCCGAGCCATGGAGCGAGCGATCTGCCCAGCGATAGTGGATTTACCCACGCCGCCTTTGCACGACGACACCGCAATAACCGAGTCGACTCGGGCGAGCGTGTTGATGCCCAGGCCTGGCTGTTTCTTGGGCTGCATAGCGCTCATGGTGACGGCCACCGACGAAACACCCGGTATGCCTTTCACCGCCGCCTCGCAGTCCATCTTGAACTGCTCCTTCACGGGACACGCCGGGGTAGTCAGCTCAACAGTGAACGAAACGTCGCCGCCGCTGATTTTGAGTTCTTTAATGAACCCCAGCGACACGATGTCCTTCCCCAAATCCGGGTCAATAATGCCGCGCATAGAATCAAGTATCTGGTTATCAGTTAACATGGATAAGTGGTGCTCCTTGATGGGGGGATAGAGGAATAAAACAGTCATATTCTACCCTAAAATAACATCAGAACTGAATTTTTATTCCTTTGACACCTTAGAATCCTTTTTTTATTCTATACCTTGATTCTGGACAAGATAACAATGATAGATATGTCCCAACTACTTCCATTTTGGAATATCAAAATTATGATGCCAATGAAAATCCACATTGTGATTAAATTCGGGCCATCTTAAATTATCTGGTAATTCACTTTTGATAAATTCAATAATATCATTTGCTTTTAAACACAGTCATCCCATAGGAAGTTTTCCATCGGTGTAAGTCGTTGCGATGATAGGGTGGTTTTATCGTTTATGTGATTTTTCAATATTGAATTTATTG
>NVWG01000195.1 GCA_002746185.1 Candidatus Hydrogenedentota bacterium
CGATCTTCCAAAAGAAAAAGGACCAAAAAGAAAACCACTGCGACGATGAATTCGCTGCGCATGTCTCCATGAGGAGTAACATACAAGATTTCACAGATGAACACAGATTTAACCGACAACCAATTCCCTCCTTGAGGGGGGATCAAGGGGGGTGTAAACCCAATACCCTAACCCTCGGCTGTAGTGTTGTGGCATAGTCGCCCTCTGCTGTGAATATCCATATGGTGTGTTGCAGCATAGCCGCCCTCGGCTGTGAGGTTGTGAAAAACAGTACCGACCCCGACGGGGTCAAATATCAATAGCCGGGGGTGGAACCCCCGGATCGGATGCAATAAAAAAAGCAGTTCAACCCCGCAGGGGTTGAATGGTATGGGGTACGAACCGGAACCACGGGTTTCACCCGTGGCTATTCATATTCATTCCCTTCGGGAATGGTGTATACACAAAAGGGGATGGCAGGGTTCAGTTTTGCCTGGTTTTTGTGTGGTTGTAATAGTATAGGGTTGGCAGGTAGAGTTGATGGTAGCGATGGAGAGAGGAGTCCGTTGCGCGGTCGGGCGGGTCAGAAGCCCCTGCCACAACTAAGGGAAGGCTTACAAAATGAGACTTATTTTTATTTCCATATTAATTCCAATTATCTTAGCAACTGGCTGTGCGACGAACTTGTCTATGGTTACACCAAGGGCTGAATTTTTACAAATTCCTGCACTAAAAACAATTACAGAAGCTGAGATAGGAGATACGTTAGTTCGTGAGGGGCAAATATTTACATATGATGTCATAAACTTAATGAGCCCAATTATCGCAAAAAATTCTTTAAATGCCTCTATCGCAATTTCTCAAGGTCAGCTAGTTGCCAAGCTAAGTGATAGCAATTGGAAATATTATGAAGCCAGTTCGGTCGTTTTCAAGCCGAGTCTTGTTGCTGCAAGAACAATGGTCGGAGGAATAAAGGTTTCTCACGATTCTGCTCATATCGAACTCTATGCGGGATCTCCTTACGAAACGCATATGAAAATTGAATTGGATAGTAGTCCAAATATGCGATACGGAAGCAAAATGGTGTTTGAACAAGGAGGATTTCTTCAAGAACTTATTTATAACGGGCGATCTGGCGATGAAGTAAAATTCATATATCGAGAATTCAGTGACAGGACGATTCGTGGAGCATTTACTCAGGAAGCTGTATACGATCTGAATGAAAGTTCAATCATTGGTTTCAAGAGAGCGCGAATAGAAATAATTGAGGCGTCAAACACCAAAATCAAGTACCGAGTCCTGTCACGATTTGGATCAGATCTGCGGACTGAATGAAATTGGGCCACCTTTCCGAATGCGGGTAATTCTATGTATGTGTAAGAAGATATTCAAATGTGCAAAAGAAACGGAATCGAAGGATGTCCACCATGGTCCTGCAAAACAACCGCGGCATACGGAAACCGTAGATGACGGCGTAAAACTAATACATGACACAACGATACATGATTTGGCATTCTTCAAGAGACAACAAATTACGGTTACAAATTACGCTGTTGGCCTATACGTAGCTTTGTATGCTTCGTTTAGAATTGTGGATGAAACCGGAGGTCCATTATTTTCGAATATGATGGGAGTCCTTGTTATATGCCTTGCAATAACCCTTTTGGGGTTGTCATCTTTTTTTCTATGGGATTTGCACTGTTCGATCAAACACAGACGAGACAGATTGAGGGAAATTCGAGATTATCTTCCCATGATTTATCGTGTTTTGCGACTGGCAAATAAGAAACCCTCTGAAACGCCCATAACCTACCTATTGCAAAGCGTGATCCTGGCAGGAGGTATTCTACTCGTGCTAATCGTTGTAGTTGGCATCGGAAACTAAATTTCGTGGAGATGCGTTCATGCCATAGTCTCAAATCAGTACGACTTGTTTTCCTTGTAATAGAACGAGATTCTCCCACAGAAAATGCTGAAAATCGTTCCATAGTGGTTTCGAAAGTGAACTCAGAAAGTGTGAATCGCCAGTTCTGTTATACTTCAATCTAATGTTCTCACAAGTCTAGGTTCCTTCCTATGTTCAAAATCGGTGACATATCATTTGATTCTCCTATTGCGTTGGCGCCTATGGAGGATGTATCGAATATTCCGTTTCGGCAGATTTGCAAGGAGCGGGGCGCGGATATTGTGTATACGGAGTTCACGAATTGTGAGGCGCTGAGTCGCAATGTGCAGCAATCCATCGACAAAATCCAAATCACGGAGGAGGAGCGTCCGGTCGCGATTCAGTTATATGGGAGCAATGGGGATTCTTTGGAAAAGGCGGCGACAATCACGGAACTGTATGCGCCGGATTTCATTGATATCAATTGCGGGTGTTGGGTGAAGAAGGTGGCGGGTCGTGGGGATGGCGCGGGCTTATTGCGGGATCTGGGTAAGTTTGAAATGGTGGTGCAGTCGGTGATGAAGGGTACGAGGCTACCGGTCACGGTGAAGACTCGGCTGGGCTGGGATGATGAGTCGATTGTGATTGAGGATGTCGCTCGGATGCTGGTGGATAACGGTGTGCAGGCACTCACGGTGCATTGCCGTACGCGTAAGCAGGGTTATACGGGGGACGCGGATTGGTCGTGGTTGCCGAAGATTAAATCGGTCGCGCCGGATTTGCCGCTGATCGCGAATGGAGATATAGTGACGCCGGAGGTTGTGAAAGCGATCCTGGATATGGGCTGTGATGGTGCGATGATCGGTCGGGGCGCGATTTCGAATCCGTGGATTTTTGAGCAGACGAAACATTTTTTGGCTACGGGGGAGCATTTACCGAAACCTACGGCTGGGGATCGCATTGATTTGTGTCTACGGCATTTGGCGGATGATGTGGCGTATAAGGATTGTGAGGAGCGGCGTGCGGTGACGTCGTTTCGGAAGTTTTATACGCATTATCTGAATGGGCTGCGGGATTCGAAGCGGGTGCGGGTGTCGTTGATGGCGTTTGAGGAAGTGGCACCTATCAGGGTAATTTTGCTGGGGTATAAGGAAGAGTTGTCCGCTGAATCGGAATCTACGTTAGTGTAACGGACTTCTTTTTTGTCCACAGATGACACAGATGTGCACAGATTTTTTTTGAACCACAGATTATGGGAATTTTGGGGATTAGTTCTGGTTGCATTAAAATTGTTGATGTTTTAACTACCATTAATACACTTCGGATTTTTCCTTTACTTTTTTTTAACCACAGATTGCACTGATTTACACAGATTAGAGCTGTTGGATTTTTTCAGATGAATTAAGTGTTGTATTGCAAATGTCTCGGTTTTACTAATTCCCATAATTTTCGAAATCTGTGGTAGAAGCTATCTGTGCAAATCGGTGTCATCTGTGGACAAAAAGCGGTTTGGTTTGAAAGGGCGGTTAGTGAACCTTCCCTGTTGAGTATGTAAGGGCTTGCAGCCCTTTCATGGGCAAGATGGGGCTGTTGAAAAAGTCGATTGGTTGCGGATGAGTACGTGTATTCGAAATAGTGAGCACAGGCGTTTCGCCTGTGATTTAATTGACCTGCATGGGCGAGACGCCCATGCCCCGTGGTGGTGAGGATAGTCGTGGCGGATTGGTTCGGCGACTTTTTCAACAGCCCCAAGATGCCCATGCCCCGTTGTAGTTTTTTCTTGCAATCCAACAAAACTCACTTATACCGCTATAACCCCAAGGTGCCTTGATTGCCTGCATCGGGTGTGGCGGAAAAGCCCAGGTGTTTGTAGGCGCGTGGCGTGGCGACGCGGCCTTGCTGGGTGCGTTTGAGGAATCCGATTTGAATGAGAAACGGCTCGTGTACTTCTTCGATGGTCTGGCGTTCTTCGCCCACAGCCACCGCCAGGGACGACACGCCCACCGGACCGCCGCCAAATTTTTCGATGATGGTTTTCAGCAATGCCTTGTCCATATCGTCCAGCCCTAGCCCGTCGATGCCCAGCATGTTCAGTCCTTTTCGCGCCATCTCATGGGTGATGATGCCGTCGCCCTTGACTTGGGCGTAGTCCCGGGCGCGACGAAGCAGGCGATTTCCAATTCGTGCCGTGCCTCGTGATCGGGAAGCTATCTCCAGCGCACCTTCGGGATCCAACGCCACATCCAGAATTCCTGCGCTGCGTGTGATGATAGCCTCAAGCTCTTCCGGCGAATAAAATTCGAAGCGGCAGGTATCGCCGAAACGTGCGCGTAGGGGCGGCGTTAACAGACCCGCCCGGGTGGTGGCGCCAATGAGGGTAAATGGTTTCAGTCCGATTTTCATGGACCGCGCTGTGGGCCCTTTGCCCAGCATGATGTCCACTTCAAAATCTTCCATGGCGGAATACAGGGTTTCTTCCACGGCGTGATTGAGCCGATGTATCTCGTCGATGAACAACACGTCGAATTCTTCCAGACTGGTGAGGATAGCGGACAAATCGGCTTGCCGTTCAATGACCGGACCGGACGTGGCCTTGATGTCCACGCCCATTTCGTTGGCTACGATACGTGCCAGGGTGGTCTTGCCCAGTCCCGGCGGCCCGGACATGAGCAAATGATCCAGCGACTCGCCCCGCTGTTTCGCCGCCGCGATGGTAATGCGCAACTTTTCTTTTAACGGTTCCTGACCGGGAAAATCATCCAACCGCTGGGGACGGATCTGCTCGTCGTACTGAACGTCGTCGTCCCGGGGCTCGGGATGTATCACTTCGTCGTTGGCCATCCGCTACACCTTCGCCATGGAGCGCAGGGCTTCGCGCACCAGGTCTTCGTCGCGGGCATCTTTGCCGAGGGATTTGCGCGCCGTCGTCGCTGCTTTCTTCGCTTCCTGCGGCGTACAGCCCAGCGACATCATGGCGGCGATTACGTCGTCTGTATCACCAGCATCATCCACGGAATCGTCCTCGCCGAGAATAGCACTCAACTCCGCGTCCTGACCCATCTTCGCTTTCATTTCCAGCACCACGCGCTGCGCCGTCTTCTTGCCTACGCCCCCTACTTTGGTGAATGCCGTCACATCGCTGTCCAGCACGGCGCGACCGATCTCGGCGGGACTCATGGTAGACAGAATAGCCAGCGCCACCTTGGGACCGATGCCGCTGATACTGAGGAGCATGATGAACAACGCTTTTTCCTCTTCGCGCAGGAATCCGAAAATGGTAAACGAGTCTTCGCGAATGTGGCAGTAGGTGAGCAGAGTGGCTGGCTGATCGGGGCGGAGTCGACGGTGGACGGAATCGGGCACAAACACCTCGTACCCCACGCCGTTCACGTCCAGATGCAGGTGTTCAGCCGTCTTTGCCGCCACCACCCCGCGTAAAAAAGCAAACATATCATCCCCTGAAGCCCATCCCTATTGGGCTGGCGGGTACTATACTGAAAATATAGGCAGATGTCTAGTGGAAAACTACTGGGTTTCGAAAATGAGACCATGGTACTGGTGAAAAAATCATGGGTACAGGTGACAGGACAGAGAGGCCTTTTTCTTGTTGGGAGGTTTGCCGTGAAAAACCAATAAAAAGGGACAGAGGAGCTGGTGAAAAAGTCCTTGACGTGATGGTATTCATTTGATCAAATGGGTTCAAGGAGGGTATGTGATGCAGTCACGGGGGGATTGG
>NVWG01000014.1 GCA_002746185.1 Candidatus Hydrogenedentota bacterium
CTGGATTTCCACATCCAGCGCAGTGGGATTCGACATAGTCGCTCCATAGGTATAGGTGGAGAAATCGCTGTGGCGAACTTTAAGCGTAACGCGGCGTGCCTCCATGCCTTTTTCCCGTAATGCATACAGGGTCCGTTCCTGTAGATACATCAATACACGCAGTACCTCATCCCAGTCACCCTTGTCTTCGTGAAAGGTAGTCTCCCGACCGATGGACTTGGGCGTGTGCTCTATTTTAACTTCCGAATTCGAAATGCCCCGTGCTGCCCTGCCCAGAGAATACCCCCACTGCCCAAAGGAGCGCATGAGGCGATCTTCGGGGATACTGGCAAGATCGCCAATAGTATACACGCCTGTTTTCCGGAGACTCTCACATGTTTTCGGCCCGGCCCCCGGTAATTTTTCTACGGGAAGGGGTGCTAAATACGTTGCTTCATCCCCAGAAGGTACATTGACATACCCGGCAGGTTTTCCTTGAGCGGATGCGACTTTGGATATGAGTTTGTTGGAAGAGATGGCAACCGTACATGGCAGTTTCGTTTCGTGAAAAATGGTTTCTTTTATCCAATTCGCGATGGCATCTTCCCCGCCGAATAGCCGAACTGACCCTGTGATGTCTACGTAGGCTTCATCAATGGAAGCCATCTGTACCAGAGGAGAAACGGAACATAGAATAGTGTGGATTTGTTTTGAGGCGGCACTGTAATCAGCCATGTTCCCTCGGAGATATACACCGTGGGGACATAATTTCTTTGCCTGAACCAGGGGCATGGCAGAGTGTACACCGAATTTACGTGCTTCATAGGAGGCGGTAGATACAACCCCACGGCTATCTTCTTTGAGACCACCAATAATAAGAGGCAGGCCCTTCAAGGCGGGATTTTTCACCACCTCAACAGAGGCGAAGAAGGCATCCATATCAATATGTAAAATTCGTTTAGACATAAGGGAAGCTGAATTTTTTATCAGTATATCTATATTGGTACTCTATGTAAAGAATGTTTTTGAGTGTGTGTTTGTTTTATCCATAATTGCTCTCAGGGACTTGAGGCGAAAAATCCCCCCGTGGTAGCATGTCCAAACCGCATTAAGGACACCTATATGATTAAAACACCTGCATTCAACTGGACCATTGCACTAATCTACACCGGGCTCATTTATACGCTGGCATGGTATGTGACCCCACTCTGGATGGGCCTTACCGATGTAATGGGTACAGAAAACGCCGGTCAATTCGTCGATAAAATTGTTCCAGTATTGGGTCTTGTTTTTGTTGCTCTTTTAATTTTTATTGTACGAATCAAAAGACCTTCCGTATTGATATGGCTCGCTGCCATCATCGCTGGCTACGCCTATCTGCTTACACTCCATGCTGAATACCCGGTGGAGCGCATTCATCTGGTGCAGTACAGCCTGGTCGCCTGGCTGTATTATCGTGCCGTGTCAATGCATACGAATCGAAAATCTCTTGCCTATATAGGAGCCGCTTTAGCCGTATTGATTATCGGCGCCAGTGATGAATGGATTCAGGAAAACTTCATTCAAAATCGATCCGGCACGATGGAGGATGTCTCGCTGAACTGGATTTCCGGCGGGCTGGGTCTCCTGGGGTTATTGGTCATTCAACAAGAGGGCCTCATTGCCTGGAGCCAGCGTCTCCCCCGCTTTCTACGCTACTCGGTTCAATTTATCTTGCCGATAACTGCAGCTGGTATTGGGACACAACAGGTCTACACCCGATTCATAAACCCGCCACTAAACCTCATCATCATCACCGTGGATTGTGCGCGATCCGATCGCATGGGCTTCAACGGGTATCTCCGCGAGACCTCCGTTTTTGAGAACGGTATCCCAACAGGCGAGACCATACTGACAAGCCCTACTCCGTACATGGATGCAATGGCCTTGAACGGAGCGGTCTTTACCAATGCCTACAGCCAGGCCGCCTGGACGGGTCCGGGTGTAATATCCACACTCTCGGGACTATACCCCCCCACTCACGGTGTCACGSCGCAAGGTAAAACGATGCCTAAGAGTGTCTATACCCTGTTGGATGCGTTCAAGGAACGGGGATATCGCGTACCCAATATGTCGTATCTGACAGTAGACTCCAATTTTAAGAATATCGCCGATATGGAGGACACGGGAATCGATGTTACGACTACCGATGAAATCGGCGCTATCAACCAATGGATCACATCGAATCATCGAAAACCCTTCGCATTTTGGTATCACTGGCGTTTTACCCATTTACCATTTTCGCCACCGGAGAAGCATCGGGTTTATCCACCGGCCAGTGATCCCCATGCCGTTGTCCCGGAGCGAATCAAACGCCTCATCAACGAAGAAGTGATCATCCCTTATACCGGAGATATGGAGTGGACCGAAGAGGAACGAGCATGGATWRATGCKTTGTATGATGSYSRAATTCGCSAGTGGGATCATGCMTTCGARAGTATTCGYTATCGATTRTCTCTTCAYCATAAATTRAAAAACACGATTATCGTCATTACCGCTGATCACGGTGAAGAACTGGTGGACCATGGTCATGTGGGTCATGCTTCCACAGCGGTTCATTCCCGCCACTATGATGAGCATATTCATATTCCGTTGCTTATATTATCTCCGAAAAAAATCAAGAAAGGGCGGATCATTGACACGATGGTGGAGCAGATAGATATTCTTCCCACGGTATTCGACATGATGGATTGGGAAATACCTGAGTCGAAACAGGGACGTTCGCTCTGGTCCGCTATTCAAGGCGACACCTTGGAAGATCAACCCGTATTTGCTGAGAGCGTCGAGGGAGGCTACCAATCCAAATTACATCAGCGTACTACATTCGTACGCAGTGTGCGTACACGGGACTGGAAACTCATCACCCGTCTATCTCCTCAAGAAGAGTTCTTTGAACTTTACAATATGATAGAGGACCCAAAAGAAACCATCAACCAGTTTGACATGGAACCTGAGATTGCAGAAGAACTACTTGATGAATTATCAAGATGGATTACGCGTAATGCAGATGATCGTTTTGTTCTGGAGGAAAAGGAAGCCTTGCTCATAGCCAGGGTGGCGGCTATGGACCCCGCCAATCTGGAAGTCCCTACCGTGGTTATCCCCGAAGAGGGTGATACCATATATTATGAGACGAATAGAGGTGCTATTGAAGCGGAATGGACGGGAAATCCCCATGCAGCGTATATCATCGAATATGATATTGGTGTTGGCTGGCACCGCTTAAAGGGGGAATACCCTGTGGAAATTGGGACAAAGCAGATTTTTGGTCCYCTGCCTCGGGACGGCTGGAAACCGCTGTATCAGTGGAACCCCTATCGTTTAAGGATTCGCCCTCGGGATTTACCTGGCGGGTGGAGTGATTGGTTAACCATCACTGTGGCACCGTTGAATGCTTCGAAGCAAGATTGAATCGAGGCACTATCTTTCCGTTCGACGTTTATCCACATTTATAATACTCTTGCCATCAGGCTTGGCAATCTTACGAAGCTGTGTAAGCACCTCGAATATTTTCTTGGCATTTTTGAACACGCGATATTCATTATGTGCTACACCGATAGATAGTACCATCAATGGATATTTACCCTCGTGCCCCGAGCGATCGGTGGCCAGTAAATATCCTTGAGAAATTTCTTCGGGAGTATAAAAACTTTTAACTTTCTGGTCAAAGGAATCAATTACGTTGTTGCAGAATCGCTCGTAGTCGTCGAAATTCAGCATGACAACGAAATGCTCACCCCCCATGTGAGCGATGAAACTTTCATATATACCAATGCTGCGGTTCAGACTGACCAGTATCTCTCCCATGAACTTTACGGCCTTAATTTGTCCTTCCCGCCCTTTAGCAGCACAAAAAGGTTTAAAGCCGGTCATATCCACATAACACACTGCAATTTTCGTATCCCGAGCCAAACGGTGATTGACTTCGCGCTTGATCGCTTCCATCCCGGGAAGATTTGTCACGGCATTGCGCTGGTTCAAGGATCCTATCAAGTCATTGAGAAAGTCGATTTTCTCCGTTAGCTTATCTAATTTGAACGGTTTAACTATATAATCGTCTGCCCCCTGYTCCATACCGTGTACTACTTCCGGCTCTTCCCCCAACGCTGTGAGCATGAGCACTCCGATTGAGTACAACTCCGGATCTTTACGAATACGTCTACATATCTGATAGCCCGTCTCTCCAGGCAGCATAATATCCAGCAGAGCGATTTCAGGCTTGAACTTCTTGGCCAGCTCAAAAGCGCCGTCACCCGTATGCGTTGTAGTTACTTCGTGCCCTTGGGATGCCAGCTTGGTTTTAATCAATTCAGCCATATCCACATCATCGTCTACTAATAATATTTTACTCATCGTGTGCCTCTATTCAGAAGAATGTATACTACTCAGGGTAATTGCAGGAATACGCAGACCACCGCACCAATACGGATATTCTACATTAGGTGCGCCAATCATTGCTACCTGGTTCTTCTGTTTCTTGAAGCCTCCAGTCAGCTTTGCTAGGATTAAACATAGATTTATACAAGGAGTTCAACACATGCGAATCGCGTTATCTACGGCATTGATATTGTCAGCATTCTTACTGGGCTGCAACGGGGAATCCCAGCCTTCACCTACGGATGCCCCGCCGCCACCGCCTCCCCCAACCCCTCAGGAAATGGCCACCTCAATAATTAAGTCTACAAACATGAATGCACCTGCGCCTCCGGCTGGCTCTAAATATCCACAGGCAGAAGCCACTAAGGTAAAAAATATTTTCAACCAAAAGAAACAGGAATTGTCGCGTACGGAGGATGGCACTCTAGCTTTAAGAATGGTATCTCAGCGTGTTGATCAGAATATGCGTGTATTCCAACAGGCTAAGTTATGGGAACATGTACTTGTCTATTCTGAACTTCATACCATATTAAACCCCGGGTCAAAAAAGTATGTTGATATTCAACAACGAGCAATAGCTGAATTGAAACGCCCTATCGTCACCATTAAGGGATTTGTTTCTGTTGGCAATTCTGAGCAGAAAATAGCCTTTTTAGATTTATACATGCCATTACAAGGGGAAACCCATACGGATCGCATGCGTGAGGGCGAAGAAAAATATGGAATAAAGTTTATTGAAGTAATTGGACGAGAGCAAGGTGTCCTTTTTGAATATATGGCTACGGGTGATACGTTCGAAGTATTTACCAATAAAGCCTCTAAGTAAATGCCTCGAAAGTTAAATCGATATCATGCTGCATAGCACCAGTATCAGGTACGCCGCAGCTGCTGGTATCATACTGCTTGGTTTTTNGGCTTATGCCAATACGTTAACTGGCGAATTTGTCTGGGACGATGCTTCCTCTATTCTGCTCCACGAAAACGTCCAGGATCCTGCAAAAATCTTGGATCTGTTTCAGGAGGATCAACATGCCTTCGCCGGGGGTCAAGGCAATTTCTACCGCCCCATGCTTTCCCTCACATTTATGATCGATTTCTGGCTGGCCTGGAATGGCCCCTCTATTACCGAACAACGTGATGTGGCAGCCCAACTCAATCCACTCATTTTTCATATATCCAGTATCTTGTGGCACATCGCGGCAGCATTATTCTTTTTGTACCTTCTTGTTCGATTGAAAGCACCGTCTTTCGTACTTGTTGCCGTGCCTATCGTATATGTGATCCACCCGCTGCATACCGAAGCCGTTGCCTATATCAGCGGCCGGGCTGATTCCATGTCTGCTGCATTCATGTTCGCAGGGTTATCTTTTGCAACGTGGCAGGAAACATCTCGTCGCCGGATACTTGGGGTTATTTTTGGTTCTGTTATGTTCACCGGAGCGTTATTAAGCAAAGAAAGCGCCTTTATATACCCGGTATTGCTTGCCATGATTTTGCTGTATCAAGATAAAACTCGCGTAGAGGACTCCCCCAACCCCACCGTCCCCCTGATGCGCTACATGTCCTTATTCATTGCCTTGGCACTATGTGCAGGCTATGTCGCTTTACGTTTAGGCCCCCTTAATTTCGGCAGCGACTCCCAGTCGGTTACGTCCACCTTCTTGGGACGATTGGCGGAAACATTTCAATCTTTTGCTCTCTATATAGGATTACTGTTCTTTCCCACTGGTCTGCACATGGAACGCACTCTCCATGATATTCCTTCATGGACTGCCTTTATCGGAGTGCTGCTTCTCATCGTATTGGTAGTATTTATCTATACCCAAATTAGAGGGAAGAACTATCGCGCAGCCTTGGGAATGACATGGTTTATCGTGACATGGCTCCCCATCTCCGGACTCTTTCCTCTCAATGCACCCATGGCCGAACACTGGCTGTATGTTCCCATGGCTGGTTTTTTCTGGGCACTAGCAGAATGGGTTGTCTCCGATACCCCGTCATCCCCCCTGGCGAAACCGCTCAAACGATATGCCATCATGGGTGGTGTACTTCTTACCTCATGGTGCGGACTCCTTTTCTACCTGACTGTAGAGCGTAACCAGGATTGGCATGACAACTTATCGTTATACAAAGCGACTCTACGTGAAAATCCTGACAGTAGTCGGGTTCAGTACAATCTTGCTGTTACATGGCAGGATATCGAAAAAAATCCTATCGGAGCCAAAAGGCATTTTCGAAATATAATCGCTTTATACAAGGATCGGAAAGAGGAGAATCCCGAGGAACAAGCCAAATTTTGGGATGAAGAAATCGATGCATATTATTCATTGGGCAATTTATACATGGAAGATAAAAATTACCGGGAAGCATTCAACCACTAYTCCATATTRARTGCRCTTGTTCCCAACAATASKAAYCGGCAAAAAATCGCACAGGCGACCTACAACATGGGAGAGTGCTTACGTGCTACTGGCGAACCCGAAAAGGCACAAGAGTATTTTCAACGGGCCACCGAAATAGCCCAGACTCCATAATGGCTACAAGTGTTACCCATGCTTTACACAAGAATCTTTTCAAACCGTTGACTCTTTCTTCCTATTATCATTTTGATGACCTTGCTAACCCCTTTTCGTTCAACTCGTTGAACCCTAAAAATACGCAGTAATTCAGGCCTTCATGCATGAAAAATATGCTCCGTTACCATGTAGGAGTTTCTTGACACCCCATACGTGCCATGCTAGACTAACTACACCTGATAAGTTGTGCAATGTAGGCGTGTTACGCCTTTCTATGGAGGTGCCGGATAATGGCCGATGATGACCAGGACAAAACGAACGAGGAAGAAGAAGATTTCGGTGCGTTAACTGGTGGAGGTGATTCCGGCGATTCCGGGATTGGCAACCTTCCCCCGTTAAGCGATTTCGATTCTGCTGATGCTGAATCTGATGGCGGCTTACCCCCCATTGATGATGTTGATAGCGACAGTGGCGGCGGTATTAGCGGTCTGCCTCCCATTGTAGATATTAAAGTGGATACACCGGCAGTGCGTCCGTCTGATTTGGATACACCGGTTAATAAAGAATCCGATCTGGAAYCTCCAGGTGGATTCGATACCCCCGCTTCGGAATTGGATACACCCGATCCTGGTCAAGGGTTGGGCTTTCAAGACTTCGCGGCAGATAGCGATTTCTCACCAGAAACTCCTGACATAGGCCCGGGCCCTGATTCCGATATTGAAACGCCCATGTTCGACAGCGCCTTTGGTGGAGACAGCGATGACTTCGCCACTTCCGGTCCCACGCCCGCACCAACTCAAGCCATGGAAACACCCATGTTTGAAGGCGGCGATACTGGCGGAGGCGATGCTGGAGGTTTTGGATTCGACAATGATGCGTTTGGTGTTCCTACCCCCGATGTTGGTGGTGACGGCGGAACCCCCATCCCCGATTTCTCTCCTGATACCGGAATGCCTGTTGTAGAAGAAGGCGGAAAAAAAGGTAAAAAGAAGAAAGCCAGAGCAGGTGGCGGCGGAGGCGGTGGCGCAACAACCTTTATCGTAGCTGCTGTTATGTTGATTGTGGGTTTGATGGCAGGTTTGATAGGGAATCCTTTCATAGCAAAGTCCCTGCCATTACCCAATCCATTACTAACGGAAATTGAAGATCTCGAGGCTCAAGCACTAGCCAAGGATCGCACCATCGCTAGTATGCGAGCAGCTGTTCCTGAAGGCGAAGTAATTTCCCAAGAGGAAATTGACCGTATGACGCAAGAATACGGTACGGTTAAGCAACAGCTGGAACAAACGGAAGCGTCCCACTTGGCGGCTCAAGAAAACCTGCAAGGCTTACGCCAACAGTTATCTAGTATTAAGAGTGATATCGAAGCGAACAATGAAGAATTTGTGAATGCTTCGGAGCAACTGGAAGACCTTCAAAACGAAATCGCCATCACACGGGCGCGTCATGAAGGTCTGTTAGCAGAAAACGGACGATTGACCGATCAGGTTGGAGAATTGGAACAAGCCAATCTSCGYCGTCAATCTACCCTGGAYACKCTTCTRCACAATATCGACTTGCTCACCGTTCAGGTACAAGGAGGCAGCCCTCTTACCCCCGAGCGGTATAACCACGCGGAACGGCTGGCTTCTGTCAATGCACTGCACAGCAAAGTTTCCAATGCGAAATGGGCTACGCCGCAACTCCTTAACGAGTACACAGACCTGTACCTCTCCGAGTTGGGCATTGCTTCTTCCCGTGAATATTTCTTTGCTCGCATCCCGGTGAAAGATGAACTGGATGTGCAGTATTACCGATGGGCAGAATGCCTTATGAACGGAAACTGGAGCGTGTATTTCCGTACATTGGACGGGACGCATGTAGGCAGTTATGAGAACACTGCCGGGGAAGGCGCACCGAAATATGAGTTCCGTGAAAAGCTGCCTGCTGGTATGAAAGCGGATATTAACGATGCCATCACCTCGGCACGAGTGGATGGGTACGAAAATAAATTCGAAGTATTAAAGCAGAAAGAAAAGATTTACGAAACCAAGTCGCCTTTACAGAAAAAGTTCAGTTCACTATAGAACTTTTACAGATTAAATAAAGTAGTAAACCGCTGGACTCCTTGGGAGTTCGGCGGTTTTTTTATGGAATGATTACGAAGACAGGGTGGTCATCAGTTTCTTGGTCACATGCCAGGCGTGGTGGGGATTTTGGATAGCTCGACGCGCCATCTCCGGTATCGTATAGTTTCKTAACGCCGACCTGGCYGACAACCGCTCAAACAACCGACGCTGCTCTTCCACGGACATGGCATCATTGCAATTCAGCGTATCCGGATCGCCGCAGGTAAACTTGTCCCACGGCACTTTTGCTGCCTCGATRCGATCCTTAAATTGTTCGTACAGTGCTGTGCCCGGCATAGGCGTAACGTAATGCACGGACGTAAAATCCACCTTGGCCTTTTTGATAAATCGTTCCGTCTGCTTCACGTCCTCGACTGTTTCCCCCGGTGTACCCACCATGAAACATCCGCGAACGCGTAATCCGGCCTCATGAGCCATGCTCGCCGCTTCCATATTCTGTTCGACGGTAGAACTTTTGTTGATAGTATCCAACACGCGCTGGCTTCCGCTTTCAAAGCCCACAGCGACCTGTACACACCCCGCTTCTTTCATTAGTTGGAGGACATCCGGGCGAAACGTCTTGGCGTGCATCTGACATTCCCATTTCAGATCGTGCAAATCATTTTGGATCATGGCCTCGCAAATACCCTTGAAGCGTTTCGCGTCCGTAGCCATCAACTCATCATAAAATGCGATACTCTGGATATGGTGTCGATCCTTAACGTACCGGAGCTCTTCGATTACGCGGTCCGGGCTATGAAAACGTAGCTTAGCCTCACGCTTGGAGTTGATGCAGAAATTACACTTGAACGGACATCCTCGACTGGTGATTACGCCCAATGTACGATAATTGAATCCAGCCAACTCTTCCCCGGCTGCGGCATACGTCTCCAGATCAAGCTGCCAACGGCTGGGAATAGGAAGATCGTCCAGCGTTTCCGGCGGGGTTGAATCAACAATACCTTCAATTTTTCCCGAATCAATTAACTTGGGAAAGGCCCACTCTGCTTCACCGCGAATCACACAATCGCAATGCTCGATGGCTTCCTCGGGAACGGCAGTAGGATGCGCACCTCCCATCACTACTGTAAGGCCTCGCTTCTTGATGCTGGCTGCCAATTCATAAGCMCGAAGCGCATACATRGTCATAAACGARATGCCYACCAGATCCGGCTTGAACTCATCCAGTCCCGCATCCACATTCTGGCCTGCTATTTCGTCCAGAATACGCGTGGTGTGCCCTGCTGCTTCCAATGAAGCTGCCAGATTTGCCAGACCCAGGTTTTCTTTTTTAAGGGACCCTGGCACGGAAGGATTGATGAGGGCGATCTTCATTAGTGAGCACCCAGCACCGTGAAAAATCGTTCCGCGCTATACTTGCCCAGCCGAATCACACCGCGAAATCCCTCGCGACGGAATGCGTTCCCGAAGTGGTGTGCAACAGTCAGCGGACGGCGGGTGAGCATACGCCATTGCCAGCGGCTCCAACCCAGTTTCAGCATTTCTTCGATTTCTTCGGTACCATAACCTGGGTAGGCCACCACTGCACCGCCAGCCGGATCAAATTCTTTCCAGCTTTCTTTCGTGAGCCATCCGTTCTCTACTGCTTTACGGTAAAACTCTGTTCCCGGATAAGGGGTAGCAATAGCGAACTGGAGTGTATGAGTATTTAGGTTGATGGCGTAGTCTATGGAGGCGACGGCTTTTTCTCTGGTTTCCCCTGGCAGACCTACCAAAAAATTCGCGTGGGTCTGAATACCCAAATCGCGGCAATCTTTTACGGTACGAATTACATCCGACAAGTCCATCGTTTTGGGAACCTGAGCCAGCACATCGGGATCGCCACTCTCCACGCCGAACTTCAACGCGCGACACCCTGCGGCCGCCATGGCCTCCAGGGCTTCCCGATCCACGGTGGCGTTTCCCATACAACTGAACGGCAGCCCGAAATTTCGCGATTCGTACTCTCGGCAAAACGCGATGAGATGCTTTCGGTTTATGGTAATCGTATCATCATCAAAATAAATCTCATCCGGATGATACGTATCAATAAGAACCTGAATCTCGTCACAAACCGCTTTCGGATCCCGACGTCGATAATTTCGTTTWCCCTGRTGCGGYGCGATAGTACAAAACTCACAACTCAGCGGACAGCCCCGGGACGTGAGCAACGTCACGGTACGRCCTTTRCAGAACGGATCGTTGTATTTCTCCATGGGCATGAGATCCCACGCCGGATAGGGAATAGTATCCAGTTCTTCCACCCGGGGCGCATGTTCTGGCTCAAGGTGGTTTGACGTACCCAGCCATGACGCTGGCTCCAGCGTCACCGCCTGAGAAATAACCTGATCGTACTCGCCTTTAATTACCCCTGCGAAACCGGCGTCCAGATGATCCTTCACCGTCGCCGTGGCATGCGCCCCACCGACGAGACACGATTTACCAAGCGCTTTCATAACCTCTACATCGGCGGTAAAGCTGGGGGCACTGGTTTCCATGAACACCACGTCGGGATCGAATACGGCTGATAATGCTTCCAACTCATCCGGGGTCACGTTATCGGCGATGCAATCAACAAACTGCACCTCGTGACCATCAGTCAGTAAACGAGACGCGGCATAGCCCAGCGAAAACGGGAAGGGGTGATAATCGATACCCACTGACTTGGCCCGACGTTTGTGGGGCCACCGCGATCCGGCACGGCAGARCGGTCCCGGCGGATTAAGCAGCAGCACTTTCATAYCCGAGACTCCACGGGAGCGAATAATTTAGATAAATTCAAACTGCGCATCGTTCTCCCCCATCACCTGATCCATGATGGCGTTATATTTTACGAACCGACAGTCCAGATTGTTACATTCTTTCGGCTTGATACCGTGAATTTTGTCCCAGTGCTTCTCCGCATACCACATTTCTTTCAAGGGTTCGGAAAAACAATTTCCGATGGAGTGATCTTCCTTGCGATGCCGATAATAGCAACACAGGAACACTTCGCCCAGCGTATCCACCACCAGCTGCAACGGCGTGAGCCAGCATTGCTGGTGCATATCAATTTTGTCTGTACCGCCTACCACGATCATCTGACCAGCATAGGTCTCCCGGCAACGGATAATTTCATTGTTGATAGCCGCCGACTGTTCAGCATCCATCTCYGAATCACACAGRCGSGCMGCCTTGAATTGAATGGAGTCRGCRGTRAGTTCGATAGCCAGCTTGACCGCYTCTTCGATTTCATGGCAGTTGTAYTTATCCACCACGAATTTCATGCTGATRCGGCATTTMGTACCMCGCTCATTRCGCAAYYGCACCATATTTTTCACATTGGTACATACAGCATCGAAACGCGCTTCAGGTGTCTTGGGCCGTTTAACTTTGTGAATGGTTTCTTCCGTACCCCCATCAAAACCAACGCGAATATAACTTCCGAACTCAACCAACGCTTCGGCCAAATCACCCTTTACTTTCGTCCCGTTCGTCAGTATCCCTACAGAAATACCCCGATTCCCTAAAAAACGAACAGCCTCAGCCAGATTCGGGTGCAGCGACGGTTCACCACCCCCGCAGAATTCCACACCCTTCACGCCCAACTCATCCAAATCAACCATCAGATTCATCAACTGTTCTTTGGACATGATGGAGTGATGTTCTGTATTCTCCGAACTATATTCACACCACAAACAATCCTGATTACAGATATAGGTGGGGTATACGATGGCCATACGCGGCTCGGGCATTTCCCGATTCTTGATTTGCACAGCCTGGGGATAATGCGTCAGTATGCGGTTTTGCAGAAAATCGAATACATTGTCCTGTTTCGCCGCAGGTTGCTGAGATGAAACAGACTCTTCACCCGATTCTTCACCCGATTCTTCAGGAACACTCACCCGGTCTTTAGGTACCGTTGCCATAATWTCYCCCTGGATCAATTATTCCCGGTAAAGCCTACGAAAGGCTTGCTGCGACTGGATTTAAAATACGATATAAAACTCTTCAAACCATGAAGTTTAGCTTTCAYGTCCGCCATATCCTGAATATTCACCGCCATGCGACACATCTGTGAAGGCCGTAAGTAGAATTTCTTCAATCCTTCATCAACCAGTTCCGCAATCTGTTCTTTAGTCAAATCCGGCAAGTCAACTACGCCCTTCTGCTCAAATTCTTCGTCTACCCAATCCCGCCAGTTCTCTGGAATAAGGTGCCCGCCCTTCTTTGCCCAGTCGTAATACGTCGTACCGGGGTATGCCACTACCCCAGTGAACTGCGCCGTATCAATTTTCAATTCCTGAGACATGCTGATGGTTTTCTTTGCCGTCTCCAGCGTTTCACCGGGTCCGCCGAACATGAAGCAGCCGTGGATACGGAGCTTCGCTTTTCGTGCGTTCTCGGCGAAGGTATACATCTGATCGACGGTAGTACCTTTTTTTACGCTATTCAGGATAGCCTGGTCCCCGAATTCAAAACCCACACATAACATCCGGCACCCTGACCGCTTCATCAGTTTTAGTGTTTCCACATCATTCAGATCCACCCGGGCGTTTGCGCTCCATGACAACGGAAGATCGCGCCGGATGATTTCTTCACACAATAAGATCAATCGGTCTCGGGCAATACGCATGGTCAAGGTATCGTCTTCAAACATAATTTCTTTCAAGTCTGGAAACAGACGCAGGTTCCGCTCCATCTCGTCTACCACGTTCTCCACGCTACGCGTACGATATACATGCCCGTTCATCACTTGGGGGATTTGGCAGTACGAGCAGCGATACCGGCAGCCCCGACCTGTAATAGAAGTCAAAAACGGGTACAGCTTCGCGCCGTCCCGATAATCATAAATATTAAGATGCTGCCACGCGGGAAACGGCATATCATCCAGGTTTTCAATGTAGGCCCGATCCGGATTCTTCACCACCGTACCGTTATCCCACCGGGCCAGCCCTTCACAATCCTTCAAGGCAACGCCATTGGCAAGATCACGAATGGTGTAGTCAAACTCGCCTACCGCACAAGCATCCACAGCACCAGCCGCATCCTTCAGTACCTGATCCGGCACCGCTGAGGAATGGGAGCCAACAAATACCGTCATGGCTCCAGTGGCATCTTTAAAGAGACGGGCCGATTCGATGTCGGCGTAGATGGACGGGGTACTGGTTTGGCATACCACCAGATCCGGTTTCCATTTTTTCAGGTCCGGCAAAAATTCTTCGGACGAAAGATTCTTCGCTTGATTATCCACGAAGAGAATGTCATGTCCTGCTTCTTCCACCACAGCAGCACCATAAGCCAAATAATCCGGATGCCGCTGTACYCGCCCCCGGGATCGTGCGAACCATCGGGCGGATTTCGTAAAATCCTTCCCAAACATCGGGTTCAGAATCGCAACTCGCATGGTCAATTCCTTCTCACGCCGCAGCGCTGTTCCCCTCTACTTCCCGCTTTTCCACCGCATACCCAGATAGACCCGATTAGAATGGTTCTGACCTGCTAACCAATCCCCCAGTTCTACCCGAATGTCCGGCCGTAAATCCAACTCCGGCAGCCGTTCGGCAGATACGAATTGCACCTCTACAACCCGCTCATCTTCACCCACCTTCATCTCACCACCGGTGATGGTCGCTTCAAAACAACACTGAATAAAATGCCGACTCCCATCCGGCGCAACCGTGTCACTTACAAAAGCCAAATCACCCACTCGAATTTCAAGACAGGCTTCTTCTTTCAACTCACGCCGGAGAGCTTCATCCAAGGATTCTCCCCATTCCACACCCCCGCCAGGCAAGAGCCAGTAGGAATCATCACCTTTCTCATGCCGAACGAGTAAAATCGAATCCCCGTTTCGAATAAGCGATGCAACCCGCAATCGTGGATTCATATTCCGTATACCCAAGATACGGCCCAAGATATATCCATGACTCTTTGCTTTTCGATTGTGTATCCTTGCSTCAAAAAACTAACTCCCCCAACTATATCAAGAAAACATACTGTTGACAACTAAAATTCCCGTGTTATTTTTCACTGTTATGCTGTAGCGAAATTGGATTATCTTGGAGGAAACAATAAAAAAGGGTGCCTTCCACATTAGGAAGGCACCCTGGAAAACTCTTGACTTGTTTCTAGCGCTTGGAGAACTGGAAGTTCTTACGAGCACCGGGCTGTCCGTATTTCTTACGTTCCACCACACGAGAATCACGAGTGAGCAAACCAGCCTTTTTCAAAGCCGCTTTATATGCTTCATCTTGTGCAACCAGCGCTCTGGAAATGCCCAGGCGAATGGCTCCGGCCTGACCCGCTAATCCACCGCCAATGACGCGAACACGAACGTCAAACTTGTTTTGTGTTTCCGTAATGGTGAACGGCTGCTTGGCCATCATGACCAACACGTCGCGATTCAAATAATCCTTGATTTCCCGACCGTTCACGACAAGTTTACCGTTGCCCGGCTTGAGACGTACCCGAGCCGACGATTCTTTACGACGACCCAGCGTTACGATTTCCTTCGTTACTTTATCAATGGTAGTTGACACTATCTTTATCCTTTTCCGTAGAAACTAAAACGTATGAACAGTAGGGGTTTGCGCAGAGTGCGGATGATCCGCCCCGGCGTATACCCGCAAATTGGTGTGTAGAGAACGTCCCAGACGATTGTGAGGCAGCATACCAGTCACTGCCATGGTTAACGCGCGCGTGGGGTGCTTCGCCATCAATGCTTCGTAGGTGGTCTCTTTGATTCCGCCCGGAAATCCACTATGACGATAATATTTCTTATCCGTAAATTTCTTACCCGTCACTCTGGCTTTTTCTGCGTTGATGATAATGACATTATCACCGCAATCCAGAAACGGGGTGTATTCAGGTTTATGTTTACCGCGCAACACTTTAGCTGCTTCGACGGCGATGCGTCCCAGCACTTTGTCTTCGGCATCAATGACGACCCAAGACTTCGTTATGTCGCCCTCTTTAGGGACATAGGTTTTCACTATCAATTCCTCCGGAAATATCGCCCAAACAGGCGGTTAGACACAAAATGAAGCGGTATTATGCCAAATAAACACACTCCGGTTCAAGCACCGGATTTACTGCAAGACAAGGCACACCGCAACTGGCGCTTGTTTGCTCCTCCCCCATCTGCGTCGTTTGACTAGATATCCTGGATTGGCGGGGTACGGAAGTCTTCTTTACGAAGTTTCTGCGCATAGTGAGTAATGATTCGACGGAGCAGTTCGTCACGCTTCATCCCCTCTACTTCAGCTTTCCAACGCAGAAATGCTGCCACTTCACGAGGCAGGGTAACGGTCATTTTAACTGATTCAGTGGTTTCATTGCTTATTTTTGGACTCATWTYWTCTCCATTGATGGCTCGTACAGCCGTTTCGTATACCTATTAAAACTGTAAACTGACTAATCTTCTCACTTCGCACCTATACGTGTAATGACATCGCCAAAACATCTTGGTCGTACACTTCACTCGTAAAGGCAATAAAACAGGGCTATTTTCGCATTTACAACCCATCTTGATGGGAATTGTATCAAGAAATACTATTATAATCAATACTTTATATTACGTAACAGGGTTCATAATCGTATAAAAGTGGTGTATACTACCCCCTGAGCGGGCTGGACGGTCGCGGCGGGGCTTGAACCCGTCGAGGAAAGTCCGGGCTCCAACGGGCAAGGGTGCTTGATAACGTCAAGGCGGGGTGACCCGACGGAAAGTGGAACAGAAAATATACCGCCTACGTCACTTCGGTGGCCGGTAAGGGTGAAATGGTGCGGTAAGAGCGCACCGGYRGTCTGGCGACAGRCTTGCCTGCTAAACCCCACCCGGAGCAATTCCAAATAGGGGAGCRWTGRYGTGGYCCGCRYSGCTCCCGGGTAGGAAGCTYGARRTSCRYGGYGACGYGKWWYCYAGATGAATGRYCGTCTCGRGRTSKYAMSAYCYTAGACAGAACYCGGCTTACAGGCCCGCTCAAAAAAACATGGCCCGCACCGGGTAACTCCGGTGTGGGCCTTCCTTATTTCAATCGCCAATACACCAACTCCCCGTCCTTAGACAACTAGCTTGCATTACATAGTACCTTGTAGTATATTGCCCTCACTGAAGCATGGGAGTACACATGAAACCCAAAACCGGAGCCATAGATTTCGGAAACTGGACCACCCAGGTACGCAAGGGGCTGCTGGAACTTTGCATCCTCAACCTGTTGTCCCGTGGAGAGCTTTACGGCTACGACTTGGTCAAACGGCTGGCCAGCATCGAAGGTCTCGTAATCACCGAAGGCACCATCTACCCCCTCCTTTCCCGTCTCCACAAAGCGGGCATGCTGAAAACCCGCCTGGTGGAATCATCCTCCGGTCCGGCGCGCAAATATTACGCCCTCACCATAAAAGGTCAACGGGACAAGATCCGTTTAAATGCATATTGGAAAGAACTGAGCCAGGGCGTTTCAGGGCTGCTGCACGAATAGGAGAAAAATCATGGCTGTTTGGACACAGGACGCAACGGACTATCTCGAGGGGTATCTCGAACAGGTTGCCGCATTGGCGCGTCATCAAGGCGATGACGTCGAAGATATTATCACCGGGTTGCGCGATCACATCCACTGCGAAGTGGAAAACAACACGAATGAAACCGTCGACATCGATGTCTTGATGAACGTGTTGACCACCATTGGAACACCCAAAGAAGTCGCCAGTCTCGAAACGCCACTAAAAGGCCCGAGTCGGCCTCCCGAGAAAAAATCGAGACCATGGTATCGCACATGGCTAGGGTGGGCGATTGCCTTCATCATATTGGTGTACTCTCCGTTTATCATTAACTTTTTTTTGAAAATTTTGCCCTTCTATTTCTGAACGGAAAACTTCCCCGATGAGAAGAACAATAAAGCACGGCAATTTGCGGTGTGCAAAGAAAATTTGATGACGTTTGAAAACGGTCTCCGGCTGTACGCCAATGAACACGGCAACGTCTACCCTCTCCTCTTCGACCAGAAGGGGCTGAACATGAATAGCCCCGGATGCAATCCGGGGTCAAATATGGAAATAGAGAGCAACTCTGGAGGGGTTGAATTTGGTAGGCTTAAAACTATTCAACCCCTATTGGGGTTGTTGGTCTTTTTATAGGATTCTGATCCGTGGGTTTCACCCACGGCTATTGATATTGAACCCTTCGGGTTCCTTACATGATTCATGGCTAACATTATTGAACTACGGGTTCGCGGTGATTCTAATATCTGCGGTGGTTCCAATATTTTGCGTTGGTTTAAATATTTATTGATGTTCAAACTCTTACATGATGAGGGGCTGTTCTTTATCCGTTCACATAGCAATATGCGGGGCTAGATTGCCGCGTCGGTCTGCGACCTCCTCGCAATGACACGTAAAACAAAGTGCGTCTAAATTTCCATGTCATAGCGAACGAAATAAAGCGAAGTGCGGCAATCTATTTTGCAAATAGGCTCTGCATCAAAAAAATAGCACTTGCCTTCACTTGTCATTGCGAACGTAGCGGAGCGAAGTGTGGCAACCTCATCACCCCATGGCCCCCACAAAAACATTAAAACTCTCCATTCTCAAGTGATCCATGATAGAATCCTGCGCAAAACATGCCGTACTTAAACAGGACTTAATAATTAAATGACCACTGACTCGCAGCACATATTGAAGGCCGTATTCGGTTATGGCACGTTTCGGGGTGAACAGGAAGCGATTATTGATCATGTTATCAGCGGGGGTAACGCGTTTGTGCTGATGCCTACGGGGGGCGGGAAATCGTTGTGCTATCAGATTCCCGCGTTGTGTCGAGAGGGCGTGGCGATTGTGGTGTCGCCGCTTATTGCGTTGATGCAGAATCAGGTGATGGCGCTGGAGCAGGCGGGGGTACGGGCGGCGGTGCTGAATTCTACGTGTACGATGGGCGAGGTGCGCGCCGTGGAAAGTCGACTCCGGAATCGTGAATTGGATTTGCTTTATCTGGCTCCGGAACGTCTGGCTAGTCACGACTTGGATCAGATAACTCAGGGCTGTCCCATTGCGTTGTTCGCTATCGACGAAGCGCATTGCGTCTCCCAATGGGGGTATGATTTTCGTCCTTCGTATCAGCAGTTGGGACAGTTGCGCAGTCGGTATCCGGACGTACCGTTCATTGCCTTAACTGCTACTGCTGATGTACGTACGCGCCTCGACATCATAGAACAGTTTGGATTAACTGAATCCAACGACAATACGTATATCTCTGGATTCGACCGGCCCAACATCAAATATGCCATCACACCGAAATACGCGCCGACGAAACAGCTTCTGGAGTTTATTCGTGATGGTCATGCGGATGATGCGGGGATCGTATATTGCATGTCGCGAAAAAAGGTGGAGCAGACGGCGGCCATGCTGGTGAAGGAGGGCTTCAAGGCGTTGCCGTATCACGCAGGGATGGAAAAAGATGTGCGTGCTCGTAATCAGGACCGCTTTCTGAAAGAAGATGGCATCATCATCGTGGCTACGGTGGCATTCGGCATGGGGATTGACAAACCGGACGTGCGATTCGTATTCCACATGGATCTGCCCAAGAGTATTGAGGCGTATTATCAGGAAACGGGTCGTGCAGGTCGTGACGGTATCGACGCTGATGCTCATCTGATTTATGACATGGCGGACATAGTTAAAATTCGCTATTTCGTTACAGGTTCCGACGCGCCGGAGCATCAAAAGCAAGTTGAACTGGAACGCATCAACTCACTGGTCAATCTGTGCGAGTCTATTGTATGCCGCCGCAAAATTATCCTGCACTATTTTGGCAATACCATTGATGACTGCGGCAACTGTGACAACTGTCTGGACGATGTGAAGCAGGTTGACGGATCGGTTTCGGCACAGAAAGTTCTTTCCTGCGTTCATCGTGTGGGAGGTCGATTCGCTACGGGGCATGTGGTGGATATTCTTGTGGGAAAACTGACGGAGCGCATTCAGCAGTGGGAACATGACAAATTGCCCACCTTCGGCATTGGCGAGGAATACTCCGCGCCGCAATGGAAAGCCGTGGTTCGTCAGTTGATTGGTCAGGAACTGCTGCACATTGATCCGGACAACTATAATCAACTTACCCTGGGGGATGAAGCGGGCGCTGTATTGAAGGGCAAGCGGTCAGTCATGTTCCGCGAAGACAGTCTGCGTCCGAAAGAAAAGACACGCAAGCCACGGTCCTCATCCAAAACCAAGGCGTATCTGGAAGAATTGAGCGCACCGCAACTGGAGATGTTCGAGAATCTGCGGCGACATCGCGCGGCTGTTGCGGCGGAGCAGGACGTACCGGCTTATTTCGTATTTTCAGACAAGACTCTGGCGGATATGGTGATGCGTATGCCTCAGTCCATGGAAGGAATGAATGAAGTTTCCGGCGTGGGTACCTCCAAACTGAAGCGGTATGGTGAATCCTTTCTGGCAGTGCTGTGCGGGGATGTTCAGGATGGAGGCGATGTTGCTCGGTATGTGTCTATCGATTCCGATGCGTCGGCCTCCGGGGATGAATCCCCTGCCAAACCTGTACCTAATCGTAAAGGGAAACGGTGGTCTGATGATGAGGAGGAGGAACTGCTCCAGCAACTCATCGCTGATATGCCTTTATCTGAAATTGGCGAGCTTCATGGACGTACCATGGGCGGAGTTGCGGCACGCATTCCAAAATTGTGTCAAGAAAAATACGGTCACACTCTCGACCGTGACGATCTGAGCGAATTAGTCGCGGAAGGTGGTTTGGGAGCACTACTTCGTCAGCTGGAATCCACCGACCCTGATTGAATGCCTATAATTTGAAATTTAGGTTATAATTCCGTTATTTTCTAATCAGTTAAAAAACTCGCCTTCCCCAGCGAAAAGGTACTTTCATGAAAATCAAAGAACTTATTTATGCCGCTATTGTTGCCAAGTGTTTACTTCTTTTGGTTCAACCTGTTCATGCTGCCGAAGTCCATCTCAAGGCCGACGACACGCAACGGTGGTATAAGGGCCAGACGCATACGCATACGTTGTGGAGCGATGGGGATGCGCCGCCGGATTATGTAACGCATCTTTACAAAGAGCGGGGATACAACTTTATTTCCATCACGGAACACAACGTGCTTCCTGTAGCTCAACGCTGGATGCCTGTAGGTCGCGGCAAACGGATATCTGAAAAACAACTAGAGCTGTTTCGGGATACATTAGGTGAAGAAAATGTAGAGGTCCGTGAAGTTGACGGGAAGCTGCAGATGCGCCTCAAGACGCTGCCGGATCTGAAAGAACACTTTGATGTGCCTGGGGAATTTGAAGTCATGTGGGGGGAAGAAATTACATCCTTTACCCCGGAAGTGCATGTAAACGGCATCAATGTGCGGGAAGTTATCCGCCAGGCAACAAGCGAAGAGAAGTCATGGGCTATCCGCACCAACATTAACGCTGTCGCGGAACAGTCCAAGCGTCTGGGCATCCCCATGTTTGCTCATCTGGATCACCCGAACTGGAGTGGTGGAATCACGCCGAAGGACATGCTGGATGCGGGGAACGTGTCTTTTTTTGAAGTGTACAATGGTCATGGCGGCGTGCGGAACTGGGGTCGCGCTGAAATGAACATGGTMTCCACRGAAAAAATGTGGGATATCATGCTGGCTCAACGCCTGTCTCGGGGCGGCGGTGTTGTTTACGGTGTAGGTACAGACGACGGACACAACTACTTCAACTTTGCGGTGGGTAAGGCCAATCCTTTTCGCGGGTGGTGTATGGTGCTGGCGCCAGAACTCTCTGCGGCGGCAATTGTGACGTCTTATCAGCAAGGGCGCTACTATATCTCCACAGGCGTTACTCTGGACGAAATAAAAGCGGACGACGAGGGGCTACGTATTTCTATTCAGGCTGATGAAGGTGTCACGTACACGACGCAGTTCATCGGSACMATGAAARGCAYMAGCACKGCATCWCGGGCTCCGAAAGATGCKCKYGGYAAYGAYATWCCYCGGGTAACACGAGTATATGAATCGGGAGTGGGCCAAATCTTATTTGAGACTACCGACAACCCTGCCGTGTATCCGTTCACAGGCGATGAGCTGTATGTTCGTGCTAAAGTATCGTCCGATGTACTGCAGGATAACCCCTTTGCAGAAGGCGATTTGGAAAGCGNGTRGAWKMAGMSCGNNGKCGWAGCGGAATAGGGGCTGGTAATCCGTCTAAAGAGCTTTTCATAAAGCGGTAATTATGAAGTATGCGTGGGGCGGTTTCTTTCTTTGAGGAAAGTCTGCGGAGTTTTGAGATTGCCGCACTACGCTACGCTTCGTTCGCAATGACATCTTTTCCGTGTCATTGCGAGAAAGGCGGAGCCTGACGCGGCAATCTGGTCACCCATGAGACTGCGAACCGGGAGATGAAGCTCCACACTGGTTATCTTGTTTACGCCGACTTTGTGAAGAGTAGAGCGGGATTTTTGATAAACCCCGATAAATATTTCATGTTTTGGCATAGTGAAAAATATGTTTCAACTTTTAGAAAAGCTACTTAGTTTTCGTAAATCCGAACCGGAATCTGTTGTCGTCCCCATTGCAGCGCGGCCTTGTGGGTTTCGAAGAAAAGGTCCAGCCGATTGCCTTTGATGGCACCGCCTCGATCCTGTACCGTACCCCAGCCGTAGCCGGGGACATACATGCGGGTACCGAAGGGAAATTTAGAACTGGCAGCGATGGTTCCTTTACGTGCCATGGCACCGCTGGCGGTCTGCCCTATTTTCTTGACCTTGCCTTTATTCGAGCCGGTGGAAAAAACGGGTTGAAGGCGCCAGTTTCTCTCCCAGCTAGTGCATTTTTTACAATCGCAGTAGGCCGTTACTTCCATGAAATGCTCAACATACGAATCCGAATCGGAAACCGATTGTTTCTTCGCACACCCTGCGCAKACCAGAAGTRTCAACACCACTCCGGCGAATATTTTTACTTTATGATGGATAACCCAAATCTCCTTAGGGTTTCATCTTAGACCGTTTAATGACCGCCCCCAGTAGATTGTGTTTGGGGTTCTTTGCAAGTCATTCTCAGCAACACCAGCCCTGCGATGGCGGATATTATACTCGCAACGAAAATTCCTATCTTTCCTTCCGCCATCAGTCTTTCCATATGAGTGGGGTCTACCCCTCTGAAAGCAAGTTCATTTATGAATAGGGACATGGTGAATCCAATCCCTGCCAACATCCCCACACCTGTAATTTGCAGCCAGCTTACTCCTTTAGGCAGTGCCGCCCAGCCCAGTTTAACGGCTATATACGCTGCTAGCACAACACCCAGTGGTTTACCGACACAGAGTCCTAAGATAATACCCAGCGCCACTGGCTCAAATATTGTTTCACCGATATGGCCGAAATCAATATGGATGCCCGCATTGGCAAATGCGAAAATCGGCATGATAATAAATACACATAACGGTTCCAACTTATGCTCGATTCGCTGGAGTGGTGCTTCCACATGGTGGCATTCTGTGTTGATATGGCGAATCAATCCTTGCTGGCGTGGGTTCACCATCAAATCTTTCAGCTCACTTTCTTTCATGTCTTCATTTGCATCCCAGTCCTTTTCGGCCTTGGTAAATTTATCCAGCAAATCTCTCACTCGCCCGTGGAAATGATGTGTATGGTATCGGGCTTTTTCGGGAATGGAGAATGCCAGAAGTACACCAGCTATGGTGGCGTGTATTCCCGATTGCAGGAAGGCTAACCAGATGACCGCGCCGATGAGTAGAAACGGCCAAGTTTGTCGAACACCAAATAGCCCCATCATGAAAGATAGAATAATGAGCAGACTGCCGATCATCAATGGTTCTACAGCAATTTTGTCTGTGTAGAAAAGAGCGATGACAGCTACGGCACCCAAATCGTCTACGATAGCTAGAGCGACCAGAAAAACCATGAGCGCTGGCGGTACCCATTTCCGCAGCATGGCAATACACCCGGCGGCAAATGCGATATCGGTAGCCATGGGGATCCCCCATCCAACCACTCCTTCACCATTTCGATTGATTATGAAATAGATCAGCGCGGGTATAACCATCCCGCCCACGGCTGCTGCTGCTGGAAGCATTGCCTTACGGAAGGTAGCCAGCTCCCCGGCTAGAAGTTCTCGCTTGATTTCCATTCCCACCAGGAAAAAGAAGATGGACATGAGCCCGTCATTTACCCAATGATGCAACGTCTTTTCAAAACCGGCGTTTGCGCCCCAGCTCAATCCGACTTTTGTGTTCCAGAAATTATGATACTGTTCGGCGTAACCCACATTGGCAACAATCACCGCAGCCAATGTGGCCGTGAGCAGCAACCCTGATCCTACCAAATCATGGTGAAGGAATCGTTTGAGATAGGTCACATGCTCTAAAGGTGGTGCTACGAACCGTTGTGCATTTTTCGAATCGGAAGATTCGGGCGACGTATCGCCCCCTTGGTCTTCACTCATTTGTGGTTCCCCCTAACGCGCTATTCCAGTAATAATGACCCCAATCACATTGCAGTAACTATACCCGATATACCCATAAATTGGGAAATAGTTACAAAACCTTACATTTTCACATTTTTGCTTGTTTTTGACCTATTATTGGGTACTTGAAGAATTAACCAATACCTCCATTCGAAAATTACAGAAGGAAAAACCATGACCGACCACCCTGAAGATGCCCAGATAGAAGTTTCAGCTCCCTTATCCAGAGTTCGCCGATTTATCCTGTTATTCGYCATCGCCWGCGGTGYSACAGGCATTATCGGTGTAGGATATTGGCAGGTTAATTCTTTATACACAGATCAGGCTCTGATCAAGATAGCTGATATGGCTTCCGACAACCGGGCAATGGCTGCCACGGGTGGTTTGCGTACATCCTTTGATTTGAGCAACGCCATTATCCCGGTACATGAAATTTTTAGTGGCGGCCCGCCCAAGGACGGCATTCCAGCTATTCTTCATCCTAAATTTATCGCTGCTGMCNASGSCAGNYTWYCTCWKMGAWRSCGATMTYGTKATSGGSMTGGWRMWCAAYGGMGWGGCKAAGGCGTATCCSCWSMRCATYRKSWKSTGGCACGAAATCGTGAATGACACCATAGCGGACTTGCCTGTTGCTGTAACCTATTGTCCGTTATGTGGCACCTCTATGGTTTTTGATCGCCGAGTTGGTGGCGAAGAATACACGTTTGGCGTTTCGGGACTGCTCTACCATAGCGACGTACTCATGTATGACCACCAGACAGACAGCTTATGGTCGCAGCTCATGATGCAATCGATAGCTGGTCAAAAGGTATCGTCCCCATTGACCTGGCTGGTTTCCGAAGAAATGGCCTGGGGCGCCTGGCGTGAACGCCACCCGGAGACACTGGTGTTGTCCAAGGACACGGGATATGAGCGAAATTACGATGGCACAGCATACGCGAGTTACATGAAATTCGATGGCGTGATGTTTCCTGTCCCCCGGACGCGAGAGGAGCTTCCTCAACGGGAGTGGGTAATGGGAATTATTGTGGATGGCGTGGCGAAAGCCTACCCTATTGATGCCCTGCAACTCTTGAACGGCGAGCCGCTGCTTGATCGTATTGGTTCATTGGATGTAACGATTATTTATGACGAATCGAAGAAGTGGCCTTCAGCCATGCGTACAGATACCAAAGAGACATTACCGCATGTTCGGGTTTACTGGTTCGCCTGGCAGGCCTTCTATCCGGAAACTCAACTCTATACCCCTTGAATGGTTGTTGAAATAATCCGGATCAATTGTGTATGGTTTAGCTTCCGCTTGGGAACCCAAAGCTGCTGGGTTAAGCCGGATAATTTTGTGTAAACAGTGACATATTCTACCAATATAATGGGGAAACGATGAGCGACGCRAAACTWATTYTAGATGGTCAAGARCACAATTTTCCTGTATTTCAGGGYACCGAAGGCGAAACCGGTATTGATATCGCCAAATTGCGTGGTGATTCGAAGGCCATTACCTTTGATCCGGGTTATGGGAATACCGGGGCCTGCAAGAGTGCTATCACGTTCATCAACGGTGAAAAGGGCATCCTGCGGCATCGCGGTTATGCCATCGAGGAACTGGCTGCGAAAGCAACATTCCCTAAAGTAGCTAACCTGCTCATGGGTGGTGAACTTCCTTCCGACGAAGCAGAGGAGAAATTCGAAGACGATATTCTTGCTCAAACTGCAATACCCGATGGCCTCGCTCAGTTGGTGAAACAGTTTCCCGCCGATGCGCATCCCATGAGTGTTTTATCCGCTATGGTTGCTGCTATGTCCGCCTATTATCCGGATTACGATGACAATGAAATAGTGGAACGTCATATATCCCGGCTCATGGGCCACGGACTGACCTTCGTCACTTCTTATTACAAACACACTTTGGGCGAAAACCCTGTAGCCCCCGATCCGAGCTTGACGTATAGCGGTAATTTTCTCCGTATGATGTTCGGGAATGAAGATGGATACGAGCTGCATGATGTGGTGGAGAATGCACTGAACATGCTTCTTATCGTTCATGCGGATCACGAACAAAACTGCTCTACTTCTACCGTTCGTATGGTGGGCAGCAGCCAGGCTCCTTTGTATGCATCCATTTCCGCCGGGATATCGGCACTATGGGGTCCACTCCACGGCGGAGCGAATCAGGCTGTCATCGAGATGCTTCAGGATATCCATGATGATGGCGGCGATTACGCCAAGTATATGGAGATGGCCAAAGACAAAGAATCCGGCTTCCGTCTTATGGGGTTTGGACACCGTGTATATAAGAATTTTGATCCTCGTGCCACCATACTAAAATCTTCTTGCGATGATGTGCTGGAGGATATGGGTGTAACGGATCCCCTGCTCGATATCGCCAAGAATCTCGAGCGTATTGCTCTGGAAGACAGTTACTTCGTAGAGCGGAATCTCTACCCCAATGTTGATTTCTACAGCGGTATCATTWATCGCGCCATGGGTATCCCGGTGAACATGTTTACCACTATATTCGCCATCGGACGTCTTCCTGGCTGGATCGCGCATTGGCTTGAACAAGACRGCGAAGGCGGTCGCATCCAACGACCTCGACAGATTTACACCGGACACACGGCMCGTTCGTATCCGGAATAAACATGGTGAAGTAGAATCGGCATTCATAATGCCAGCGAGGGCATTGTGCATCGATATCTGACCAGCATRATTTTGTTGTKYGTTRCAGCCYTKCCATCCACCGCTRCTGCCTTCCCKGCTCTGGAAGATTTACCTGAGCAGCCTACCCTTCCCGATCCGTYTACCATGCTCGACGGCACAAAGATAACGACTCCCGAAGAGTGGTACACCTTCCGCCGTCCGGAATTAAAGCGGCTTTTCCAGCACTACGTTTATGGATTTCTTCCTGAGTCTGATGGTGTCCGCGTGCATAAGATTTCGACCGTTGACGACGTGTTGGACGGTAAAGCTACGCTCGTGCAAATGGAACTCCGCTTTCCAGGATTGCCTCGTCGATCACCGGGTATACATCTCGCCGTGTTTCTTCCAAATAATGCAGAGAAACCCTCTCCCCTCTTTCTCGCCGTAAATAAATGCGGCAACCACACGGTACTGTCCGATCCCCGCATCAAGGCCTTCGAGATTGAAGGCAATGAGCGGTTGTGTAAAGGGGAAATCGATGAACAACGGGGCAGTCGTACCGAATATTGGTGCGTGGAATACTTGATTGACCGAGGCTATGCTTTCGCAACTTTTCAAGTGGCGGATATGGACCCGGACAAGAATGACTTTACTGACGGCATCCATCCCTGGATTACGAATCTCCCCAATACCGACCCGGATGCGAATTGGGGCACCATTGCTGCATGGACTTGGGGGCTTTCCCGTGCTATMGACTATTTGGTGGAGRTRCCTTCCATAGCCTCCCACAAGATTGCTCTCATTGGCCATTCTCGACGAGGTAAAACGGCCTTGTTCGCTGCTGCTATGGATGACCGCGTTGCTTTGGTGGTGCCTCATCAATCCGGCACGGGCGGCATGGCACTGAGCCGCGATAACGATCAGGAATCGGTTAAACGCATCACCACATCTTTCCCTCATTGGTTTAATACTCACTATTCCAAGTTCGGCGACGGCAACGAAACGAGGCTCCCTATCGATCAGCATTTGTTAACGGCGCTGGTTGCGCCTCGTCCGCTGTTGGATAACGGCGGCCTTCAGGACACTTGGGCCAATTTTCCCAGTGCGCAYCGGAACCTTCAGGCTGCCAGTTCGGTATATGAATTTCTTGGTGTACCCGGCATTGTGGGCACGGGTATCCTGCAAGACGACGATGTCATCAACGAAGAGACAGCGGGGCGACTCCTTCAATACCAACGTGACGAGAAACATACGCTTAACATAGACTACTGGCGCGCCATTCTGGATTTCGCCGATTCGCACTTGAAGTAGCACGTATCCCGAGAGAGGTTACCTCTTTAGTAAATGGTGAATACCAATCATCTGTGAAAGCCCTTAATTACTTTTTGCACATCGGGATACAACCTGTTATACTCTGCAATTAACCAAAAAACTGAATGTGAGTTTTAAAATATCCAATGGAAAAAGAAAAAGCTATAGAACTGGAAGGGACGGTGTTAGAGCCTCTTCCAAACGCCATGTTCCGGGTTAAGCTGGACAATGATCATGTTGTCTTGGCGCATATTTCAGGTAAAATGCGTAAATACTATATTCGCATATTACCCGGTGATAAAGTGAAAATCGAAATGTCACCTTATGACCTGACCAAAGGCCGTATCACTTACCGGTATCGCTAAAATTTCACTCTTTTCTATGTTTTCCTCCCTGCTCTTCCGTGCCAAATTAAACCCGTTTTGTCTTTTTACGTATCAAAACTGATTCACTTATCCCCCATTTTTGCTTACAAATATGCCAAATCCCGCATATTCCGCATTGTTCGTTGATTTTTCTCGATCTATATGGCAACATTATTGTAGGTTTTGATGTAAGTGCTTACACAAAATGGGGATGGGGGTTCTTAATTACTATTTTTGCATTGATAGTGTTAAGAAGAAATTATATGTTCTTCACAATCTTAAATCGGAACGTAACTGTACTCTTACCCATTTCTTTTTTTTAAACGTATGCGTTAAAATTAATATCGATCTGGACGGCAGAGTGTACATGAGGTTTTATAAAAAATTATATAAACCCGGCAATACATTATGTACAACTGTGTGTTTTTCATTCTTGCTTACCACCTTCCTGCTATTATCTCCTACTGCGTACGCCCAAGATTCTGACGTAGTGTTTGATAAAGTAAAAGCGGCTCTTATCTTCAAATTCACTAGTTTCGTAAAATGGCCGGATGAAGCTTTTGACAAAGATAATTCACCACTTAAGATTTGTATTGTAGAAAATAAGACTATCTACAATGAATTAAAAAAAGCTGTAAAAAAAATGAAACCTTCATCCCACCCAGTTGAGGTTTTCTATAAAACTTGGGATGAGGATTTTGAATCCTGCCATATTATTTTTCTCGATGAGTCGATATCACGAAAGTTCTACAATCGGTTCGAAGAACTTCATAAATTATCCATGTTAACTATTGGTGATGATGAAAAATTTGCTCGTGAAGGCGGAATAATCCGGATTTCCGAGAATAATAACAGGCCGGATCTGGAAGTAAATATTGATTCAGCAAAAGATTCTAACTTAGTAATCAGTTCTCAGGTGCTAAAACTTTCTAAGGTGATTCGTAACAAAGAAGAATAAGTARCGAGAATGTTTTATATAACATAATGTTTTGAAGAGGGAWARTAAATTCTGGAAATATTGCAATTGATTGAATTTTCATGGTATAAATAATGCGTAAATGTCTAATTTCGCTATTTGCAAGAAATTAAGATATGAACAAGCTCCATGGCACTGCATTCGTTGCATTGGAGCAACCAGGGGGAACTAAGGGGATGTTATTCAGTATGGAGAAACGAGGTGTATATCAGACACCTAAGCGTATGCTTATTGTGGCGGCCCTTGTAATTTTCTATGTCGATTTTTCCTGGGGTGAATCGGATACAGATACATTTATCGACCTCTCTCTGGAAGAACTCTTGAATGTTGAAGTTACATCTGTATCGAAGACGGCAGAGAAACGTACAGAAGCAGCGGCGGCAATCTTTGTGCTGACCCAAGAAGATATTCGGCGATCTGGTGCTACGCGTATTCCTGAATTACTTCGGCTGGTACCGGGTATGAATGTAGCCCAGATTGACTCCAGTCGATGGTCTGTCACGTCTCGTGGTTTTGGTGGAAATTTTTCAAACAAGCTGTTGGTTCTCATCGATGGACGCTCCATCTATACTCCTTATTTCTCAGGTGTTTTCTGGGAAGGCCGGGATGTAATGCTGGAAGATGTAGAGCGCATTGAAATCATCCGTGGACCTGGGGGAGCATTATGGGGATCCAACGCGGTGAATGGGGTTATCAATATCGTTACGAAATCCGCCGCAGACACTCAAGGCGGCTTGCTATCAATTGGAGCGGGAACAAAGGTTCAGGGCCAAGGGAATGTACGTTTCGGTGGTWCGCTTGGCGAAGAAACTTTCTATCGTGTTTACTCCAAATACACAGGATATGATCATGGCGGRAAACTTGTGGACGGAACGGATGCTGACGATGATTGGAATTTTGGGAAGGCCGGGTTCCGCATTGATTCAACATTGAATAATGGGGACGTACTTACTATCCAGGGCGATATATTCCGCACTCGAGCGGATGTCACCTCGGATCTGTTCGATGTCGATATCGGCGAAGTGGCTCGCTTCAATGGCAGGCAGGATTTTGACGGATATAACGTGCTTGGACGCTGGAATCACACTGTTTCTGAAGATTCAGATTTCCAATTACAATTTTTTTACGATTACTACAGCTACCAAGATGTAACTATCGAGGAAAAACGGGGTACGCTGGATATTGATTTCCAATATCGCACAATTTTGGGTAATAATCATGAAATTATTTGGGGTGCGGGGTACCGTGTCTCCCGCGATAATTTTGATAGCACCCGATTTGTTGCTTTAGATCCTGAGAGTCGAAACACTCAATTGTTCAGTGCATTTTTACAGGATCGGATAATCCTTTCCGAGGAGGTTAAACTTACGCTGGGTGTAAAGGTTGAGCACAACGATTTCACTGGTATTGAAGTGCAGCCCAACGTGCGCATAGCCTGGACACCAACCAGCAAACATACATTGTGGGCAGCGGTATCTCGAGCAGTACGCACACCCAATCGGGCTGAAAATGACTTGTCTCCCCTTCTCACATTGGGAACCGGGCTGGCAGTCTTTGGATCGGGTGGTGCTGAATCCGAGGTGCTTATCGCGTACGAAGCTGGGTATCGTGTTCAGATAAATGAATCCCTGGCACTGGACACATCGGTCTTTTTTAATGACTACGATAACCTGCGATCTGCTGGTGATGTGGACCCAACACTCCCTGCCCCTCCTGGCACTACTGCGGTCACGTTAAATAATGGAGCTGAAGCGAAAACGTATGGAATTGAAACCACGTTGGATTGGCAGCCATACTCTTGGTGGACTATCCGCACTTCCTATTCTTATCTCTTCGTGGATGTGGATGATGGCACGGGATTCGAAGACGATTCTCCCGAGCAGCAAGTGGTGATACAGAATCGTTTTAATCTGCCTCACAATGTAGAAATTGATATTATCAATCGGTATGTGGATCGCATCCCTCTTGTAGCCGTAGATGACTACTTCTCCATGGATATACGCTTAGGCTGGCGGCCCAAAGAAAATTTGGAAATATCAGTAATAGGTCAGAATATCATTGGGCCGGATCGATTTGAGTTTCATGAAGCTATCATCCCCATCAGCAGTTCGAAAGTACAGARAGGTGTATTCGGAAAAATCACCTGGACTTTTTGAGCCTTTCCGAATATATGAATTTACCAAGATTGTCTTAACACGCAGCTCTCCTATGATTGTCCTTGCTATTATTAGAGCCGACTAAAATTTCCTCTGGATCCGGTTGCATCCATCTAGCCGTTATGCCACCATAGCCTCCTTTTGTAATGAGTAAACACATCAGGATGGCTCATCATGGATTTTAATCTTTCTGAAGATCAACAAGCGTTGCAGGATACGGCTCGACGTTTTGCTCGGGACAACATGATCTCTGTAGCAGAACGTATCGAATCCGAAGCAGCCCCTCTCTCCGATGAATGGTTGAAGCGGTATGCCGGAATGGGTTTTCTGGGTATCAATATCGCCGAGGAGTATGGCGGTCTGGGTTTGGGCAATCTGGAAGCGTTGTTGGTATTGGAGGAATTCGCAAAAATTTCGTCAGCCGTAGCCTTTCCCATTTTTGAATCTAATGTAGGCCCTGTTCGAGCTATTGAACATTTCGGTACGGACGCGCTGAAGAAACGTATCATCCCGAAAGTATGTCGCGGCGAAGCGATTGTGGCTGTGGCCATGTCTGAACCGGAGGCGGGAACGGCGCTGACGGATTTGAAAACGACGGCGGAAGTGCGGGGCGATACTGTACTGATTAATGGAACGAAACGCTGGTGTTCCGGGGGCGGGCACTCTGATGGGTATGTGATTTACTCACGCATGGCTGATATCCCCGGGGCGRAAGGCATCGGGGCGGTGTATGTAGACAAAGACACGCCGGGTATCACGTTTGGGGAGCAGGAAAAATTGATGGGGTTTCGCGGGGTTCCTTCGTCAGATATCTATCTTGATAATGTGGAGGTGCCGACAGAAAATATTATCGTACCTGCCGGGGGGTTTCCTAAACTGATGGAAGCTTTCGATCTGGAGCGGTGCGGGAATGCCACTATGGCGCTGGGTCAGGCATCGGGATCTCTGGAGGAAGTGTTGCAATATGTGCAGGAACGGGAACAATTTGGTAAACCGTTAGTTGATTTTCAGGGCGTGCAATTGAAATTGGCGGAAATGGCTATGAGTGTGGAAGCGGCGCGGCTGCTCATCCATCGTGCAGCGGTGAATGCGGAGAATGGCTTGCCGAGCATTTTTGAATCCAGCATCGCCAAGTGTTTCTCTAACGAGATGGCGCGGGAAGTTACAGGCGCGGCGATTCAACTCATGGGCGGCTATGGCTATTCCAAAGAATTCAACATGGAACGACGACTCCGTGATTCATGGGGCTGGGGCATCGCTGGCGGCACCATCGATATTCAGAAAGTGAATATTGCGTCTGCCATGGTGGGGCGTCGTTTCGATCAACGCCGATAACGATCCCGCTATTCGCCAGTGAAGTTGGGTTCCCGTTTTTCCACGAAAGACGTGATCGCTTCTGTCAGGTCTTTGCTGTGCAGGAACGATGCATTCCATTGCGCCACGTAGTCCAACCCTTCCTGCACGGTATGCTCATCAGAGTAATTTAAAATTTCCTTGGTACCCTGTACCGCCAAAGGAGGATTAGCAGCAATTTCGGCTGCCATGGTACGTGCGCCCTCCAGCATTTCTTCTTTGTCGTCGTATACTTCGTTGACCAGACCGAATTGAAGCGCTCGTTCACCTGAAAGTTTGCGCCCTGTGAACGCCATCTCGCGTGCCATACCTTTGCTCACCACGCGGGTGATGCGCTGCAAAGTTCCTACGTCGGCCACGATGGCGATCTTCGTTTCGTGAATAGAGAATGTGGCATCTTTGGTACACAAGCGAATGTCACAAGCCGTTGTGAGATCCACCCCGCCGCCGATACAGTGACCATGCACAGCCGCGATTACTGGTTTGCGACAGCGTTCGGCTGCGGAGAAACAATCTTGCAGGTGTTTCACATGGTTATAGAATTCATAATTCTTGGTGGCGGCACTAACCTCCGTATCCGCTCCGCCGAGAATACCTTGTGCAGCTGCGAAGAGATCGAGTCCGGCAGTGAAATGGCGACCTTCCGCCCAGAGTATAGCGACCCGAATTTCCGGATCCTGGTTGATATCTTCAAAGGCCATCTTGATTTCGTCGAAAAAGATGGGCGCCATGGCGTTAAGTTTATCGGGGTTATTGAGGACAACTTCAGCGATATGTCCGGTTTTATCCAAGCGTATAGCGGTGTATTCGTATGACATGGATTTCTCCTTATTTGGTTCAAAACGCTCCTATCCTAGCAGGTGGTGGTCCAAAAAACACCTTCACGAATAACTGTTGAACCTCATATCGTTACGGTTTTACTTTTTATCATTGCTGTCTACGCGGTATGATCATCGCTTACCAGCTTATTAGGATATCACCATGAACACCGCACTAGACCAGCGCGATAGAAATAGCACATTCCAGCATTTGGAATCCACCACCTTTGACCTTCTTATCATTGGTGCTGGGATTACAGGAGTAGGATTAGCCCGTGATGCGGCAATGCGCGGTATGAAAGTTGCTATGGTGGATGCTCAGGATATTGGGTCGGGTACATCCAGTCGCTCTTCCAAACTCATACACGGCGGCATGCGCTATCTGGCAGCTGGACAATTACATGTGGTCAAGGAAGCTGCCACGGAACGTAAAACGCTGCGACGAATTGCCCCCCACTTGGCGCAGACGACCCAGATGCTGGTCCCTATATCTTCCAAGGCGGGCTACCTGAAATTCAAAGCAGCCATGGTGACATACGAGAAATTGGGCGAAGTGGAGAAATCCGAACGGCATCGCATTTGGGATTTGGATACAATTCGTGTTCGGGAACCGGAACTGGTAACGGATGGTATTAAGTCTGCTGTGGTGTACCCGGAGTATGTAACCGRTGATGCCCGGCTCACACTAGCCAATGCGCGGAGTGCCGTAGGTTATGGCGCTGCGGTTGTCACGTATGCCGCTGTGACAGAGATACTCCTCGAGAATGGAAAGGCATGCGGCGCTGTAGTTCGAGGCACGCTTCACGGTGAAAATCGGGAGGCAACAATAAAGGCTAAAGTCGTCATTAACGCGGCAGGGCCTTGGTTGGATGCGCTGCGAAAACTGGAGGATGACGAAGCTCCGGCGCGTCTTCAGCTCACGAAAGGTATTCATGTAACGCTATCACGGGACCAGCTTCCCATACAGCACACGGTCATCATGCAGACTCCGGATAAGCGTTCTATTTTTGTTGTGCCGCGTGGTAGATTTGTTTATTTCGGCACAACGGACACGTTTTACCCTGATACGGAATATTGGCCCAGCATTACTCGGGACGACATCGACTATTTGCTGAGCTGTGGGAACAAGACGTTTCGCTCGGCTCCATTTTCCAACTCCGATATTGTGTCGCTCTGGGCGGGGGTGCGTCCTCTTTTGGCGGAGTCCGGCAAGAGCCCATCGGAAATCTCCCGGAAGAACGAAACCTTGCACGGCACCCATGGTGTTCTATCCATCGCCGGAGGAAAACTGACCAGTTATCGTTCTATGGCTGAGCGTATTATAGACGAATGTGAAGGGCTGCTTGATGTACCTCATCAGGTTTGCCGAACAGCCGACGAAGCGTTACCAGGTGGAGAGTTGGATGGGGATGTGTCCGAAGTGGCGAAAACGCTTCAATCGCCTGAAATTTCTGAGGCTGATGCAGAACGGGCTGCGCGACTGTATGGAAGTGAAGCTACGACCATTTTTGCAAAGGAGTTCAGTACAGAAGTGGAGGCGGCTTACGCCATCACGCATGAAGGCGCGTTGACGCTGGAGGATTACTGGGCACGACGCAGTTCTCGCGCTCATTTCGATGACGATGGCGGCATGGCTGCCCTGGAACCTGCTGCCGCGACCATGGCTGCTATGCTGAATTGGTCCGCCGAAGAAACACAACGCCAAATTGACCACTGTAAACAAATCCGAACCGCTGAAATGGTTTCGGTACGAGAAGAAAAAGGAGACTGAAGTGTCATCATCCATTATCGAAACACTTACCCAATCGCTGGGTACGGAAAAAGTTCTTACGGACGCAGCGAACCTGAATGAACGCCGCCATGACTATTGGGTGGTGAGCCATCTGAACAATGTGCATGAAACCCCCACTCCTCCCCCGGCTTGTGTGGCACGGCCTGCATCGACAGAAGATGTGGTTGCGATCCTGAATGCCTGCACGGCTACGGGTACCCCTGTCATTCCTTTTGGATTGGGCAGCGGCGTATGCGGAGGCGTTGTTGCTTCGTCGGAATCCGTCATGCTCGATTTAAGCGGGATGACACAGACACATTCCATCGATGAAACAAACTTGCTGGCTACGTTCGATGCCGGAAAGAACGGCATGGAGGCGGAGGAAGAAGTTCAAAAACTCGGTCTCACTATCGGTCATTGGCCTCAGTCCATCGCGGTAAGCAGTGTAGGCGGCTGGATTGCCACCCGCGCTTCGGGACAGTTCTCCACGGGTTACGGCAATATCGAGGATATCGTTCATAGTTACGAAGTGGTACTGCCCAACGGTCAGATTCTCCAAGTGGGAAAGTCTCCTCGCGCGGCAGCGGGACCTGATTTACGGCATTTGTTCATGGGGAGTGAAGGTACGCTGGGTGTGATTACGCGGGTTACGTTTAAATTACGACGGCTCCCGGAAACGATTCTGCATACCGCGTTTTACGCTGACAACATGGCTCAGGGCATTGATGCCCAGCGGGTAATTATCCAGTCCGGCTACACACCAGTGGTTATGCGGCAATACGACACAACGGAATGTCAGCGGGTTTTCCCGGAGCAGGCTAAAGATGATAAGGTCATATTCTTTTGCATCCATGAAGGCCCGAAGGCCATGGTGGAAGCGGAAGTGGCGGGCGTTAAGGATATTGCTGCTACGGCTGGCTTGGAACCTGCACCCGTGGAACTGGTGGAGCAGTGGTTCAGCCACCGCAATACGGTACCTTCCTGGGAGAGTTTTTTATCAAACGGTATTGTGCTGGATACGATTGAAATTTCATCGGCTTGGGATACCATTGATGCCATTTACGACGAGGCCACGGCTTCGCTGAAAGAGGTGCCGGGTGTATTGGCGGCATCGGCGCATAGCTCWCATGTATATCGCAACGGGATYAATCTCTACTTTACGTTCGCGGCWCGACCTGAAAATAAGGAAGACATGGARTCCACTTACTTTGAATGCTGGAAGCGGGTTTTAGAAACCACAGCGAAACATGGCGGCGGCATAGCGCATCACCACGGTATTGGGCGAGTACGCAAGGATTATCTGCATCATGACCTGGGCGAAACGGGCGTACAGGCGCTGCGGGATCTGAAGCGAACTTTTGATCCTGACGGCATCATGAATCCAGGAGTTCAGATTCCCGATGCCTGACACGTTTCTCGCACTGGACGCCGGGACAACCAACATTCGGGCCATGGTGGTGGATGTGAATGGCCGGGTCTTAGGTCAATCCAGTAATCCGTTATCAATACATTACCCTCAGCCGGGACACGTTGAAACGGATACGGATTCTTTTTATGAGGTGGCGCTTAAAACCGTCAGCGAGTGCCTGGCCTCAGCCGAAATAACCGCTACCGATATAGCGTCTCTGGGTATCACAGGACAACGCACCAGTCTTGTTGTATGGGATAAAACAACGGGAGTCGCTCTTAGCCCGATAGTCAGTTGGCAGGATTTACGGGGCATTGCCCGGAGTCAGACGCTGTTGGAGGCAGGGTATCCTCTGATTCCATTGTCGTCAGCATGTAAACTGGAGAGTGTGCTGGCGGATATTCCGGAGGGGGTAGCCCGTTTTAATAACGGCGACTTGGCTTGGGGAAATGTGGATACGTATCTGGCTTGGCAGTTTAGCAAGGGGACAATCTATGCCACCGATGCTTCTCAGGCATGTGCCACAGGATATCTTGATTTAATGACCTCTGGATGGAATGAGGATCTGATTGCGTTTCAGGCACTGAACCCGGAGTCGTTTCCACGTATAACCGATACTATTGGAATAGCAGGTGTAACGAATGCCGACGTGCTGGGTGCCGCGATACCTGTGGGTGCTATTGTGGGCGATCAACAGTGCGCGGCTTTGGCGCAGGGGTGTCTTCAACCGGGTGACAGTAAAATCACGTATGGCACGTCGGGGACGTGTAATCTGAATACAGGATCAACGTGCCTGATGGCAGCCGGGGCTTACCCTCTGGTTCTATATCGTAATGGTAACGAGACGGTATTTTGCCTGGAGACCATGATCATCACCGCCGGGGCGATGTTGGACTGGCTCGTTTATGGTCTGCATATTGGAGAATCATCGGAAGAATTACTCGGGCTGGCGGAGAGTGTGCCCGACTCCGCCGGAGTATTTGTATTGCCGGCACTCCAGGGATTGGGGTCGCCCCATGCGGATAGTTCGCGTACGGCTACGCTTGATGGGTTGACCCGGGGAACGAGTCGCGGGCATGTTGTTCGTGCTGCGTTGGAGGGTATTGCGTATCGCACTCGTGATATGTTGGACAGCCTATACGACCAGGCTGGGTATTCTTCGTCTGGTGTGTTGCGGGTTGATGGCGGCATGACGCGGAGTAGTGTATTTCTGCAAACTCTGGCGGATGTGACTGGTTTAACGATAGAGGCCATGTCGCCTACCGATGCGACCACGTATGGCGCGGCGCTTCTTGCAGGGGTATCAGCAGAGCATTGGAGACTGGATGATCTATCTGGTCTCAAAAATACATCTATGATTGTTGAGTCTTGCTGGAGTGCCGACGAACGGGATACACGTTATGAGGCTTGGTGCCAACGATTTCAACTATAAGAGTGGTTACTCATAGGTAAGCCGTCTCCAGAACACGCTATATGGCACCGTCATCCTCTTCATTTTTGGAGCTCATATTCGATCATACTCTATGTGGAAAAGAAAAATGGCCTCGATTTCTGGTCGAGGCCATTTAAATTTTCAACTGGCTTTTCGGTTATGGCAGCGCCGTAGGTTCGAGCGGTTCGTCGAGTCCCGGATGATACGATAGCTCGAAATCACCGTTGGCACCAAAATCTCCGGTATGTCGGAATGCCGTGGTTCGGAATTCTGGAGTCGCAAGCACGAACTCATCCTGGGGAACGGTGAGCATGATGGCATTCCCTTGAATGATGAACTTAGCATCGGTGAGTACACGGACAGGGTTCCCTACGCCGGATGCATCAACGGCAAAGAACTGCCAACCGCCTGTTGGTGAATAATTGATGAAATACCATTTATCCGTTCCTTGAAAAAAATCTTCGGGGAATGCCGGATTGGGTACGAAATTATTATCTGTGACACCGTCAGAATCGAATACAAATCCATATTGATAGCTGTTGACGGGGTCAGCTAACTGGACCATATCGTCGAGAACCATTGTAAGGACCAGTCGCGATCCTGTATTTACTGCGCCCTGATCTTCAGGACAAATGACGAGACCGTCGGTAATCGAACCGCATGGAAAGGGACCAACGATTCCCCTTTCCTTTACTTCCAGAATCCTTGGTGCTATCAGAATGATGAGGGTTCGTCCTGTTGCGACATTGGAGTCTTGACCATCAGATAACAGGCGGCGTAATATGGGAACGGAGCCCAATCGCGGGATGGTGTCGTTCAGGAAAGGTACTCCGCCTAGTGTTGTATGAAGCTGTTGAAGGTAGGTCAAGATAACTGCTTGGCGATAGATCACTTCAAGTTGAAGAATTGCTTCAATGGGAGAAAGCAGACTTGATGATAAGATCAGAACCAATTCACGCGTGAAGCTTTGAGTGATTAATTGATTTAGCTGTACATCTATATTACGAGAAACAAGCGGAGGGATATTGGTGGTCAAGGTCGAGTCACCGGATATATCAGGTTCGGTTACAACAATTTCCGGCCCGGAGAATACAAATGGAATCGTACTGACCGGGAAAGTCGATGTACCGTTAAGGGTGGCGTTCGTAAGGTTTTCAATACCGACTTTTGCGCCATTTCTTCGGATTTGACTCAAATCCAGTGATTCCACGACGGTCATGGTGGCCTTGGTTAAATTAACTTGAATCTCATCGCTGGGTTGGCTTGGATTATTGGTCAATTGACCACGGAGATCGCCGCCGGGGTTAGTCTGTGAGTGGATTTGCAGATAAAATAATGAAGCAGCTAGATCAGTCAAAAAATTATCATCAACTTGAGTAAACCTCGCTTCGATCATTACTTGATTATTTCCGCGTTCTGAACGAACGGGTGTTACGGTACCGTTGGCAAGTAAATCGAAAATAGGAGGACCGTTTTGACCAGCTAGAGCGGGACCATGCATGTGTGCAAACGTCACATCCGGCACATCGTGAACGATGGTGATATCCATATACATATTATCCGCCGTGACTATAGCGGTAAAGGTACCGCTATTGGGTGTGGAAATCGGCGGAACAACAGAATCGCCAGTCATGACTCCGGTGAACTCCAACGAACCGTCGCCGCTGCTGCTTCGGGTACAACCCGACGTGATTATGGCAGCACATAGCCCCAAACCCATAAACACAACTCTAAACATTTTTACCTGTTTCATGTCAGCCCTCAAGTTGTAAGTAAAGTTATACTATCTTGAATTAGTATAAAAATCTATTAAAGCCTGAATTAGGGGGTACTGTCAAGGAAATATTCAAGTATGTGCAGGAATGATCCCTTATGTGCTTGTAGAGCCATTCGCGCTCCGGTATAGTAGTGAAATTCTCTTTACTTGCGTGGTCAAAAGGTTGAATTACTTGGAGGTATACTCATGGTAGATAAACCCGTATCTAAATCGAAACCATCTCTCACCCGCCGTAGTTTTCTGGCCAGCAGTGCTGCTGCTGTAGCGGCTCCCATGATTTTGCCTAGCGGTGTTCTGGCTCAAAAGGGAAAACCCGGAGCCAATGATCGCCTGGTCGTAGGTCTAATCGGAGCAGGTGGTCAGGGCCGCAGTCATCTGAAATTTCTCACGGGACGCGATGATGTGGAGGTGGCGGCCATTTGTGATGTGGATTCCAAAAATTTGAGTACGGGTCTGGACTTTACAGGCGGCAAGGCCAAAGGATATATAGATTATCGCCCTTTGCTGGATCGGAAGGATCTGGATGCGGTGGTTATTGTGACCCCAGATCATTGGCACGGCATTATGACGGTGCAGGCATGTGAAGCAGGTCATGATGTATATGTTGAAAAGCCTGCCAGTAAAACAGTTGAGGAAGGCCGGGCCATGGTGGATGCGGCGAACCGATATGGTCGGGTTATCCAGGTTGGCTCGCAAGGCCGTTCTAGTCCAGCCGCTGTTGCCTCTTGCAATTACATACGGAACAATCAAATCGGCGATGTGAAAAAAGTAGTCTGCTGGCATTATGAAAATCCTGTTGGCGGCGACCCTTCTCTGAATCAACCCGCACCAGATACACTGGACTGGGATAAGTGGGTTGGGCCTGCCCGGTGGGTTCCCTATAACCCGGACCGCGTCCATTTTAATTTCCGTTGGATGCTTGATTTCGGCGGCGGTCAGATTCGTGATCGGGGTGCGCATGTTCTCAGCGTCATTTCATGGTGCCTCGATCTGGATGATAAGAGTCCGGTACGGGTCACGGCTACGGGCACAGCACCAACAACGGGTCTTTGGGATTGCCCACCGGATCTGCGGGTGGTCTATGAATTTGAAGACCCTGAGTTAACGATTATTTGGGAACAACCGGGTACGCGCTATGCCGATCATGATTTCGGTGCCATCTATTACGGTTCAAAGGACAACCTTATTATCAAAGGCGGTGATGGCGGAACGTATGCTGAAGACAAGGCCAGGGCGTATCGAGTACCCGATAAGGGCTATCACGCCCTTCGAAGCAAGGGGCATCATCAAAACTGGTTTGACTGCATCAAATCTCGCGAGAAACCTGTCATGAATATTGAGGCAGGACATCAGGTATCCAAGATGTGCATTTTGGCCAACCTTTCCTATCGCCTTGAACGGCCTATTCAGTGGGATGGGGCTACAGAAACTATCGTTGGTGACGCAGCAGCCAATCGACTCTTAGGCTCTCCGGGTCGCGGCGAATACCATCTCTAAGGAAGTAACATAGAATGCAGAAAAGTTTAGATCGTCTTTTGGGTGACATGGCAGCGGGCACCCATGGTGATGGGTTTATTTTGGCTGAKGCGAAGGATGCGGATATGGCCTTCGGTCTTGCTGCGACGGGTCTCCCTTCAGGGGATCGCCATCCTTCATTGGCTGCGTATCGAGATAAAATTCGCGCAGTGGTGAAGCAGGGTCTGGTGGATATTGTTATTATGTCCGCTTCGACGAATGAGCAGCTGGCGCTGTCGGAACGTATTTTCGACGGTACGACAGTGACACCAGCGGCTCGCGCCAATGACACCACCGATATCTGGTCGCCCCGACATGGGGGGTACCCTTCAAATCTGGCGCGACCTTTCCGCACGGCAACGATTGATCATATTCAATGCGGAAGACATGATTGCACGACTGAGGAGCGAGCCGTCGGTACCAATCTGGGACTTTACTCGGTTACGCTCAATAACGATGTGGACCGAGATATAGTTATGCTCCAGGCGTTTCGCGATTTTCGATTGGAGGCAGAGGCTAAGGAATTTCGGTATTTTCTTGAGGTGTTTGCGCCTAACGCGGCGGGGGTTGTTTCCGCCGCAGGAGTAGGCGATTTCCTCAATGATCATATTGCACGTATGCTGGCTGGTGTAACGAAGGCAGGTCAGCCCCTTTTCTTGAAGATACCCTATTGCGGTGCCCGTGCTTTGGAAGATTTGGTGTCGTATGATCCGGACATGGTGGTGGGTATTCTGGGCGGTGCGTCGGGTACTACACTGGATGCGTTT